>VBMB01000087.1 GCA_005878525.1 Methanobacteriota archaeon
CATCGTCGGGATCGATGTGATTCGGAATCGCTCCGCAGTCCGCGGGCTTTCATCGACGTTCAGCTTTCCGAGGCGGAGGCTCGCCGCGTGGGCGCTCGCGACCTGCTCGAGGATCGGGGCGACCCGGTGGCACGGGCCGCACCACTCGGCCCAGAAATCGACGAGGATGAGACCCGCTTTCCGGATCTCCGCGTCAAACGTCATGTCCGTGAGCTGAATCGGTCCGGACCAGGCGCTGGTGACGGGCTTGGGCGAAGAGGCCGTCATAAGCTCCCGCAGCTTTCGGGCCCGGATCGCGGCCAGCTCAGGGTCGTCCACGGAGACGAGCACCTCGGCAGCGTGATAAAAGGGTTTGTCGCGGCCTAGCGGGAGACCTTCGCCATCGGCCCGAATTCCTCGGCCAGCGGGCCAAGGAGGCGTACCTCGCGCCGGACGAGGGCGATCTCGCGCTCATTGAAGGCCGTCGGGTCGAACGGGATGAGAAGGATCGCCTCTCGCATTGCGACGGACTCGTTCAGGTCGTGCACGAGCGCGAGCACAGACCCGAAATCGTTGTGAGACACGAGGTATTCAAGGCCGTCGAGCAAGACGACGGGATTCTCGCTCACTTCGATAAAGTGTTCCACCGCGAGGGCGACTTTCTCCGGGGGACTCGGACGCACCGCGTTCTTTTCCGTCGCCACCCGGCTGAGCCACAGGATTGGCGTTCGCTCGAGGCCGTACTCCGTCATGACGGCCTTCGGCGCGCGTCGGGTGATGCACAGCCCCTGCGTGCCGTGCGTCACGAAGTCCTTGAAGATCTCGAATGCTTGGCTCGCGTCCCGCTCGAGGACCGCGTACGTGTGGCCCCGATCCAACGTGTACGTCGGCTTCGTGAGCAAGTGCGCCTCCGCCTCGGGGACGATGAGCTCCTGCAAAAACGACTTCTCACGGACCCCAAAGGCGATGAGCCCGACGAGGGCCATCTCGACGATGAAACCGGGTGCCCGCAGGTCGAGCCCGAAGTTCGGCAAGAGGATCTCGAAGAGAAGCTCGCCGACCGCGAAGCCGGAGATTCCGAAGATGATGAGGAATGTGTCTCGGCGGACTTCCTCGTCGGGGTTCGTCCGCCGCATGTGGACGATGAACCGGTACGGCGCGTACAAGATGAGGGTCGCAACGGCGAAGCCGTTGATGAAGAGGAAGTACGGCTCGAACGAAATGAACGTCGGATTCACCTGGACGACTTGGACGGGGGAGACGAGGATCGTGACGATCGTCACAACCATGATGAAGACATAGAACACGTACGAATTCGGGAATTCGTTCGTCATGTAATGGAAGAAGTCCTTGCGCGAGGTGATTCCCGCCGTGGTCGCCACGACGATGAAGGCGCCGATCGTAATGCCGAACATGTAGTCGAACGTCGCCTGGACGCGTTTCGACAGGACGATCCCCGCCTGAAGCGCCGGCGCGGAACCCTGCCCCGGCTCGGTGATGTAAATGCTGATCAAGACGTTGGAGATGATTGCGCACACGAGGAGGGAGACGGCGAACAGTAAGACATGCTTCTGGAACGGCCGGCCGGTCTTCTGCCGTGCGATCGCGACGATGATCACGGCCGACAGAAAGAGCGCGCTCGCCGCGCTCAGGTAGGTTACAATGCTTGTTGCATCCGCCAGGGACGCTCACCCGATCTGGACATACACTAGCCTCCCTCGAGGCTATTTAAGCGGTCCCCGCCTGTTATCTGAAGCGATTCCATAGCCGATGCGGACCGGGTGTTCTCAGCAATAATAATCGTAACGGAGAACCAACGGGTCCCCCTTCATATGGGCTTACGAGGACATCTCTTTCGATCCCTTGCCTGCACAGTCATACAGTACGCTCGGCATCAACCCCGAGGATCTCGATCTCCTCTCCCGGACGGTGCTCCGCCTGGGCGGGTACGCGGAAGGCCTGTTCGACTTCCACGACTTCGGTTTCGACAAGAACTCGCTGAAGGACCACATCTCCAGCGTGCATGCGACCCTCAAGCGGCTCAAGGAGAACGCCCCGCCAGAGGGCCTCCCACTCCGACCGCCAAACATCCCACCCGGCGCGTTCTGGGAAGACCAGGGGGAGGTGTGGAACTACCTCCAGACGTTGCGGTTCGCCGCCGGGGCGACGATGATGACGGAGCAGTACAGCGCTCACATGACGTCGGAGAACCTGCAGCGCGCGATGACGGCGAAGATTTTCCGGGAATGCGTCATCGGCATCCTGGACGACTTGATCGACAAAGGTAACTACTCCTATCTGGAGGCGAAAGACCTCCACCACATGGTCCTCAGCTCGATGCTCGATCCGGACTTCGACTCGACCAGCTTCACGAAACGCCTCGTGACGATGCTTCGTCAAGAGCAAATCCCGCTGTTCGACCTGATCAGCAACATCGTGCGAGGGTTCAACGTCCTGTGGAACAACTCGCCGCACGGTCACGACTACTTCTACCAGATGGAGATCATGGACGAGCGGGTAGCCCTGGGCCAGGCGCTGTCCATGTTCGAGAAGGAGCCGAACTTCTCGATCGCGCGGATGGAGAAGATTACGGAGGCCTTCTACGCGCCGGACGAGACGATGCACTGGTGGGAGAAGCTCGGCGGGCACGTCTCCGCCGCGAGTCGGCACAACCTGATCGACATGGCCTTCACGGACCAGGCGTACGACATCCGGCGGATGAAGAACTTCCTGGCCGGGTGGTACTATTACGACGCCGCGGTCATCCTGATGGACCATGTCGTGAGCATCCACCACGACCTCCGGAATGGGATTGCCAACCTCTCTCTGATCGCGATGCGGGAGAAGGAGCTCCGCGAACTCACGTCGATCCGGAACTACAACCCCCACCTGACGATCGAGGACTACGACGGTCACCTACACCGAATCGCCGACCTGACATCGAAGGCGATCCGCCTCGCGACGACCGACATCCATGACGAGAACCTCGTTTATCCGTTCATGACGATCATGATGCCCGTCGTGATGATGGCGGACTGGATCGGCAACCGCGACGACATGATCCACACGTTCCTCGAGGCGATCGCGCCGGCGATCAAGCACGTGGCCAGCAACGGGACCGTTCCGACCCGGGCGATTATCGAAGTCGCCGGCGAAGCGGCCCGCGGGCAGTGAACGGTTTCGGTCGCCCCGGCCCACGGGTTCGCTCCGGTTTCCCTGGAGGCCCGTTGCCACCCGCGAAAGTCACCTCAGCATACGCCGGAAATGGTTATATAAGTCGGGGCGATAGCACGGATTGGGACCGCCTTGATGACGACCTCCTTGGATTTTGGAGTAGCCAAGGAGATGGCCCTCGTCGAGGCGAAGATCCGGCGAAGCATCGTTTCCGAGGAACCCCTCCTCCATGACATCGCCCGGTACGTGATCGATGCCGGCGGCAAGCGCATCCGCCCGATGGTCACCCTCCTCGCATTCCGGGCCCTGGGCGGCACAGACGTCTCGCAAGCCATCGACCTCGCCGCGGCCCTCGAGCTCATCCACTCCGCGACCCTGATCCACGACGACATCAACGACGGCGGGGAGATGCGCCGCGGGCGCCTGACCGCGTACAAGAAGTTCGGGCTGCAGAACGCCTTGATCACCGGCGACTTCCTCTTCGTGAAGGCCTTCGGCATCGGTGGGAAGTTTGATGCCGAAATCGTCGAGCTCACCGCAGACGCGTGCGCCGCCCTGGCGGAGGGAGAGATTCGTCAGAAACGCCACGCATTCGACACGAGCGTGAGCCATCAGGAGTACGTCGACATCATCACCCGGAAGACGGCCCTGCCGATCATGGCGGGAGCGAAGATCATCGGGCTCATTGCCCGGGCCCGCCTCGAGGACATCGAGGCCGTCGGCGAGTACGGCCTGAACCTCGGGATTGCCTTCCAAATCGTGGACGACATCCTCGACGTCATCGGGGACGGCGCGCGTCTCGGGAAACGCACGGGCACGGACTTGCGGGAGGGGAACGTGACCCTGGTCGCGATCCACGCCCTGAACGACGGGAGCTCGATTGATGTCCGCTCGCTGGGGCGTCTCATTGCGAAGCGCCGCAAACGAGAGGAGGACGTCCAGCGGGGGCTTGGGCTCCTCCGGGATTCCGGCGCGATTGAGAAAGCCGCCGCGGAGGCGTTCGCCTTCGGCCAGCTCGCGAAGAAGGCCCTCGACCCGCTCCCTGAGAGCGACGCGAAAGCGAGCATGGCTCAACTCGTCGACTACGTCCTCTCGCGCGACTCGTGAGGGGGCGGCGCGATGCCCTCGCCCTACGACGTGATCGTGGTCGGCTCGGGACCCGCCGGTGCCACGGCGGCTCGGTATGCCGCGCGTCGCGGCCTGAGGGTCCTCCTCCTGGACAAGCGCAAGGAGATTGGCGTCCCGGTCCAGTGTGGCGAGTATGTCGCCCACAACGAGGAGGTCCGCGCGATCTTCCCGACCGTCACGGAACTCGAGGATCTCATGGAGGTCCCCTATCGCGTCCGTGAAATGGACACCCCCGTCATCCGGATCTGGTCCCCGAACGGTCGGCGGTACGACATCCCGTTCCAGGGTTTCACCGTCCGGCGCGACAAGATGGACCAGGGGATTGCCGCGCAGGCCGTGCAAGAGGGCGCGGAGCTGATGACGGAGACGACCGTGGTCCGCGTGCGAGGGGACGAGGTCGAAACGAACCGCGGGACATTCCAGGGGAAGGTGGTCGTCGGCTCCGACGGCCCGCGGTCGACCGTCGCGAAGTCGGTCGGGCTCGAGTGGCCGGTCTCGGCGCCCGCGATGAGCGCGACCGCGGAGGGCGACTTCAGCGACGCGACGGACATGTTCTTCGGCAACCTCGCGCCGGGCGGATATGCGTGGATCATCCCGAAGGCGGGATGCGCGAACGTTGGCCTCGGGACCTGGGAGCGCTTCCGCGGGAACCTGCGCGAGCTGTTCAACAAGTTCGTCACATCTCGTAGCCTCGAGCCCGGGAAGGCGACGGGCGGTTTCGTTCCAGTCCTCGGGCCGCCGCCCCGGACGGTGAAGGGCAACGTCATGCTGGTCGGCGACGCCGCCGGGATGGTCATGGCGACGAACGGCGGCGGGAATAACGTGGCCATGATCGCGGGTCGCTTCGCGGGCCTGACCGCGGCGGACCATCTCCTCGACGGCACGCCGCTCGACGCGTACGAGACGCGCTGGAGGACGGCCGTTGGCGGGCCCTTGGCCGAAGGGGTCCGGATCAAGCGCTTCGCCGATCGGTTCTTCGGGTCCGACCGACTGCTCGACGCTGCGATGATCCTCCTCGGCCGCCGTCGGATGGCGCGCGCGATCCGCTGCCAGCGACTCTTCCTCCCCGGCAGTGCGAAGGTCTTATAGACTCCGGGACCATCGACGGCGGAACCGATGGACTTTCAGTTTCTCGGCGGCGCCTCGGAGGTCGGCCGCCTTGGGATGATCCTGAAGAAGGGACCGACTTCGCTCCTGTTCGATTACGGGCTGCTGCCTCGCGATCCGCCGCAGTACCCGATGCCCGCCCCTCCCGTAGACGGGATGTTCATCAGCCACGCCCACCTCGACCACACGGGGATGATTCCGTGGGTCACCCGCCGGCAAGACGTGGACGTGGTCCTGACGCCACCCACCGCCGATGTCGCGGACCTCCTCTTGGCGGACTCCCTGAAGATCGCGGACGCGGAAGGCTTCGACGCCCCGTTCGATGACGGCGACCTACTCACGGCTCGCCGCAGGTACCGGACGATCGACTTCGGGGACAACGTCGACA
>VBMB01000088.1 GCA_005878525.1 Methanobacteriota archaeon
AGCCAGAAGAATGTGTACATGAATCCATAGACCGCGATTACGAGATACTCGATAAGCAGGGTCCGAAGCCGCACGCTATTCCAAAACTCGATGAGGATAGCCGTCATGAGAGCGAGCAGGGCGGGGAGCAGAATGCGAAATAGTCGTAGAAGGCGCCTCAGTCTGAGCGCTCGCTCCGACCAGGTCGGTCGGAACCGCTCAATTCGAGCCTCCCATGGAGACAACAACGAGCCTGTGATGCACTTCTGACCCGAAGAACTTTCTCGACGGATCGGTTCGACAAATACGTGATCTGTGCCCAACGGCGGCTCGATTCTCTCTAGATTCCGACATTCTTCGCGATCATCGCCCGGAGGGCTTTCCCGACATACTTCAAGAGTCTCGGATCCTCCTTGATGAGGGCCCAGCCAACTTTGGACGGGAAGTCGATGTCGCCTTTCTTCTCGATCAGGCGGAGCATCTCCGGGCTGTCGAAGATATCGAACAGTTCCTCGAACTGGTCGTCCGAGAGCTTGCTGAAGCTCTCATGAATGGCGAGGTCCTTGCGAAGTTCCTTTCCAATCGACTTGGTCCACGCTCGATGGTAGCGGTGGAGCACCCGGCCGGAGAAGTCGTTCGACTCCAATGCCTCGATCGCGGTTTGCGCCGCGAAGTTCGAACAGGTGAGGGCCGTGAAGATACCGCCTCCGGATACCGCCTTCGCCTGACACGCTGCGTCTCCGACGACGAGCACATTGTCAGCGTACGTGCGGCGAGGGAAGCCAAGCGGGATGCCGCCCGCGATGTAGAGGATCGGCTGGGCGCCTTTTGTGTATTGTCGCACTTCGGGCCGAGTCAGCATCTTCTCCAGATACGCGTACGCATTTCCCTCGCCGACGCACAGACCCACTCGAGCCGTGTCGCCGCTCGGGATGATCCATCCGAAGAAGCCCGGGGCGATTTCGTTCCCGATGAACAGCGTCACGAATCCGGGGTCTCCTCGGACTCCGGTCATCTCCACCTCAAAGCCGGGCAGGATCTTCCTCGGTCGGAGGATGTTGAACCACTTCGCCACGTTCGAGCGGACGCCGTCGCAGCCGACGAGCAGTTTGCAGTGCAGTTTCCGCGGCTCCCCGTCCTGGTCAATCGAAATCTCGACGCTACCGTCCTCCCGCTGGGCGGCTTGAGCCTGCGCTCCGAGGAATGTGTGGGCTCCTTTCCGTACGGCATCGGTGGGCGAGTAGAGCTCGGCGCCATGGACCGATCCAATGATCGTCTCCTTGCAGTCCACGTATTCGAAGACGCGCGGCGTGACGAGGCCACCGCACTGGATTGGCTCCCCGATCTCGCGGTGCTCCTCGACAAGGGCGACCTCATATCCGGCCTCCGCAACTTTGCCCGCGAGGTAGCCGCCGGCCGGGCCCGCGCCAATCACGACGACGTCAAAGGGGCGCGCGGATGTGACCACGTTCCGGCATCACTCCTTCAGATTCATGATGATCTCGAGGAAGTTCTCCAGGTGTCTCGATAGGGACGCATTGTCCGTGTAGCCGCACGCGGACAGGTCCGGCGCCGCGATCAAGGCCGCGGAACCGTCCACGATCACGTCCGTCGCGATCAGGCCTTTGCGGTTCACGACGCTCGCCCCTTCCGGGATTTTCTGACCGGGCTCCGTGATGATGGTGAATCGGATCCCGCGCGCGATCGCCTGTTCGATTTTCTTCCCGACGTTCTCCCGGATCTCCGAGAAGGTCGGCGTCGACACGATGCACGTCTCCGACGACTGGTCGATCAGCTCGCCGATCTTCTCGAGGACGCGCGGCTTCGAGACGATCGTGTAGACGAGTTGCGGCTCCCCTTTCGCCCGGAGGACCTCGTGGAGCATGTCGAGCTTCGCGAACGTGTCCTCCAGGTGGTCGATCACGCGTCCCTTGACCTTGCTGGGCGCCTCCGGCTTGAAGATTGTCGGACGCCCGCGGGTCGAGATGGCGAATCCTTTCTGGCACAGGCTCTGCAAGACCTTGTACGCCGAGGTCCGGGGGATCTTCGCGGTCTCGGCGATGGTCTCCGCGCTGCCGTAGCCGTGGGCGACGAGCGCGATGTATCCGCGGGCCTCATATCCTGAGAGGCCAATCGACTCAAGGGTCCTCGTGGCCCGCTCGAATTCCTGGTCGAGGTCGACGCCGCCCGCCAGCAGCTTCGACAAATCCTGCGGAACCACGGGGCCACGATACTCAAGGCCGGTTTTTATCTTTTCGAATGGAGGCGTCGGTGTTGGATTGCGAAACGCAGAGCAAGCCTTTATCCGACGGGAGCCTTCCTTCGCGTTTATGGGTTCGGCGCGCCCAGCCGTCCTCGCTGTGGTAGCCTTCCTTCTGGTGTTCTGGAGTGTCTTCGCCCCCGCGGTCGGCCAGAATCCCGTCGGCCACATGGTCGTCACGACGGATTACGAACTGTTCGGAACCTCCGACCTGAATGGCGGCGGCCACGTGACGTGGACGCTCACGGGAGCCAAGGCGGCGGACCTCCGCGCGAAAATTCTGCACCTGTTCGACGAATACGGTCAGATCCCGCGCGGCTTTCCCTTCGAAGGCGCAGCGACCTCCGCGAACGGAGACGGCGTCCTGGAAGCCGCAGAGGGCGCAAACTACACGGACCGGGTCGAGAACGTCCTCGAGGGGTCCGGCGGACAAGGAACGCTCGTGCAGTACATGCGGCTGTGGCCCTTCGACCTCCGAGAGAAGAACCCGGATCCCGCGGTGGGCTTTTCGCGGAGCACATCCGGCCTTGCGAACACGAACCTCAGCACATCCGCCGATGTCGAGATCCGCATG
Source organism: Methanobacteriota archaeon (assembly GCA_005878525.1). Classification (GTDB taxonomy): domain Archaea; phylum Thermoplasmatota; class Thermoplasmata; order RBG-16-68-12; family RBG-16-68-12; genus RBG-16-68-12. The sequence goes on from VBMB01000088.1 coordinate 2,814, forward strand.
CTCTTCGAGGCAAACACGACGACGCGAAGTGCCCGCGTGCCGCTCCCGACCGAATCACTCGCCGATTCGCTCTACCGCGTCTTTTGGTATGAGGCCGCTCAGCCAGCGAACCTGAACGCTTCGGGCCTGTATCCGGGATGGCCCTTCCTCGTGGAGGGCGGCTGGAACATCGTTCCCGCGCCGGGCTGTCCGGCCGGTGTCCCATCCCCATGCGAAGCCCTTTGGGCTGGAAACCCCGCAACGGGCACGTATGGCAACAACACCGTGGCGGCCGCTCGGACGACGGCGGACCCCGTCCGGGCGATTTCCTCGGCCGTCTACGTCCCGTTCGACCTGCGTTTCGCGTCGCAGGCTTGGGCCACATTCAACTACACCGGCCAAGTCGCGGATGCCCAGGATCGGCTCCGACTTCAGATCGCCCACGCGCCCGCATTTACGGATTGGACGAACCTCTTGTTCGGAACCAGTCCGGACCTGCCGCAGACGGCTGTCGGCGTTTGGTCCAATGTGCGGGTCAACTTGACCAGCTACCTCGGCGACCGGGTGCGACTCCGATTGAACTTCACATCGGACGCGACCGGCAGCGCTCGGGGATTCTTTATTCGTGACTTCACGCTCCACGCGCCCTCCTTCTACGAGGGAGACGTCGTCCAGGACGATACCCACTATCTGGTGGGCCCCCTGAGCTTCTCGAGCCCCGTCGTCCGATCCGGGGGGCTTCAAGCGATCCGAACTCCCGGCGGGGAGATCCTGTTTTACAGTTCGACGCGAAATGCGTCCTCGATTCCGAACGAGACGATTCGCTACGCGGCGTTTGACGTGTTCGAGAACCCTCAGGTCCTGTTCGCCGTCATGCTCGTCGCTTCGTATGCGATTTCGCGCGTTCAGCATGGCGCGTACCTGAGATACCGCGAATCCCATCCCGCGGCGTATCGGCTCGCGGTCCATAAGGCCAAGTGGCTCCATCGGATCGGAGCCTTGGCCATAGGGCTTCTCGTCCTGGCCTATTTCGTCCCGACGGCGACGTGGATCCTCGGCGTCCGCGTCTTCGTCTCCGGGCTCGAGTACTGGCTGTTTGCCATCACGCTGACCCTGGTGCTCGGATTCGGGACGCGGGCTTACTACTCCGGAAAGGTCGAGCGCGCGGCCTCCGTTGAGAGCGAGGAGGAGCAGGTCGTCGTCAAGAAGGTCGCAATCCCGACGGGCCCCCCGGAGGCTGGGGGCGTCCTCGGAACCTGTCCGCATTGCCAACGCGAGATCCTCGAGGCCGACCCGACATACCGGTGCACGTGCGGCGCGATGTATCACCTATCGTGCGCCGCGAGCCTGACCCAATGCCCGAACTGCCGCACCCCAATCACCGTCGAGGCCGATCGGACGACCACCGACGTCTCGATGCGATGCGAGTCGTGCGGTGAGGTGCAGACCGTCCCGCAGGGGACCGACCCGCGCGCGGCCCCCTGCTCGAACTGCAGCGAATTCCTGCGTCATCTGGATGAGGGCAGGCGCTACCTCGTCGTCGCGAGCAATCCGGCGATCGGGTTCGCATGGCTGAGGGACCTCACGAAACTGGGTCGGCCCGCGATCTGCATGACGTCCGCGGCGGCGGAGCGGATGCGCCTCGAGTTTGGCGTGAAGGACGTCCCCGTCGTCCAGGTCTCGGGTCACGGGGCCGATGCGATCGATCCGAAGGAACTCGATCCCGTCGGGTTGCGGCCGATCCTGCAGGTAACGCGGGAACGGAAGGGCGGGGTGATCTTGTACGACGGCTTGGATCAGATCATCTCCGAGTCCTCTCTCGCCGACGTCATCCGATTCCTCCGGAAGGCAAACGACATGGCCTTCGTGCACGGGGTGACCGTGATTGCGCGGGTCTCGCCCGGAGTCCTCTCCGACGAGGACATCAGGCGACTCAATGCCGAGTTCGACGAGTACCTGGACCTGTCCGCCCATCTCTGAACGGTTTCATTCCGGGCCGCTCCATCGGACGCCGATCGAGTGATCGACGCCGAGGTGGTCCAGGATTCGTGCGACGACGAAGTCGACCAGGTCCGCGATTCGCTTCGGCTTCCCGTAAAATCCCGGGGACGCGGGCATGATGACGACGCCGAGGCGCGCGAGCTTCAGCATGTTCTCCAGCGCGATTGCGCCGACGGGGGTCTCGCGAGGGACCAGGATCAGTTTCCGATTTTCCTTGATCGCCACCGCGGCGGCTCGCGTGACGAGATTATCGGCGATGCCTGTGGCGATCTTTGCGAGCGTCGTCCCACTGCACGGCACCACCACAACGGCGCGGAACAGAGACGAGCCCGACGCAGGCGCCGCTGCCAGATTGTCCTCGCCATAACTCGACCGTGCCCTTGCGGCGAATTCCTTTGTCGTGAGACCGGTTTCAATCTCGATGACCGCCTGGGCGTCCTTCGTGGTGACGACGTCTGCACTGTCTCCGAGGATCTCGATGAGGCGCCGGGCATACTCCATACCGGAGGCGCCCGAGACAGCCACCAGGATCCTCGGGTCGGAGGACACGCGCGTGAGAGGCGCGGAGTCCAGATGAAGATTCCGCGGGATCGGGGGCCAGTGCAATCCCACATCAGGAGTCGAGGAAATCAACCTTAAACAAGGTTAACACGTTGCGGATGCGGAAGAGACAAGTCCCCGCTCCGAATCCGCGCACCGTGGTTCGCGGAATCGTCCGTCGGGCAACCCTGGGGGATTTGGATCTCCTCGTCCGCCATCGCCGGGGCATGTGGAAGGCAATCGCGAAGATCCCGAGAGCGGACCTCGACGTCGCGGACCGCACGTACCGTCGTTGGGCGCAGACGCAGATGAAGTCGAATCGGTTCGCCGGCTTCATCGTCGACGTCGGAGAGGAGCCCGTCGCGAGTGGTTGTGTCTGGCTCATGCAAGTTCAGCCGAGGCCGAACTGGAAAGGGACCACGGCTGCGTACCTTCTCTCGATGTTCACCGAGCCGGCCCATCGCGGCCGCGGGCACGGTGCTCGCATCGTGCGCGAAGCGATTCGATTCGCAAGGGCGCGCGGAACCCACGTGATGCTCCTCCACGCTTCGGCGTTTGGGGAGCCGATGTACATCCGTCTCGGTTTCGAACGAACAACGGAGATGCGGCTATTCTTGGACGCCGGCAAACGTCGGCGTGGGCGCGTCCGCGCCTCCAGGAAAACCGCGCAACGCGTGAGATGACAATCCGCTCCGTGGGAGCACGCAAGCCTTCAAATACGACCTTGATTTATGAAGCGCGAACCCGACGCGTGTTCCCGATGACGACCGCATACGATGTACCTCCGGTCCTCCTGATCGAACGCATCAAGGAGAAGTTGCAGGCGGAAGGCAAGATCAAGCCGCCGGAATGGGCGGCGTTCGCCCGTACGGGCGTGAACACGGAGAAGGCGCCGGTCCAAAAGGACTGGTGGTATCGCCGGGTGGCCGCGGTCCTGCGGAAGGTCTACTTGCACGGGCCGGTCGGCACGTCGCGCCTCGCGGCGGAGTTCGGCGGACGCCGGGATGACGGGTCCGCGCCGTATCACCCGCGACGCGGCTCGCGGTCGGTCGCCCGGGAGGCAATGCAACAGCTCGAGGCGCTAGGCCTCCTCACGAAGACGGACAAGCAGGGTCGCTCGATTAGCGCCCAGGGCCGCAAGCTGCTCGATTCCCTCGCGCACGACATCTTGATGGAACTCGCGAAGACGAACCCCGAGCTCACGAAGTACGCGGGAGGCCCTTGATCCGATGTCGATGGACCAAGATGAGCTCGATGCGATCCGTCGGCGAAAGATGGCGGAGCTGCAGCAGGCCCAGGTGCAGGCCCAGGCCGAGCAGCAATACCGGGACCAGCAACAAGCCCAACGGCAGACGATTCTCCGTCAGATCTTGACGCCGGAAGCGAGGGAGCGGCTCGGACGAATCGAGCTCGCGTACCCGGAGCTGAAGGAGAACATCGAGAACCAGCTCATCGCCCTGGCGCAAAGCGGCCGGGTGCAGCGGATGATCGACGACCCGACCCTGCGGCAGATCCTTGAGCGCGTGATTCCCCGCAAACGGGACATCAAGATTGAGAGGCGTTGATCGTGGCGAGGAACAAGCCATATGCGAAGAAGCTCCGACTCCTCCGGGCGGTCAAGTCGAACCGCCGCGTCCCCGCGTGGGTCATCCAGCGGACGAAACGGCGTTTCACGCGCCACCCGAAGAAGCGGTCGTGGCGACGGAACAAGCTGAAGGCGTGAGGTCATGGCCGAGCAGGAAGAAGAACGCATCATGATCATCCCCTTGCGGGCCGCCTGGGCGGCGTCCCGCACGGACCGAACCCCGCGGGCGATCAAGGCGATCCGGGAGCACGTGCAGCAACATCTGAAGCCGGACCGGATTTTCATCGACGATGTCCTGAACGAGTACTTGTGGAAGCGCGGCCGCGAGCATCCGCCCCGCCGGATCCGCGTTAAGGCCATCAAGTTCGAGGACGGCTCCGCCGTCGTCTCCCTCCCGGAGGACTGAGGGACCCATTTGCTTCGGCGGCTCGAGATCGCGGGGAACCCTTACATCGGCGTTTTCTGCGCGGCGAACGATGAGCTGCTGATCGTGGCCCCGGACGTCCCTAAGTCTGCGATGCGGCACATCGTCGGTGCGCTCGAGACCTCCCCCATCGTCACGAGCGTCGGGCACTCGACCGTCGTCGGTTCGCTCCTAGCGTTGAATTCGAAAGGCATCCTCGCATCCCCGTTCATCGAGGAGGCGGAGCTCGACGCGATCGGCGATGCGGTCTACCCGCTCCCGCATCGGCTCAGCGCGGTCGGGAACAACGTCCTCTGCAACGACTACGGAGCGGTCGTCCATCCGGGGTACGACGACGAAGCGGTCACGTTCATCGGAGAGGTCCTCGGGGTGAACGTCGTGCGCGGCACCGTCGCGGGCATCAAGACCGTCGGCAGCGTCGCGGTCGCGACCAACAAAGGCGTCCTCTGCCATCCGCATGCCCGCCCGGGGGAGATGGAGGTTGTCAAGTCCACGTTGCGGGTGCCGGTCGTGATCACGACCGCGAACTATGGCGCCGCCCAGGTCGGCGCGTGCATGGTGGCGAACTCCCACGGCGCTGTCGTGGGCTCGCGGACGACACCCATCGAGCTCGGGAGAATCGAGGAAGGCCTCGGGTTGTTTTAGGTCTGCCGTTTACAAACCATCCGACAAGTTTGATATATCATGGGATTGGTAGGTATCGTGAGCATGAAAACCCTGGTCCTGTGCGTCGATCGGGACAACGACATCGGCGTCAAGACGGGGCTTCAGGCCCCCCTCATCGGTCGCGACCAGAATCTGGCGGCGGCGACGAAGCTCGGGCTCGCGGACCCGGAAGATTCCGACGTCAATGCGTTGCTCAGTGCGGTCTCGATCTACGACGGTCTCCAGAAAGAGAACACGGACGCGGAGGTCGCGACGATCTGCGGGGACGTCCGCGTCGGTGCCGTCTCCGACCTCGTCCTAACGAAGCAACTCGACCAGGTCCTTGAGCAGCTCCGGCCGGACCGCGTGTTCCTCGTCTCCGACGGAGCCGAGGACGAAGCGTTCTCGCCGATCATCGGCTCGCGGATCCGGGTGGACCACGTGCGTCGGGTGTACGTCCGGCAGACGCCGACCGCGGAATCGTTGTACTACACGATCGGCCGGCAACTGAAGAATCCCCGAGTGCGCCGCAAGATCGTGGCCCCACTGGGATTCGTCCTCCTCCTCTTCGGCGCGATCTATCTGGCCCTCCCCAACGCGGCCTCCGGCCTGGCCCTGATCCTCGCGGGCCTCTATTTCATCATGATCTCGTTGCCGTTCCAAAGCATCGGCGACGTCTTCAAGAAGGGCGGCGAATACTACGACCGGGTCCGGGATTCCGTCGCCACGGGGAACCTGGCGATTTTCTTCAACGTCTCCGCGCTCATCCTGATCCTAGTCGGGATCTTCTTCGGAGCGGATACCGCGGGCCGGAACGGCGGGACTTCTTACGTGTCGCAATTCCTCTGGTTCGTCATCGGCGCGGTCTGGTGGATCGTCATCGGCACCCTGCTCTTCGAAGGCGGGAAGGTCATTAGCGCGTACCTTCGTCACGGGCGGGCTCCCCGGCACGCGGTCGCCGTCGCGGTGACGTTCGTCGCGCTCGGCCTCTTGGTCCTCGGGATGACGCAGATCCTCCAGACGATCCTCGGGGAGTACAACCCGGCCGCCTCCTTGCCCCTGATCTATCTGAGCATGGGCCTCGCCCTCTTCCTCGTCGCGGTTACCGGTCTGTCGTACCGAACGCGGGCGGAGCGCCCGGATTCGGCCGATGAGAGCTAGCCGCCCCGAGGGTTTCGGATGGAGTTCGAGGCCTGGGAGCCGTTCTACGACGAGATCTTGAAAGACTTCGGCTTCTCCCGGGAAAAGGACGAGGCGGTTGCCGTCGAGCTCGACAAGCTCCTTGGCGGCAATCGTGTGTCCGACTCGGGCCTTCGAAAGATCATCCGAGGGAAGGAAGTGACAGTGGCCGGAAACGGTCCCATCATTGCGCGGGAGATCGGCGAGGCCCGCGGGGTTCTGATTGTCGCGGACGAGGCCACCTCGGTTGCGCTTGAAAAAGGTCTCCTTCCGGCCATCCTCGTGACCGATCTGGACGGGACGGTGACGGATCAGGTGAAAGCGAATGCCGAGGGAACGATCGCGGTGATCCATGGCCATGGCGACAACGGACCGGCGGTCCGACAATGGGCCCCGCGGTTCTCCGGGACGACGGTGGCGACGACACAATCCAGGCCTGTCGGAGGCCTTCGGAATTTCGGAGGCTTCACGGATGGAGATCGGGCGGTCTTCCTCGCGGATCACTTCGGCGCCGCACGCATCCGCCTGGTCGGCTTCGACTTCGAGAATCCGAACGCAAAGGACCTCGACCGCCGCACGAAACAGCGAAAGCTGGACTGGGCGTACATCCTCCTCGGCAGTCTCCATCGCGACGAGCTCGAGCTATGAGAGGGGCTTCCGGGTCTTCAACGTCCGCCAACTGAGGATCGGTTCGCGGGCCGCTTGGACCTCGTCGACGCGCGCGACGGCCGTGTTGTGAGGCGCGGAGTGCAAGGTTTCGGGATCCTCCTTCACGATTTTCTTGAGGGCCTCCACGAACCCATCGAGCGTCTCCTTCGTCTCCGTCTCCGTTGGCTCGACCATGAGCGCTTCTTCGACCAGGTGCGGGAAGTACACGGTCGGCGGATGGTAGCCGAAATCCATGAGGCGCTTCGCGAGGTCCACGGTGCGGACACCTCGTTCGGCCGCGAGCTTCGCAGCACTCGCGACGAACTCATGCTTCCGGAGCCCGCCGAACGGCACGTCGAGGACGCCGGCCAGCCGGTGACGGATGTAATTCGCGTTCAGCACGGCGCGGTCAGAGACCTCCCTGAGGCCATCTCCGCCCATCCGGAGAATGTAGGCGTACGCTCGCACCAGGAGGGCGAAGTTCCCGTACCACGCGCGCACCTTCCCGATCGACTTCGGGCGGTCGTAGTTCAGGTGATAGCCGCGACCGTTCAGCCCGATGACGGGCACAGGAAGGAACGGCTCGAGCGGTTTCTTGACCCCGACCGGGCCGGCCCCCGGGCCCCCGCCGCCATGGGGCGTCGTGAAGGTCTTGTGCAGATTGAAGTGGACGATGTCGAAGTTCATCTTGCCCGGGGAGGTGCGGCCCAGGATCGCGTTGAAATTTGCCCCGTCGTAATAGAGGAGACCGCCCGCGTCGTGGACGATCTGCGCGATGTCCAGGACGTGCTCTTCGAAGATCCCGAGGGTGTTCGGATTCGTCAGCATGAGTGCGAGCGTCTTCGGACCTGTGGCGGCCTCGAGCGCCTTGAGGTCGACGCGTCCGTCCTTCGAGGGAATCTCGATGAGGTCGAACCCGAGCATTCCCGCCGAGGCTGGATTCGTCCCGTGTGCGGTGTCGGGGATGATCACCTCATGCCGTTGCTCCCCGCGCTCCCGGTGGTATGCCTGCGCGAGGAGAAGGCCCGTGTATTCGCCTTGGGCCCCCGCCGCCGGCTGCAGCGTGACCGCGTCCATTCCCGCGATCCGTGCGAGGAGGTCCTGCAGCTCGTACAGGACGCGGAGCGCCCCTTGGACGGTCGACTCGTCCTGGTCCGGATGGATTCGCGTCACGGTCGGGAGGGCCGCGAGCTCCTCGGTGAATTTGGGGTTGAATTTCATTGTGCACGATCCGAGCGGATAGAACCCGGTGTCGATTCCAAAGTTCATTTGCGAGAGACGCGTGAAGTGCCGCACCACGTCGGGCTCGGAGAGGTTTGGGATGGCGAGTTGGTCCCGCCGAATCTTCGCGGGGATGAGATCCGCCAGGTCGATCGCGATGTCCGGGGCGGATCGTTTCTCCATCAGAAGCGGCTCGTCCCAGTAGGCTTGGCGGAAGTTCATCGGAATGCCTCCAACGCACCGAGCAGGCGTTGCACCGCCTCCGGGCTATGCCGGCCCGTCGTTGCGAACAGCGCGGCATCATCCAGTTCCGGGAGTTGCCGGGTCAGCGGTAGGCCGCCGTGGATGCCCCTCTCGAGGAGAGCCCGGTGGACGGGCGCATAGCCTTTCTTCCGTCGGACCACGAACTCATTGAAATGAGCACCGTGGAAGAGAGGAGCTTCAAATCCGCTGATCTTGTCGATCGCGCCCGCGAGTTCCCGGGCGCGACGAATGTTCTCCGCCGCG
>VBMB01000089.1 GCA_005878525.1 Methanobacteriota archaeon
GGGCTATCTCCGTGGACAACTTCGGATCGGCGCGGCAGAAATTCTCGACCTCGATGAAGAGGCCTACCGCACGGGCGAATGGCGGGTTCGATTGTTCGCCACGGCGAAAACTCTGGTCGAACCGAACCTCGTTGCGGGAGGGAAAGTCATGATCGACGAGGTCAGCGAAGAGGCGATCCGCGGCGAGCTCGGGGTGCACTTCTCGGAACTTTTCGAGACCGAACCGGACACCCTATTCCTCCTGGGTCCCGGCTCCACGGTCCATTCGATCGCGACGGCGATTGGGATCGACAAGACGCTTCTCGGAGTGGATGCGGTCGTCGGCGGCAAGACGATCGCGAAGGATCTGAACGAGACGGGGATTCTGGCTCTCTTGGACCGCCAGCCGAAAGCGAAGCTCGTCGTGAGCCCGATCGGTGCCCAGGGCTTCATCCTGGGCCGGGGGAACCTGCAGGTGAGCCCCGCCGTCCTCCGACGAATCGGGACGAAGAACGTGGTCGTGGTCGCGACGCCCGCCAAGCTCGCGATGACGCCGGTCCTCCGGGTCGATACGGGCGATCCCGCGCTGGACGAGGAGCTCCACAAACGGGAATACCTGTTCGTCCTCATTGGATACCGCACGTCGAAACTCCATCCGATTCAGAGCTGAGGACCTCGACGCCGCGGACGCTTCGGATGGGCGGAATCGAATGATACAAAGTTGAAATACCGCAAGCCCATGCGCAGGCGCGCGGACGGGGGACTGGGTCATGACGTCGATGATGAAGGCCGCGGTGAAACTCAAACCGGCGCCGAAGAGCACGGAAGTCCGGAAAGTCCCGATCCCTGAGCCGACTCCCTCGGAAGTCCTGATTCGCGTGGACATCGCGTCCATTTGCGGCACCGACGTCCACATCTACGATTGGGACGCGTGGGCGGCCGCCCGGATCAAGGTGCCGTTGGTCCAGGGTCACGAGTTCGCCGGGCACATCGAGAAGCTGGGCTCCGGGGTCACAGGCATCCGAAAGGGCGATTACGTCAGCGCCGAGGGTCACATCGCGTGCGGCCGGTGCTACATGTGCCGCACGGGGAACGCCCATGTCTGCAAGAACGTCTCGATCCTCGGGATCGACCGGGACGGCTCGTTTGCGGAGTACATGACCGTCCCCGCGTCGAATGTGATCGTGAACGACGACGACCTTCCACTCGACCTCGCCACGATGCAAGATCCGCTCGGCAATGCCGTCTACACCGTCACGAACGCGAATGTTCCCGGGAAGACGATTGCCATCTTCGGTCTAGGGCCGATCGGCCTGATGGCGGTCGCCCTCTGCCGAGCCATGGCGGCCCGGACCGTCATCGCGATCGGCCACAAGAACCAATACCGGATGGACCTCGCCAAGAAGGTCGGCGCGAGTCTCGTGCTTCGGTCCGGAGAATCCCTCCTCGACGAGGTGATGGACGCGACCGCGGGCGAGGGGGTCGATGAGGTGCTCGAGTTCTCCGGGAGCGAGGCGGCGGTCCAACAGGCGATCCGGGTCGTGCGACCGGCGGGCGGAATCCACCTGCTCGGACTCTTCCCGAAACCACTGAGCCTCGACATCTCCGAGTTCGTGACGAAGGGACTGTCGATGTACGGGATCCACGGACGCCTGATGTACAAGACATGGATGCAGATGGGCGGACTCCTGAAGAGCGGGAACGTGAACCTGAAACCGATTCTCACCCACAAGTTCCCGCTGGATGATTACAACGAGGCGATGGGCGTGATGCGCAGCGGGAACTGCGGCAAGGTCGCCTTCCCGATGGAGGCCTGACGATGCCGAAGCGGGACCCGACCTCGTGGATGCGCGCGGAGTACGAGGCGCTCGTCGCGCAGAGCCTGGACTGGAAGCTCCGCGTCCTCCAAGGACCGTCGGCGCCGCGGAGCGTCGTGGACGGCAAGCGCGTGATCATGCTCTGCTCGAACAACTACCTGAACCTCTCGAACCACCCGAAGGTGAAACGCGCTGCTCGGGAGGCCGTCAAGACCCACGGAGCCGGGAGCGGGAGCGTCCGGCCGATCGCGGGCAACATGGACCTCCACGAGGAACTCGAGCGGCGAATCTCCCGCTTCAAGCGTCGGGAGGCGGCCCTGTTCTTCATGAGCGGCTTCGCGGGGAACGCGGGACTCATCCCCCAACTCGCAGGCGAAGGGGACGCGATCCTCACGGACGAACTGAACCACGGGAGCATCATCGACGGCGTCCGCCTGACAAAAGCCCAACGCGTGATCTATCGACATCGCGACGTCGGGGATCTCGAGCGGGCCCTCAAAGAAGTCGACGGCTGGGCGAAGAAGATCCTCGTCATCACCGACGGGGTGTTCTCGATGGACGGCGACATCGCGCCGGTCGGCGACATCGCGCGGGTCGGCGAGGAATTCGGCGCGATGATCTACGTCGATGACGCGCACGGCGAAGGCGTCCTCGGCGATGGCGGCCGCGGCGTCGCGTCCCACTTCCATGTCGAGGACAAGATCCAAATCGAGCTCGGTACGTTCTCCAAGGCCTTGGGCGTTGTCGGAGGATACATCGCGGGGTCGAACGACCTGAGGAACTACGCCCTCAACAAGTCGCGGACGTGGCTCTTGAGCGGCTCCCACCCGCCGGCCGTGGCCGCGGCCTGTACCGCAGCGATTGACGTCCTCGAGACCGAGCCCCGCCACGTGAAGAAGCTCTGGGCCAACACGAAGTACTTCAAGAAGCGACTCGTCTCGATGGGGTTCGACATCGGCCGGAGCGAGACGCCGATCACACCGGTGATGCTCGGCGATTCGGCGACCGCCAAACGATTCAGCGACCGCTTGTTCGAAGAAGGGGTCTTCGCCCTCCCGATTGTGTATCCGATGGTGGCCAAGGACCGGGCCCGCATCCGGAACATCGTGAACGCAGGCTTGCGGCGCGAGGACCTCGACGAGGCGCTCGCCGCCTACGAGAAAATCGGGAAGGAACTGAAAGTCCTCACCTAGACGCTTTCGCGAAGTTTCTTTCGCGCATACAGGATCGGCAAGATTTCGTATCCGAGGGACCGGAAGAATGCCTCGGACGCCCGGTTCTCCGGCTCGATCAAAGCCGTGAACATCTTGAGTCCTTGCTGACGAAGGACGCGCTCGCACGCTCGCACGAGTCGGGCCGCGATCGACCGACGACGATAGTCCGGATGGACCGCGAGACGGTTGATCCAGGCCTTGCGAGTATCGCTCGTCCCCAGGACTGCACCCACGAGTCGGTCTCCATCGAAGGCGCCAAGATACGAGCCGCGATTGCGGCGCAGTTGCTCGCTGAACGAACGAGGGCTGTCCCGCCCTTTCGTCTTCGGATTCAAGTCGGAGACCTGGAACAAGGCGATTATCGCGTCGTAGTCAGATCGACGTAGCCGACGGATTTGAACCGCCACGGTCACGCCTCCCTAGAGATGAGATGCCGTGTCGGTTGCACGAAGTGCTCGCGGGCATCGCGGGGCAGCTCGTCGCGGAGGAACGGAGGCATCAGCGCGGACGAGGGAAGCCCCGCGAGGGGGAGGAGTCGCATGCGGATGTGCGGTTCGCGGCTCGGGATGTATCCGGCGGTGTCCGGAGCAGGGAACTCCGAGTTCAAATCGACGAGGAAGTAGAACCCGATTTCGTGAGTCGTGACCCCTTTCAGGTTGTAAAAGTTCTCGTGCACGTACACGAGCTTCTCCGCTTCCACGTTGAGGCCGGTCTCCTCGTAGATCTCGCGGCTCATGCACTCGCTCAGGCTCTCCCCAGATTCGAGATGACCTCCGGGGAGCGCGTAACTCTTGTCTCCTCGGCTGTCGTCCGCCTCCTGGGCCAGCACGGAAAGGTCGTGAATCAGGATTCCGCACGCGCGGATCAGGAATTCCCGATACGGGTCAGGCGATCCGAGCACCGAGCTCCCCCTCCGTGTCCGGGCGGAGCAGGATGACCCGGCGATCCGACTGGACCGCTCCGAGGCAAAGGACCTCGGACATGAACGGACCAATCTGACGCGGCGGGAAGTTTGTCACGGCGATGACGGGTCGACCGACGAGTTCGCTTCGCGGGTACCACGGCTGAACGGCCGCGGACGACCCTCGCACACCATGGGGTCCGAAATCGATTCGCAGCTTGTACGACGGGTTGCGCGCCTCCGGGAAATCGTCGGCGGCAACGATCCGGCCGACGCGCATCTCGACTTTCTGAAATCCCTCGAGGGTAATGGTGGCCATAGTCTCCGGCGGCGCGGAAAGGCCTCGGTCGATTTGACTCTTTCCGGGAAGGCTCGGACGGGGTCGGCACGCTAGTGGGCGCGGGAATCGGTCACGCGGACTCCGAGTCGACGACACAGCCGTTCGTGTTCCTCACGGCTTGTCCACTCGACACGGAGATAATCCGCAATCTCCCGGTCCGACATCTCGAGCTTGCGGGCGACCTCCACGGCGAACTTGTAGGCTTCCACTTCGGTCGGCCGGTCCACATAGCTGTAGCGGCGATCCCAGAGTTTCTTGCCTTCGTGCCATTGACGAATGTGGACCAGTTCATGGAGGATGTCCAGATACAGCGTGCGCTCCTCCCCGCTCTGCAGATAGTAGAGCCCCACCACGACGTGGCCCTTCTCGTCATCGATGTACGCGTAGGCGTCTTCCGGTACGAGGTGGATGAGCGTGTCCTTCAAGACGGTCTCTCGGAGGCCGTCGTTGGCAAAGAGACGCCGGAAGTGAGCGTCCCGATCCAGGCCGGGGAAGACCTCGACGATTGGCCACCTCCCGGCGCTGAGCTTGCGGTTGATCGAGACGGCCACGAACGGAGTCGAAGGGATGCTCCCACTTAAGCCTCACTGCGACGGGGGTCTGACGGCCGGTGACGTCCGCGCTGCGTCAGGCGCCGTCAGTGGTTGACCGAAATCAGCCCCGCACCGAACTCTCGGTTGGACCTCGAAACGGCATCCGAACCGAATCAGAAGGGGAACTTGCGGACGTATTCGGGGATCTCGGGTTCGGCGTACATCCGGGCGATCTCTTCGCACGCGATCGCGTCGCGTGGCCGTCCAAGGTCCTTCAGGATCCGCGCGCGCAGCCACCAGACACCCGGGTAGTCCGGCTTCCGAGACACGAGCCGGTTCAACAATTCCAGCGCCTGGTCTTGGTCTCCGACGATCTCATCCCACGCCGCAACGGCGAAGAGCGCATCGACGTCCCCAGGATCGTCGAGAAGGCGGCGGTGAGCGGCCTGCACGACCTCCCGGTCTCCGGGTGTCGGGACGATCTGGACGTCCTGGCGGATCGCGTGTCTCTTCTGAAGGTCCTGGGCTTGCATGGACCTCACCGGCGCTCCGGAAGGCGGGAGAGGGGTTCTTCTAAGAACGCCGGGAGGTTGATCGGGAGCTTGCGTCGGGATTCGGGAATCGTCTTGGGTGGGTCAACGAAGTGGACGCGTTCTGCGCCAACCCGCCGTCGGTGCGAACGGGCCCTCGGAACGGGAGCCGTGTCCGGCGCTTCGATCATCGTCATGGACTCCGAGACGAGTGGGATCGAGCCCTCGTTCACCGCAATGCGCGTCCGAATCTGGTCCTCCGCGAGGCTCACACTGATCGACTGCAGCGCCGACCGATACCGCCGGGGCGGCACTCC
>VBMB01000024.1 GCA_005878525.1 Methanobacteriota archaeon
CTGATGATCGACGTGTTCGAGACCCATGTCGATGTCCTCGCGGACGAACTGCATCTCGCGGGGATCCGCCTGAACGAGCGGCCCGCGGACGTCACGTTGACGAAGGCGAACCGCGGCGGGCTCACCGTGAATCCGACGGTCAAGCTCACGAAGCTCGATGCCGAGATGGTCGCGGACATCTGCCGGGAGTGGGGCTACCTGAATGGCACGGTCGTCGTGAGGCAGGACATCACCGAAGACCAGCTCATCGACGTCCTCGCGGGCAACCGCGTGTTCCTGCGGGCGTTCGTCGTCGTGAACAAGATCGACCTCGTCTCCTCCGACTACGTGAAGCAGCTCCAGGCGAAGCTTCCGGGATGGAAGCTCGTCCCGATCTCCGCGGAGAAGGGCGTCGGCCTCACGCGCCTGAAGGACGAGATCTACTCGACCCTTCGGTTCATGCGGGTCTTCCTGAAGCCGCAAGGGAAGGATGCGGACATGGCCGATCCGATGATCGTGAAGCAGGATTCGGACGTCGGCATGGTGTGCGACGCGATCCACCGCGATTGGCGCAAGCGATTCCGATACGCCAACGTGTGGGGTCCGTCCGCTCAGTTCCCGGGTCAGAAGGTCGGCCTCGATCACCCGCTCAAAGACGCCGACGTCCTCACGATCGTGTTGCGAAAAGGCTGACGGACGCAGGCCCGCATCAGGCTCGCCGGGGGAGGAGGAGCTTGACCACCGCGCCCGCGTTGGCGAGCGCCGTCCCAAGGATCGGAATCGCGGCCAACCAGTAGTAGCCCGCTGGGAGGAGGCCGTAGTAGCGAGAGAAGAAGGGAGGGAAACCCCCGAGGGCGCCCAGGGCGGCGAACCAAACCACGGCGGCCGCGAGTAGCCGACCCTCTTTCCGCTTCCGAAATGCGTACACGCCAAGTAGGAGGACGATCGCGAACGAGGGGACACCGAGGAAAACGGACATCGTCGCGATCGAGCCGACCAGACCGACCACCGCCCCCGTGCCGATCAGCGCTCCCGCGAGTCGATCGGCGTCAACGGTCATGATGCTCGACCTTACGCGAGGTGGTGCATCCTCTTCAGGTCCCCTTCGAACGGCTTCAGATTCGGAGGGATGTCGACTCCCGGGAGTTCGACGTTGAGCGAGAGGCCCTGGTCCCGTTTCCGCTTCCAGACGTCCGCGTTGAAGGCGAGGAGTCCGTCCGTGAAGTCCGCCCGGGAGGCGGGGATGCCGTCGTGCGGCATGGGGAACCGCTCCGCGTGCACGCTCCCGTCGTACACGGACCGCCAGATCTTGTCCGTCGAGAACGGGGTGACGGGCGCGAGGAGGCGCAGGAGATCCCGCAGGCACGCGTGCAGCGTCCATCGAGCGCCCGTGTCGCCCTCGTACGCACGGGCCTTCACCATCTCCACGTAGTGCGGGGCAAACAGGTTCCAGAGGAAGTCCCGACCCCGGTTCGCCGGGAGGAACAGGTTCAGGTCCTCGTAGGCCCCGCGGCACGATTCGACGAGCCGGTTCAGCTCCGCGAGGATCCATTCGTCGGAGGGCTGGAGCTTCCCGGCTTCGGGCTCCTCGAACGACGAGATGAACCGCGCGACGTTCCAGAGCTTCGTGACGAACTTCGCGGCGCCGCCGATCTTCGCCTCGCTGATCCGGAAGTCGTCTCCCGGGTTCGTCTCGCCCGCGACGAACAGCCGGATCGCGTCGGCGCCGTGCTGCCTGAGCAAGGGCCACGGATCGATCACGTTCCCTTGGGTGCGATGCATCGCGCGACCGCGGGCGTCGAGGCCCAGTCCGTGAATGAAGACGCGGTGGAACGGCTTCGACCTCCGCACGAGCCACGACTTGAGCATCGTATAGTAGAGCCATGTCCGGACGATCTCGCGGCCTTGGGGGCGAAGAGAGACGGGGAAGTTCGCGGCGAAGAAGTCCGGGTCCGTGCGGTACCGGGTGAGGTAGAGGTTCGACACGCTCGAGTCCATCCAGGTGTCGAAGACGCGCTGCTCGCCGACGAACTCCTTGGAGCTGCACTTCGGGCATTTGGCGAACGGCGCGGGGTCCTTCCACGGTCGGTAGTATTTCCCGGGAGGCGGCGCGAGCGTCTCGCCGCATTTCTTGCAGTACCAGAGCGGGATCTCCGTGTGGTAGTACCGCAGCCGGGAGATCGGCCAGTCGATCGTCAGGCTGTCGATCCAGTCGAGGACGAGCTGCCGGTGCCGCGTCGGACGGAACTCCATCTCCTGGGCCAGGCGTCGGAGGTCGTCGCGGAACTCGAGCTGTTTCAGGTACCACGCATCGGAGGAGAGGAACTCGATCGGGTTCAGGGTGCGGGAGCAGATCGGCGTCTGGTGCTGGATCGACTCGACCTTCTCGAGGAAGCCGCCTTCCCGGAGGAGTTCGATCGCCTTCGCGCGGGCGGCCTCGACCTTCAGTCCCTTCAGCGGTCCCGACGCGTCCGTCATCTTGCCGTGCTCGTCGATGGCTTTCACGGGTTCGAGCCTCAGTTCGCGGAACAGCTGGAGGTCCACCATGTCGCCGTACGAGCAGATCATCGCGGCCCCGCTCCCAAACTCCGGCTTGGCGGTCGGGTGGGCGAGGATTGGGACCTCGTGATTGTACAGAGGGACCCTCGCCTTCTTGCCGTGGAGGCCTGAGAACCGCGCATCGTCGGGATGGACGATTACCGCCCGGCACGCCGCGAGCAGCTCCGGTCGCGTCGTCGCGATCCGGATCTCTCCTGGCGACGTCACCGGGAACTTCATCCACACGAGGTTCGAGGGTCGCTCCTCGTAATCGATGTCGGCCTCCGCGAGCGGGGTCTCGCAGACGGGACACCAGAACGTCGGGCGTTCGCCGCGGTAGAAGAGCCCTTTCGGCCACAGCTCGAGGAAGATTGCCTGGCTGAACGCGCGGTACTCGTCGGAGTCGGTGTAGTACGTGTGGTCGAAGTCCGCCGACATGCCGACCCGGACCGCGAGCTCGAGCAGGCCGTTGCCGATCGCCTCGATCTCCTTGCGGCACTCCTGGATGAACGCCTCGCGGTCCCAGCGGTGGAGCGCCTTGCCCGTCTTCCGCTCGACCGTCCGCTCGATATTGATCCCATTCCGGTCGAGGCCGAACGGGAACAGGACGGCGCGTCCGAGCATGCGCTGCGCGCGGGCGATCATGTCGATCATCGCGTACGCCATGACGGCGCCGACGTGCCACGAGCCGCTCGGGTAGGGCGGGGGCGTATCGATCACGTACGTCGGCTGTCCGGGCTCCGGGGCAAAGCGAACCAGGTCGGGCTCGGCCCGCCACGCCTTCAGGACGTCTTCCTCGTAGGCCGGCTCCCACGTCTTCTCCCGGAGTTTCGGTTCACCCATCGACGGGCGGTCGAGAGTCGCGGAGCCCATAAAAGGATTGTTCCGCGCGACTCGCGCGAGTGATTCGCACACCCCACCGGAGGCTTCAAGGCCGGGGTCGATATACCTCTACTTAGAGGTATAAACGATGGAGATCGGCTGCGGTGCGAGGGTCCGGGATTTCAATGGCCGGCGGTACTTCTACTTCTGGCACTACGAGCGCTCGAACGGTAACTCGATGCGCCGCGAGGAGTACGTCGGCCGCGTGGACTCGGAGAAGGCGAAGGCGGATCTCCTGCGGCGCATGGCCGCCTACCACCGCAAGGCGGAGCAAGAGTTCGCCCGGAGGCGGACCCGGATCGAGCAGCTCATCGCCTCGGAGCATACCTCCACTTAGAGGTATAGCGTCGCCGGAACTCAGCGGGCCTCGCACGGGCTCACTCGATGTACCGCAGCGCTTCCGCCGGCGGGATGCGGGATGCGCGGACGGCGGGTTGGGCCGCGCTGGCGACCGCCGCGACGGATGCGACCCCGACGATCAATGCGAGGTTCGCCCAAGGCACGCTGAAGACGACGATGTCGGCGAAGTACACGATGTAGATCTTGTACGACAGGACGATTCCGAGGGCGACCCCGATTCCGATCCCTAGGACGGCAATCAAGGCGATCTCGACGAGGAATGTCGACAGGACCATCCCGCGCGTGAAGCCGATCGCCCGCAGCGCCCCGATCTGCGTCCGGCGCTCGACGACCGCGCGAAGCGTGATGACCGCCAGGCCCGCGATCCCGACGAGGAGCCCGATCCCCAGGTACGCCTGCATGAGGGTGAGGACCTCCTGTGACGCGTCGAACGCCTGCCCGATCTGCTCGCGGATGTCGATCGTCTGCAGGCCGTACACGAAGAACACGCGCTCGAGGTTCGCCCGGAACGCAGGGACGTCCACGCCGGGCATCATCTGGAAGAAGTACGCCGTGTATCGTTCCTCCGCGGGAAACACGCCGCGCACGACGCTCTGGTCGACGAACACGCCGGACGTGAACTGGAGCGCCTGCTCGAGCACCCCGACGATCGTCAGGTTCACCGTGCGACCGGCGGCGTCGAACGCGCGGATGCGGTCTCCCGGCACCACACGCAGGCGGCTCTCGTCCGGCACGAATTGGTTCGGGCCTGCGGCCGTGCGGTCCACGATGGCCAGGGTGTGATTGTAGCGCAGGGAGAGCCACACCTGTTCGCGGGTCGCGAGGGTCTCCCGCGTGCCGCTCGATTCGTTCACGTACGACGGCAGGAAGCTCGTGAAGCCGTACTGATTCGACTGGATCAGGAAGTTGTCGACGCCCCAGAGCGTGTAGTCGTACATCCGATTGCCTCCGACGGTCTCGACCTTCGCCGGCATGACGCTCGCGCTCGACGTCCCGTTCCAGCCGCCGGCGAAGAGCGACTCGCTGAAGTTCTCCTGGAGTCGTTGCCGGAAGTTCGGGATCTCGCCGTACGACGTCGTGTATGCGATCACATCGTACCCGCCGGACTGCTGTTGCACGAACGAGTCGAGGCTCGCGGCCTGGAGGCCTTGGAGCATCGAGATCAACGTGACCATGAACAGGATGAGCGCGAACATCGCGACGGTCATGCCCGTCCGGAAGCGCTTGTCCATCGGATACGAGACCGCCGTCTTCAGCACGGGCCGGCCGGCGCCGCGGTTCGCCCGCCGGAGGAGAGCCCGCAACGCCTCGCTCACGTTGAACACGGCGATCAGGATGCCGGAGCCGACCAGGATCACCCCGACCATGACGAAGGCGATCGACACGTTGTCCGTGGCCTGGTTCAGCAGGGTGAAGGGCAGCAGGATCCACGCGAGGTTGAAGGCCGCCGCGAGGGTGATTGCGGCCCGGGCCCAACCGCGCGACGCCGCGGTGATGCCGAAGCCCAGTGCCAGGACCGGCGGCCCCGGGATCTTCCCCATGCCCGTATTCGCGGCGAAGCCCCACGCTGTGAGCGCGATCCCGCCGACGGCCACGAGGATTCCCGCAAGGAGCACGTCGCGCGACCGTTCTTGCGTCCCGGGTTCCGGCAAGTCCCGGATCGCCCGCACGATGTTCAGGCGGCTCACCCGCCAGGAGGCGAGGAGAATCGTGATCCAGGTGAGCGCGGTCCCCGCCACGAACGCTGTGAGGACGGACGCCGGATCAAAGTGGAACGTCACGACGACGTCGCCGTGGGGGACGAGCCGGTCGAAGAAGTACACCATGACGTACCCCAGGGCGAGGCCTGCGAGGGCGCCGAGCGCCGCCGCGACGACGGCGTAGAAGGTCCCCTCGAGGGCGAACGTCGTCAGGAGATCCGACCGCAGGAAGCCGACCGCGCGGGCGACGCCGAGCTCCGGCTTGCGTTCCTCGGCGAGCATGACGAAGATGTTCACGATCAGCAGGATGCCCGCGAGGATGCCGAACGCCCCCATGACGAGGAAGAGGTCCGTCGCATCGCGACCGACTTGCACAGCCTGCGCGGTGTCGTCCGCCTTGACCGCCTCGACGCGCAACAGGAGGTGACGCGTCGCGATGCTGAGCCGCAGATCCCGCGTCACGCGATCGGAATACGCGACGCCGTCGGCGACGCCTCCCTGGTTCGAGACCCGGATCAGGTTGATCGCGCCGCTCTCATTGAACGCAGCTTGCGCCCGGCGAAGGTCCACGAACAGGATCGCGCGGCTTTCGTACGCCGCCTTGCCCGCGTCCCGTACGATTCCCGCGACCGTGCCATGGACGATCGTCTGGTTCGTGGTGCCGTAGAACAGGGTGAGATCCTGCCTCGCGGTCGCGTTCAGGTCCCCCGCCGCGCGTTCGTTCGCGTAGAGTTCCGCCGGCAAGAGCTGGTCCGTATCGACCGTCCGGCCATCGAGCAGCGTCAGCGGCCCGAAGCCGCTTTCGTGCGAGGCGTTGAGGCCCATCACCGTGATCTGCTGGTTTCCCTTGTTCCCCGCGACGTTGCGGACCGGCATGACCTTCAGGAGGGCCGGCGCGAGTCCGTCAATCGGGGTGGCGTTGGCCGCGAGGTCCGCGGCGATTTCGGTGAAATTGGTCTCCGCGAAGGAGAAGAGCTGGCCATTGAACGAGTTCGAAACGACCTCGTCGATCGCATCGAGGCGCGCGTAGACGTCCTCGAGGAAGATGTAGCTCAGGGTGTCGCCGACGACGAGGCTCGAGGAGATGATCGCCGTGCCGACGAGCAGGCCGGCGACGACGATCAGGACGCGCGACTTCCGCCGTCCGATGTTCCTCGCCGCGAGGCGGGCCAGGAGCGGCCGGAACCCGACGACCGCGGCGACGAGGACGATTCCGATGACGATCGCCCACGCGGACGCCTCGGGGAGGGCCATGCTACCCGCCCCGTGTCTCCTCGACGATCTCGCCGTTCCGCATGCGCAGGACCCGGTGCGCCCTCGAGCTCACGGCGGCGTCATGGGTCACGAGGACCAGGGTCTGCCCCTGCTCTCGATTCAGGCGGTGCTGTCCCGCGCTCAGCTGGGCCGGCTTGTGGTCCGCCCATCCGTCGAGTTCCACGGCCGTCATGAGGGCGAGCGCTTTCCGGCGGGCCTCCTTCGCGGCCACCCTCGCGACGAGGAGCGGAAGCTCGACGTTCTCCACGGCGGTGAGGACCGGTAGCAAGTTGTACGTCTGGAAGACGAAACCCATGCGGCGCGACCGGTAGCGGCTCTTCGCGTTGTCGTCCATCGAGGCCAAGGAGACGCCCTCGATGAGGACATCGCCCGACGTGAGATCGTCGAGTCCGGAGAAGCAATTCAGCAGGGTCGTCTTCCCGCAGCCGGACGGTCCCATGATCGCGACCATCTCGCCGCGAGGGATCGCGAGGCTCACCCCGCGGAGCGCGTGGACCTTGACGACCCCGGAGTTGTACACTTTGTGGGCGTCCACTCCCCGGATGATCGGCTCGGCCGCCATGCGCCGTTTTCGATGAGCCGCGGCTTATTTAGGGTTTCGTTACGACTCGTCTACTCGGAGCGCGCGATGAACAGGTTCAGCGTCCAGATGTCCTCGACGCCCGCCGACGTCGACAGCGCCTCGAGGCGAGCGGCGAGGTCCGCGTCGAATGCCTTGCGGCTTTCGGTCGACATCTCATGGAGCTCCCGTTCATACCATCCGTACGATGCGGCAAACGCGATCAGTTCGGTCACGTCCGCGAAGCGAACTCGAAAGGTCTTCGTCGTCGCATCTCGTCGCTCGAAGCCCGCGACCCCGAGGGCCTTGAGGACCGCGCGCGGATCTCCCAGGGCCATCGCCTCCGGATCCGTGCGGACGAGCCGGACCGCATCGCGTACTTGGGTGAGATCCTTCGACGGGGTCCGCGTCCCGTGCTTCTCGAGCAGGGCCCGTAACGCGGCGAACGACGGGCTCGGGTCGGTCGGCCATTCGCTGAAGACGAACCGCCCGGAGGGCTTCAGGACGCGATGGACCTCCTGGAACACGCGGTCGTAGCCGAGGGCCGGGATCCCGAGGTTGCTCGCTGCGGCGTCGAACAGCTTCCCGTGGTACACGATGTTCCGCGAGTCGAGCATCTCGAACCGGATGTTCCGGATGCCCGCGTTCCCCGCCCGGTACGATGCGACGGAGATTGCGCCGTCGGCCAGGTCAATCGCGACGACGCCTTGCGGCAGGACGCGGGGCGCGATGAGGCAGGCGAGCAGCCCGGTCCCCGTGCCGAGGTCGAGGAAGAGTTCGTTCGGTTTCGGGTCCGCGAGGCGGATGACCTCCTGGGCGATCGGTTCGAACCGCGGCGCCACGTTCTTGTCGTACGCCTCCGCCATGCGGCTGTACTCGTCGACCCACACGAGGGTCGCCTCGTTCGCGTTCACGGACGCGCCGCCAAGAGACCTCGCGCGATAAAGGCTTCGCGCCGCAAGGTTTTATGACGGAGCCGAAGGTTGGGCTCCTGTGGCCGAGCTGGTCCCCCGGTTCAAGGAGGAACAGGTCTTCATCATCGAAGCGTTCCTCGTCCACTCGTTCCGCGAGAGCGGTCGGAAGGGCGTCGTCCTCGGGCTCAGTGGCGGGGTCGACTCGGCCCTCGTCGCGAAGTTGTGCGCGGACGCACTCGGGCCGCACCATGTGCTCGGCGTCGCGATGCCCGACGGGAGAGGCGGGAAGGACCTCAAGGACTCGAAGAAGTTCGCCAAGGCGCTCGGGATCGATCTTCGGATCATCGGGATTGCGCCGATCGTGACGTCTATGGAAACACGGCTTCTGGGATTTCAAGCGGACCAAGTCGCCCGCGGGAACCTTCGGGCTCGCGCGCGAATGATCGTCCTGTACTTCATTGCAAACACGGAGGGACGCGTCGTCATGGGCACGGGGAACAAGAGTGAGCTTCTCTGCGGCTACTTTACCCTCCATGGGGATGGCGCAGCGGACTTCCTCCCGATTGGCGACCTCTACAAGACGCAGGTGAGAGAGATGGCCCGTTATCTCGCCCTCCCGGCGGAGATTGTCGACAAGGTGCCGACCGCGGGGCTCTGGCCCGGTCAGACCGACGAAGGGGAGCTCGGGATCTCGTACGACGAGCTGGATCGCATCCTTCTCGGGATCGAGCTGCAGCTGGAACCGGAGACGATCGCGCAGAAAGCGGGCGTGCCCCTCGACCATGTGGCGTACGTGCAAAAGCTCGTGACCTCGAGCGTCCACAAGCGGAAGATGCCGCTAATCCCCAAGGTCGGCGCGCGCACGATTGGATTGGACTGGCGGGAGTAGACGCCGTCGTTCCTCGAACGCCGCAAGGAAGCCGTCCCGGTCCGTCACGTCGAACACGATCTCGGAGGCGGACAGACCGAACGCCTGCCAGAATCGCCGCGGGCTCCGAAGCCGTACTCGCATCAGGTTCGTGCGGCCTCCGGTCACGAACAAGACGGGCTGGCCGAACGGACGGCTGATTCCGAGCGGCGTGCGGAACGCGCCCGCGTCGTCCGCCGCCACCAGTATATCGATGCTGGAGAACGGAATCATGGCCCGGAAGTACCAGCCCTGACGCAGGATGACGCGGGAACGAGTGATCCAGTGCTGCGTGAGGAGCGGGGAGATCGCGAACAACACGAGGTACGCGGCGAGGAGGCCCGTCAGGCCGAGGATCGCGGAAATCGGGCTGGACGTGAAGACGATCAAGATGGCGGCGAGAATGGCGAGGCTCACGAACACGATGATGCGGCTGGTGACCAGGGTTCGCCCGTATGCGAACGTGAGTCGTTTCTCCACGGTCCCGGACTCGTGTGACCTCGGATAAGGGTAATGCTCATGGCCGCGTGGTATCCTTCAGGGTTCGCGATGCGCTCATGTCTCGTTCGATTGCCTCCGGATGCGGTGTTGCTCGGAGCGTGAAGTTTCAACCCGGTCTCGAAGGGTCCTATCATAAACGGATGAGAATAAAAATCGGGCCATCGGCATGTATCGATTGTCGCGTCGAAAACTCGCAAACCTTTTTGTGGGGTCCCCCTGATACGGGCCCTCTCGCGCGCGATTTTCTCTGGAACGGAGACGCGCGAGGCGAACCTTCTCGCTTTCAGGGGGAGCGGGGGATCACATGGAAGAAAGCATCTTCCAACCGTACCTGGGCACTCGGACGATCTTCAAGATGGACCGGGAAATCCTGCGTCCCTCGTACCTGCCGGACCGCCTGCCGCATCGAGAGAGCCACATCGGACAGCTCGCGCAGATCCTGGTGACCGCGCTCAAGGGCGAGCGGCCGAGCAACGTGCTCATCTTCGGGAAGACGGGGACCGGGAAGACGGCCGTCGTCAAGTACATCGAGAACGAGTTCCGCAAGGCGGACGGCGCGCGGATGGTCCAATACCTCTACTTGAACTGCGAGATCGTCGACACCCCGTACGGCGTGCTCCAGTCGATCGGCAACAAGTTCATCGAGAACTTCCATCAGCGGATCCCGTTCACCGGCCTGTCGACGGACCGCGTGTACAGCCTGCTCCTGGAGAAGCTCGACGAGGAGAAGCGCGTCGTGATCGTCGCCCTCGACGAGATCGACAAGCTCGTGCAGAAGAACGGCGACGACATCCTGTACCAGCTCCTGAAGATCAACGACGACCTGTCCAAGGCCCGCGTCTCCCTGATCGGCATCTCGAACGAGCTGACCTTCACGGAATACCTCGACCCTCGCGTCCGCTCGCGCCTGGCGGACGAGAAGATGGTCTTTCCGCCGTACAATGCGGACGAACTGTACGACATCCTCGCGGAGCGGGCGCGTCTCGCGTTCGAGAACGGCACCGCCGCGGACGGCGTGCTGCAGCTGATTGCCGCGCTCGCGGCCCAAGAACATGGCGACGCGCGCCGCGCCCTCGATCTGCTCCGGGTGAGCGCGGAGCTCGCGGAACGCCAAGGGGATGAGCACATCACGGAAGAGCACGTGCAGCGGGCGAAGAACAAGATCGAGCTCGACACGGTCATCGAGGCGGTGAAGAGCCTTCCGACCCAGTCGAAGCTCATCCTCCTGGGGATCCTCCTGAACGAGGAGATCGGGAACACGAAGCTCACGACCGGCGAGGTCTACACGACGTACCGCGACCTCTCGCGGAAGACCGGGGTCACGCCGCTGACGCAGCGCCGGGTCACGGACCTCATCTCGGAATTGGACATGCTGGGCCTCGTCCACGCGCGCGTCCGATCGTTCGGCCGCGGCGGGCGGACAAAGGAGATCCAGGCCTCCGTGCCGTTGCTCGACGTGAAGAAGGTCCTCGAGAAAGACGAGATCCTCGCGGAGGCTCGCGGCTACCGCCTCAAAGTGCAGACGACGCTGCTTTAGGCGGCCGCGCCCGTCATTCGTCCGGTTCCCGGTCCGACGAGTCCACTTCTTCGTCCGGGGGATCCCCGTTCGGCGCCGTGGGTTTGCTCCGCCGCCTCCAGGGCCACCGAATCTCCGGGAGCCGAGGGGAGACGTACTTCGTCCACCCGCGCATCGCGTACTCCAGGATGAAGGGCAGCGCGAGGAGGAAAATCAAACTCACGAGGAGGCTGTCCCAACTGTTCTTCGGGGCCCCTTGCGAACCGGTGCTCCCCCAGCCCCCCGGGCAGCACGAGTCCGTCGGCTGGAGAGTGAGCTTCAGGAGGCCGAACCACGGGATCTCGCCGCGGGCTCGGCCGATGACGTCCTGTTGCTTCGGCAGCCAAGCGAAGTCGTACGGGGTGGAGGGGCACGGATCCGGGCTGCTCGCGCACGATTCCTGAGCATTGTGGTCCCCCATCGTGACATACCCGGAGCGGGGCGCGAACGATTGCGCGAGCGAGGCGAGGTTGAACGCGATCCCAAAGTTGTGGGTGAACCCCATCCGGTGGATCGTCACGGTCCGGAGGGCGTAGGGATATGTCGTCGCTCCAGTGAGGTTCGTCGCCTCCCACTCCGAGGTCGGCAGCAGGGCGAGGTCCGGGATGTCGGCGGTGTTGTTCGTGTGGACCGTCACGTACATGATGGCGCGGTGGATCACCGGGGTCGCGGACGACGGGCGACGAAAGATGATCACATCCCCGTAATCGCCGTACGTCGAATATCCGCTCGCCCGGCCCTCGAGATACGTGACGACATCGGCACGGGTCGGCGCGGCCTGCTGGAACACCATGTCCCCCGTGTCGATGACGCCGAGGAACGAATCTTGACTCGAGTGCTGCATCGACGCGCTCTCGACGACGACGAGCGGCGGCCACACGCGGGCGTACGCGTAAATCGCGGCGAGGAACACGACCACGATGATTGCCGCGACGAGGAGATCCCGCCCGAGTCCCTTCCAGAAGTTCTCGTCTTCCTCGTCGTCTTCATCGTGTCGCGACCGGTCGCGGGGCATCGGCCTGGTAGCCAAGGATGGGAGTCCGTATAAACCCCACGCGGGCGGCCCGCTAGAGATCGAACGTCGAGACGGTATGACGCACGGGATAGGCGACGTTGTGCACCGGGATCGGCGCGGCGTCTCCCTCGAAATCATCGAGCCGGTCGAACCTCGGACGGAGCTCGCCCGCAGGGATCCCTTTGTGGATGTGCCCGTGAATCACCAGTGTCGGTCGTCGCCTCAGGAGGACCGATTCGAGCGCCTTCGACCCCAGCTCCGGCCGCCATTCTTCCTTCTCGCCGCCCATCGTCGCGTACGTCGGCGGATAGTGGGTCAGGAGGATCTGCGTGCCGTCTCCCGCGAGGAGCCCGTCGAGGACTTTGACTCGACGCTCGTACTCTTCCGCGGCTCGCGGCAGGTTCCTCCGCTGCCACCACGTCGGGCGGTCGAGACTCCCGACGCTCCCGACGATTCGAACGCGTCCCGTCGGCGACTCGAAGACCGCGGCCTCGTCCTGGAGGAACCGTATGCCAAGCGCGTCGGCGAATCGGGCGACGTACGCGGGGTGGTCGCCGGCGTATTCGTTGTTGCCGAACACGGCCCACACCGGGGCCGACACGCGCGCCCGGATCGTCCGCACGACGCTGCCGAACGCGTCGATGTCGTTCCGGTCCGTCGTGTCGCCCGCGAGCAGGAACAGGTCGACCGGTCCGAGACGATCGAGGTCGGCGGTCACCGCCGGGAGGTTCTCGTGACCGTGGACGTCCCCGACCGCGGCGATCCGCACGGGGCGCCGAACGTCGGCTGCGTCGATGAACCTTTCCCGCGCCTAGAACTCGCGGACGATCGCTTGCCCCGACGCGAGGTCGACGATCGGGAGGCGCGCGGGCATCGGCTCGATGTTCCGCATCTTCTGGTACGGGGTCTGGGCTTGCCACGTCGACGAATTCACGAGGACGACCCCGCGATACTGGTCCACGCCCGCGGCATGGACGTGGCCGGTCGCAAAGATGTCCGGGATCTCGTCGATGATCAGGTGGTCTTCCGCCTCGGGCGCGATCGGCGTCTTCCCGCCGTAGATCGGGGCGAGGTGTCGCATGCGGAGCATCGCCTTCATCGCCTCGAGCGGACGGGCGTAGCTCATGCCGGGGATCGCCGACACGAGGTCGTCCATGCTCCGGCCGTGGTATGCGAGGATTCGGACCCCCTCGACGCTCAAGAGGGACGGGTTCCCTGCGAAGATCACGTTCGAATCGAAGAGGTTCTGGATCGAGGTCGGGAACGCGGGCTGCGGCTCGGCCGGCCGCACGGCGTCGTGGTTTCCCGGGAGCATGATGACGGAGACTCGGTCCGGGAGGTCCGCGACCATCCGAGCGAGCGCCTCGTATTGACCGTAGATGTCATCGATCACGAGTTCCTCGTCCTGACGCGGATAGACGCCGATTCCGTCCACGACGTCTCCGCTCACGACGAGGTAGCGGATCGACCCGGCGATCTCGTCGGCGCTCCCGAGCCATGCGGACACTTTCGACCACTTGTCCTCGAGGAACGTGCGGCTCCCGACGTGGATGTCGGACATGAACGCGGCACGGACGTGGTGCCGGGTGCCATGGAACGTCTTGACGGTCGGCAGGTCCGGTCGGATGATCGACTGGGCGATCACGAGCCCTCGGTCGTTGACGGTCCCGACGATGCCGACGACTTCGTCCAGGACGGCGATCTCCGAGGCGACCGCCGACTCCGACGGGAGGAGGACCGCGATCCGGTCCGCCTCGTCCTCGATTTCCAGGATGCGGTGGCCGTTCTTCGTCGTCCGCACGTCCGCGACGATGCCGATGATCCGCACCTCGCGCGTCGACCGGCGGGCTTTCGCGATCTCCTGGGCCCCCGCGAGGTCGTGGCGGGACCGCAGCATGTTCCGCAGGACCTGGAAGCGATGCCGGAAGTACCGCGTGAAGTCCGCGAGCGTCCCCTCGCACGTCGAATGGCCCGTGATGTCCCGGAGGATCCGCACGTCCGGCTCCCGGTCTTCCGCCTTCTCCCCGAGGCGCCGGAACGACGCGGGGATGAACGCCTCCGCCAGGATCGTCGGGGGCGCCGCCCGGGTCGATATCTGGGCCGCGGCGTTCCGGGCGATCTCACCCGCGCGCATCACGTCGTCGAGGGTGACGACGAACGGCGTCTCCGGGCAGGATCCGAGGAAGGCCTCGAGGCGCTCGACGGGATCGCGTTGCGTCAGTAGGAACTCGATCGCGTCGGGCTGGAGCAACGTTCCGCGATTGCTCACGAACGCCAAAAGTTCCTCGCGCATCCCGGGGGCCATTGCGGTGAGCCCGTCAAAAAACCTTCGTCGCGTGGCCGAGACATCCCGAGAAAATTAAAGGCGAAGGGGCGAATCGGGTGAGGTGCATCGCGTTCGCGTCGAGACGCCGGTTCATCCGACGGAAAATCCGGACAGGGTGATGACCGCGCTGCGAAATATTTTTCCGGACGTGCGCATCGAATCGACGGAGGGCCGAATCGTCGGGACGACGGAGAACCTCGACCGGCTTCGTGAGTTGATCCGCACCCAACGGATTCGAGACACCGCGAGGCGTCAACTGCTCGCCGGTCGTCGAGGGGATCGCACCATGGTGAGCCTGAGCAAGCAGGCGGCGTTCGTCGGCGTCGTGAACTTCGCGGCTTCGTCGCCCCTCGGCGACATCACGGTCGAGATCGAGTCCGACGACCTGGAGGCGGCGATCGACTACGTCGCGGAGAGTACCGTCGCCTCGAAGGCCTAGGCGGTACGGCCGCACCGCGTACACGTGAAACGGCCCGCGTCGTACTTGGCTTCGACCCACGCGCAGTACGGGCATTGGAATCGGACCGGGGGATACCCGTACGGCGGCGGGACGTACGAAGGCGTATACTCCCGGGGGATGCGACTTGCATTGCCGGCCGCGACGGCGGGCGGCCCGACGGACGGCGTCACGGGCCACATTTGCGCGGAAGGCGGCGGCTGTCCGGGATCCGGCGGGGTTGCGACCGGCGGCGTCAACGTGGAAAAGTACGGCGCCGACGGCCCCGGGATGGCCACACCGCGGGTCGGCGGCCGGAATCGGTCGATCAGCCCGCGGAAGTTTCTCCAGGCAACAATCGCGTACCAGGCGAAGAATCCCGCTCCGGCGATCGCGAGCCCGAGGAACACCAGGTTGAGGAAGAGGAGGAACACCTCGCCCCCGAAGCCTTCGTAGCTCAACGCGGCCGCATAGTCGTTCACGAAATGCGCCAAGATGGCGGCCGCGATTCCGTGACGCAGGAACAAATAGCCGAACCCGAGGCCGGCGACCATCGCTGGGATGACCTTCCATAATCCCCAGCCGGGTGCGTGCGCGAGTCCGAAGATCACCGAGCTCGCGACGAGGAAGGCCCACGCGGCTACGAGCGTTTCCTTCTGCGAATCGCGGCGGACGGCCCCGCCGATCAAGTACCGCCACGCCCCCCCGATGTGCCGCCCCGCGGCCCCCGGTCCGCTCCCGGTCCCACCGCGGTTCACCTCGATGATTCGCAACACGACGGATCCGATGGCCATCGGCAGGCCGATCAACAAGATGCGGAACGCGAACTCCTCGTAGACACCCGCGTTCAAGAGTTCGTAGAGCCAGAACCAGGCGCTCTGCGGCGTCGGGTTGACCGGGGATGACGGATTGATGCCCGCGGCGATCACGAGATAATAGAAGACGACTTGGAAGAACGTGACGGCCATCCAGACCTGGCCCAGCGCGATCCAGGCGCTCCGGCTCTTGAGGCGAGTCCCGATCGCCTCGAGCGGCGCCCGGAAGGCGTTCCATGCCTCCCGGCGCTCGCGAATGAGGTGGTAGCCCGCGGCGAGGAAGATCACCGCGGCGAGGAAGGCGAAATACGATATGAAGAGAGTCTTGTCCTGAGTGAAGAACAGGACGAACGGAGCGGGGGAAGGGAGGTACACGACGACGGCCGCGTCCGTCGTCCACGCGAGCCGGACGTTGTCGAAACCCACGCTGACGGTGTTTGTCGCCGAGTCGGCAAAGAAAGCGATCTTGAGATAGTAGACCCCGGGATCCGTAAGACGGTCATCCGCGAGGAGCCGTGGCATCGCCGTCCACGACGTCGTTCCCGTGAAATCGACGAGCCTGATCGCGATTCTTGGATCCGGAGGCGAGTTCGCGCTGTCCACCGCGACGACGAGTCGGCCGGAGGTCAGGCCCCCGGCGATTTCGATATCCAGGTGGACGGCTCCCGTGAAGGGGACCGAGCCGTCGACGCGGAACGCTTGCCACCAATATCCGCGGGCACCCGAGCTGGGTAAGGCCATCTCCAGGAAGCCACCCGGATTGCCGCCGGCGCCCCGATACGTCCCGACCGATCCGGTCCCCAATGGGTCGAAAGTCCAGTTGCCGGCGCCGAAGTCGAAGCCGTTGTTCACCGTCTGCCCGGAGCCGATCGTTTGGATGCCCGGGACGACGTATGCGGGAGCGGCCACCAGGGCCGCGAAATCCGTGATCACGAAGATGATGAAGCCGACCAAGGCGATCGTCCACAAGATCGAGAGGACGGTTCGTCCTCCGGACGGAGCCGCGGGCGGCCGGTAGGCCCACGCCGCCGTCGGGAGGCCGCAGCGTGGACAGAAGTTTCCTCGGAACAGGGTGCCGCAGCGCGGGCACGGCCATCCCATTGGCGCGGCCTGCGGGGCAGGGGCGCCGGTCGCGGCGGCCATCGCGGGTGCGCCGCATCGAGGACAGAAACGACCCTCGAAAATCGCGCCGCAACGGACGCACTGCATCCGTTCGCACACGAGGGCCCCGCGCTATTTAATGCTGCGGTGCGCGGCCACAAGAAGGCCGTCTGTGCTCGCAATCCACCCGCGAAGATTCATATCGATTCGGTCGGTTGCGCGGCTCTCCGTCCCGCGCGGCGGGGGCTTCCGACGAACGGGAGGAATGACGGCATGGAGTCCGAGGAGCGAGGCCGGCAGAACGGCGACGTGCGGTTCGAGACGATTCGGGCGGAGAAGGTCAATTTCGGGCGCAACAATTTCCTCGAAGTCGCGCGGAAACGGGCGACCACCTCCGAGGGAACGAAGGAGTTCATCTCCGTGTCCCGAGGCTACTATCTTCCGGACGAGACGGAACGCTTCAAGCGTTCTCTCACGATCCCGGACGATGCTGAAGTCCGCGCGTTTTGTCGCGGACAGAATTCGCTTGCTCTAGTCCACGCGGGCGGATTGTTCCTTGCCGCGAAATCAGACCGCGGCCTTTAAGGTGAATCGGGCCCATCCGAGTCAGCCCTTCTGCACGCGCATTAGGGGGGAGTTTCATGGGCCCGTCGCTGAAGCGGGGCCTTGGCTATCTCGCCTTGGACCCGGAGGACACTGCGGTATCCTTCGTGAGGGTCCTCGCGGAAGCTCAGACCCCGTTCCTCTGGATTACGTCCCGGTCCATCTCGGCTCCCCCGGACGGTGGAGATCTGCTGCGCGTGACGACCGTAGCGGGTGGGATCGGCACCGCGGACCCGAGGCGGCTCCAAGACCTCCGCGCCGCGGCGACGACGTTCTTCGATGAGCGCGGGCCCGGGGCCTTGGTGGTCGATTGCCTCGATCCCCTCGTCGTCCACTCCGGAGTCGAGCGGGTGCTGCGGTTTGTGGACGATCTCCATGAGGAGACCGCAACCCGGAACGCGCTCCTCGTCGTCTTCGCGGACGCGCGCGGGACGAACCCGCGGATGATCGCGTGGCTCGAACGGGAACTGGACCCGTTCCCGCGGACCGCGAACATGCCGCACGCGGAGCAGCGCGTGGTCGCGTAGGCATTCACGGACCGAAAATCAAGCCCATCCCGGACGCGGCCTCTTCGTCTTGTGCGCGAAATTGACGGTAGACGCGTTCCGCCTCCTTGCCCGCGAGGGCGTGCGCGAGGTCCTTGAGCAGCTCCGTCGCGCGCGCGACCCCCGCGTCGCTGCCTTCGACGAGGACATACCGGTCGTCCCCTTGCAACCCGAGGCTCTTCGCGTCCCTCGAGGTGATGCTTTGGCGGCTCACGAGGTCGTCCTTCCAGACGGCGTCGGCCCGAGACGCTTGGGCCGCCGGCACGCGGAAGACGCGGTACACGCCGGCCGCACCGCGGCGTCCCTATTAAAAGTTCATTCGTCTCCGAGGGATCGCATGAACGGAAGGAACAGGAGGAATGCGCCGATCACCAAGACCGCGAGCCCGGTGAACTTGTCCACGCTCCACGCGACCACGACGCCCGCGACCGCGAACGCCAAGCCCAGGACGGCGAGGAACGCGCGGGCGGGTTCCACGGCGGACGAAACGGGGGTCGCTCGTTAAAGGAGTTTCGAGGCCGACTCCAACCTGATAACGAGCGGCAAACTTTCTTATCGCGTTCGCCCGCATGGGCGCTCGTTGCCGATTCGAGACGAGGTCGACCAAGAGCAGATCCTCGCGGCGCTCCTGGGCGTCGCCGAGATGGCCGGGGACCTGACGGACCCCGAGGAACTCCTGGCGGCCATCGTGCGGATTACCCCGGGTCTGGTCGGGGTCGACCGTTGCGCCGTCCTCGGGTACGACAAGCAGGCCCGCGAGTTCCGGACGCTCGCCGCGTTCGGTCCCGGCGGCACCCCGACGCCCTTCGAGGGCCTTCGGATCCAGGTCGCCGAGATTCCTCGGCTCGCCCACCGGATCGTGTCGTTGCGGCTTCCGGCCTTGCTCAAAGAGCCGTCCCCGGAGGCCGTGCTCCCGGCGTTCATCCAGAAGCGGCTCGGGGTCAGCACCGCCCTCGTCGTGCCGCTCGCCTGCCGCGGTCGATTCCTTGGCGGCCTCTGGCTCGACGACACCCGGTCGCCGCACATGTTCACCTCGACGGAGATTAACGTCGTCCAAGGCATCGCCACGGAGCTGGCGATCGCCTTGAACACGTCGGAACTCGTGGGGAAGCTCGATCTGGAGCGTCGTCGGTTCGATGCGCTCGTCACCGCGCTGATGGACGGCCTGCTGATCGTCGACCGGGACCGTCGGATGGTCCACCTCGACTCCGGAGCGGAGGCACTCCTCGGCTGGCAGAACTCCGAGATCCGGGGTCGGCGGGTGTACGAGGTCTTCGAGATTTCCGAGGCGGAAGCCGACGTCGCGTGGAAGAAGGAGCGAGGCGGAGCCGTTCCGGCGGCGAAAGTGCTGAGCCTTCGGGCCCGCGACGGCGTGCGCGTCTCGTGCTCCGTCCTGCCGATCCTGGTCCGGGATCCGGAGCGGGACCTCCTGCAGGTCCTCTACGCGCTCCGGAAGGCGCCCGGCACGAAGAGTTATGCAGACCGGCTCATGGAGTCGCTCTCCGAAGTGTCGCAGATTCAGCGCGCCACGCCGCCCGAGTAGATCAGCAGGCGGATTTCCGCCTTCGTGAATCGGCTGTGCACGCGCAGCGTCTCCTCGTCCCCTTCCCGGATCGCCCGCAGGTAGAGCGGGCATCCCTTCGTGAGGAGGTAGACCCGCCGCAAGGCTTCTGCATCGATCGCTGGACGGCCCAGCATCGACCGGCATCCTTCCAGGTCGAGGCCGCGCAGGTGCCGTTCCGCCACGAGTCCGGCGTCGACGTCCGCCTTCGAGTAAAACCGGCAATAGGACGGCGTCGATTCCTGCGCGAGGACGAGGAGCTTGCCGCGACCGCGAGAACCCCGAAGGAAACCGGCGAGCGCATCGACGACCGCTTCGTCAACGTCCGCGTAGCCGTCCAGGACGAGGAGCTTTCGCTCGCCGGCGAAGACCTGCCCGATCGCGGCCGCGACGGACTCCGGCCGGTCCGGGTCCGATGCCCGTTGGCCGGTCGAATGAGCCAGGGAGTCCGCGAAGGATTCGAGATCGTCGCCGGGCTTGATCTCCATCCACACCGCGCGCGAGACGCCCTCGGCGAATGCCCAGCCGAGCGCGGTCTTTCCCATGCCGCGCGATCCGTACACGACCGCGATGGGGGCCGCGCCCGCCAGCCATCGCCTCAAGAAGGCGAGGTCCTCCTCGCGTTGCAAGAGCGTCGGCCGTTCGAGGTCCTCCACGCGCGGTTGCATCCGTCCATGCGCGTCGAGGGCGGCCAAGGCGGGCAGCACCTGGAGGCCGAGATCCCTCCGCGCCTCTCCCAGCGTCGTCGTCCGGCCTTCGATTTCCACGCGCGTCGCGTCGATTTCGCCGAGGATTTGCCGGGCGCGGCGCACCCCGGATTCCGTCAAGGCGTAGACGCGGACCTTCCGATTCCGCCCGAGGAGCCGCGCGTCGCGCGCCTCGAGGAACCCCTCGCCCTGGAGGCCTTTCAGGGTCCGCGGGACATGGCTCCTCAGGAGCCGGGCGCCTTCCGCGATCCCCGCCTGGGTTCCCTCGCGGCCCGGTTCTCGGGCATTCCAGAAACCGTGGAGGTGGAGGAGGACTCGCTCCGCCGCGGTGAGCTCCACGAACGTTCCGATGCGGTCCCGTTTACTTAAGTCTGCAACCTGTGATTCTCACGCTTCCGCGCCGTGGTAACGACCGCGAACATTTTATATATCGTCGGCTCGGCTGCAAACGTAATTCTCTCCTGCCCACCGGGAGGCCACTCGATGAAAGTCGTCTTGCGCGAAGATGAATCAGGAGTCTCCGAAGTCATCGGCACGATCCTGATCCTCGCGATGACGGTCGTCTTGTTCTCCACGATCATCATCTGGGTCGCCAACATCCCCACGCCGGTCGCGCAGGGCCGGCTCGATCTCCAGTCGGAAATGGATCCGCTGTACAACGGAGCCGGCGTCGAGATCGGTGTCAACGTCACCTTGACCCACCAGGGCGGCGAGGCCCTCCAGACCGCCCCGACGATCATCTACGTCACGTCGCAGCGCGGAACGAACCCCGCGAAGACCGACGTGCAGCGGCTGCATCGCTACAACAAGCTCCTCGCAACCCCAAGCGGGATCATCGACGGCACGGACACGATCTGGAACGTCGGCGAGCGATGGGGATACAAGAACTTCACCCTCCGGTCCACCGACGCGATCACGATCACGATCGTGGACACGTTGAAGAGCATCGTCCTGTGGTCGGCCCCGTTGACTCCCCCGGCCGGATCGCGTCCCCCCGTGTTTGTGGACAAGTGGGCGGACGGGCTCTACTCGTCGACGGCGATCGATCCGGTCCAGTCGGGGCTGGGCTTCTTCGTCTTCGCGCAGGTCACCGACCCGGATGGCGACCTGAACGTGAATTCCGTGTATGCGACAATCACCGCCTGGTATGGGACGGGAGATCCGTGCGCCCAGCCGCAGCAGATGACGGACAGCGGCGTGTACCCGGACCGCGCGGCGGGTGACGGGATCTTCTCGCTCGGCGGGCTCTCGTGCATGAAGTCGCCCTACCCGAACCTCAACTGGGACACCTCGATCATCCTCTTCAACGCGACCGACAAGAAGGGTCACGCGACCCAGTCGCGGCTCATCCTCAGCGTGATCCCCGGCCCCACCGGAGGCGGCGGCGGAGGCGGCGGCAATGGAACGGGCCGCCCCGCGAACCTGCGGTGGAACGGCCGCCAGGGCTACAACATCTTCAATGCGTCCCAGTGGGACCAGTTCAAGTATACTGCGCAGGAGACCCGGACGTTCAACGGCAACGAGGAGGTCGTGGTCGTCGTCGGGAGCTTGGATCTCGAGAACACGTTCGACACGGACCGCTTCACGCTGTACGACCCGTTCGGCGGGTCCCTGTCGCAACCCGTCGTCTATGGCAACAACAAGGCCGTGACGCGAGTGAGCACGCCCTCGACGAGTCAGGGCTTTACGTTCATTGAATTCATCAACGGGTACTACATCTATTCATATCGGTTCAAGCTCAACGCCCCCTCGGATCCACAGGTGGGGACGAACTTCTACAAGGTGCCGGCGCACCCGCCGCAATACTACTTCGCGAAGTACACGTTGGACATTCTCCTCTTCTCATCGAGCGCGGTCCGATTCAACACGACTGACTCGGTTGTCATTACCGACACGGACGGGTACGTCCGGGACTTCCCGCAAGTCCAGACCTTCAAGGACTCGGGCTTTACGCAGGCGACGACGACGTTCAAGTCCACCGACGTCGCGTACGTCCAGGTCCGGATGTTCACGACCGACGCGGCGGTGACCGCGACGAGCCCGATCTTCGGGAACATCATCATCAAGGATTATGCGGGCGGGACCCAGCTCATGCGGGCCCCGGTGAACGGGCACGACACGAACGTCCCGATCTGCCCCGTCACCGGCGTGTGCTCGGGCACCGCGATTTCGATTAACTCGGGCCTGCGGGTATACCGGTTCTCGATCAATTTCACGCGGGCGAACCAAGACTCATGGGTCGACGGCACGCAGAACTATGCTCTCACCCTCACGAGCATCAAGGACGCGGATGAGACCTATTCGAACCTCGCAACCCAGCTCGTCATCGTGGCACCCCTGTACAAGCTCGACGTCGTCGCGGGCACGGATGCGGCGACGAACAACGCCTGGGGCACCAAAGACTACTCGTATTACTACGAGAACCTGAACGGGATCGATCGGTGGAGGAAGAGCCGGATTGAATTCTGCGGCCTGTCGGGCAGCTGCAAGAGCGGGTACCACACCCTCTCGATTGTCAACATCGACTTTGACCGAGACGGGGACCTCGATACGGTCAGCAGCATCTTCGTCGACAATAGCAACGGCCAGATCGTGCTGCAACGTCGGGACCTCGATTCCACCGGCAACGTAATCTTCACTCGATTCGTCATGGAGAACCTTGCGGGCGTCTATTGTAACGCGCTCGCGGTTGGCGACCTGACCGGAGATGGCGCACCGGAGGTGGTTTGCGGCGCGTCGAACGGAAACGTGTGGTACTACAAGAACGACGGCAGCTGGCAGACCCAGAGCGGCAGCGCAACGAAGGTCATCGTCGACCAGTCCCGAACGGATTCAATTTCGACCGTCGCCGTCGGCGACTTCAACGGGGACGGAGCGAACGACATTGCCGTCGGCGGGGCAAACACCCGCCTGACCTGGTACCCAAACCTCGACAAGCTCGGGAAATTCCAGAACGCAGGGATCACGGACGACTGGTTCGCCGAAGGCGAGACGACGGTGAAGGGCAACATCACGGCCGGGAGTTACTTGAACACGTTCGTCTCGGACACCTCATACGAGCAGATTCGCGAGTACGCGTTCACGGAGCCGGTTCAGTCCGGCGCGACAACGAACACCGGATTCGCAAGCGACGCAAGCGGCTGGACGTACGCAGATTGGCAGGATCCGACCACGCCGAATCCGCCCGGCAGTGCGACGGGGACCTGGGCCTCGGCCGGTGGGAACCCGGGCGGGTACGCGTCCATCTCGACCAACTGCGTGGCGAATCAGGTCGTGTCCGGATACTTCTATCAACCGTTTGTTGTGAGTGGCTCCCCGCCATTCACCGCTCAACTGAGCCTGGACTGGAAGGTGGTCGCCTTTGGCGCCACAGGAGGCGGCAACGTTGTCATGTACGCGTTCGTCGACGCGGCGTCCGGGGCTCCGACCTTGGGGCAACAGGTCTGGTCCTCGACCGCCCAAACGGGCACGACGAACTGGGCCTCCATCGGTCCGATTGACGTGAGCACCAAGATCACTTCGGCCGGCACCTATTACCTGAAAATCGCGTTCCGCGCCCAGAACGCACCGTGTGGCACGACGTCGACGGGGGGATTCGACAACGTCGCTCTGAGCTGGTCGTCCACCGGAGGGCTCGCGAGCGAGCTCGAACACTATTGGCGGATAACGACGCTTCCGGGCCGTCCGGGAACGACGTTCACCTTGAACATGGTTGCTCGGCACTCGGCGAACACGGAGGGCGACAACTTTGTGTTCGCGTACGCTACGAACGTCGCAGGTAACGATCCGACGACGGGTACGTACACGACGATGGTCTGGGTGAACGCCACGTCGGACCAGACCTACTCGTTCATCCTGCCCTCGTCCGTGGCGGGCAAGCAGGTGTGGATCCGGACGAGCGACATGGATCACACGGTCGGGAATGTGAACCTCGACACCGTCTTTGTCGACCAGATGTATGTTCGCGCGGCGACGCCGTCTGGCACGACCGGCGTGAACCTCGCGGGTCCGGCCACCGCCATCAATGCGATCGATGCGGACGACCAAGACAGCGATCATTTCGCCGACCTCGTCGTCGGGACGGCCGGTGGAAAAGTGTGGAAGTACATGGGCAGCCTGGGAGGCCTGACGACGCCGGCGGGAGCCTACTACATCGCGCCGTCCGCCATTGTCGGGATCAAGTTCGGCAACATCTCAAGCACCCAAGCGGGGCTCGAAATCGTCATCGCGTTCGGTACGACCGTGCGGATTCTGACGGGCTACGGAAACTCGGGGACCGTCATCGACACCGCGCTGCCTGCGTACAGCCCGGCGAACGCGATCACGACGTTGGGCGTGGGTGACGTCAACGGCGACGGGCCCGACGACGTCGTCGTGGGGACGACCTCGGACATCTGGTATTGGTCAAACCAGAACAACGGGGCGGCGTGGACGAATCCAATCAATGTCGACAGCGTGGGAGCCAACACCTATTCGATAGACCTGGGAGACGCGAGCAAGTCGCAGTATGTCGGACGCTAGCCGTGCAGCGCCGCGAGGACGCCCTTTGTCCGTTCCACCTCGATTACCGCGAGCACGGACGCTCCCTCGGCGGCGATCTGACGCAGGCGCGCGGCCATGAACGCCTCTCGCTTCGCCTGGAGGCGCGCGAAGCCCGGCGGGCCGTTCACCTCGGCGTCCCATGCGATCACGAATTCTTGCGGGGTCCTCGCGTCGAATCGCTTCTTCGCGAGCCTTCGCTCCAGGCGCCCTTGGAAGATGACCTCCAGGGTGGAGACGCTGTCCACGTAGTTCTCGGTGTACGTGACCTCGTCCATGTCGATCGCTTCGAGACGGGTCCCTTGCTTCTCGGCGACCCGGACGGCCTCCGTGAAGCACGGCGGGGGTTTCATCGGCGGTTCCCACGCCGAGAGACCGGCCACATAGATCTCCTCCTCGAAGTTCTCCGGCTCCAGCGGGCCGCCATGGTAGACGCGGAGCGTCTGGAGCTCCTCGGGCCCGATGCTCAAGGCCACGACATCCGGTTTCGTCGTTCGGATCGCGTCAGCGACGGTCGACCTCTCCGAGGGCAGCCCGCGGACGACCGAAAGGATGGTGACGGACGCGAGGCCGAGGCGGACCTCGTCCATCAACCCTTCCTCTCGGAGATCATCTCCTCGACATCGTCGCGATCTTTCGCGCGGCGCAGCTCCTCGCGCGCGATGACGGGAACGCCGCGGATGCTCATGCGGACCCGGGCGCGCTCCACGAACATGACCGAGTCCTTCTCGACGACGCGGCTCAGGTTCGACACGACCTCCGCCTTCCGCTCGAGGGCCCGGTCCGCCTCCCCGACTCCCGTCAGGAACGTCGTCTCCTCGTGCTTGGAGAGCGCGTCGAACGGGCTGCGTACCGTGCGGAGGACTCGATAGCCGAGTCGTTCGA
The DNA here is from genome assembly GCA_005878525.1 of Methanobacteriota archaeon. GTDB lineage: Archaea > Thermoplasmatota > Thermoplasmata > RBG-16-68-12 > RBG-16-68-12 > RBG-16-68-12. Next base: position 25,704 of record VBMB01000024.1, read on the forward strand.
GGCGCTCGAACATCTCGCGCTCAAAGCCTTCGATCTGCGGCAGTCGCTCCTCTCGCGCGGCCGGGTCGGCGAGGAGTGCGAACGGATCGACGGGCATGACGAGGGACTCGTTCAGGAACTCTTCGAGCCGCATCGCGACCTCCATCGTCGCGGACATCCCTTCGAGGTACATCTGGATCGTGCGGCGCGTGACGCCCGCGATATCCGCGAGGGTCCCGAGGGACACCTGTCGTTCCTCGCGCAGCCGTCGGAGGGCGTCGGCATCCAAGCGCACGTACAACCCGCCCGGTGCGGAGTACAGGAACGGCGGGACGCCCTCTTCCAAGAATTCGCCGAGGGTCCGGCGGGAGAGGATCGAGACGCCGAACCGCGTGTAGATCACGCCGTCCTCCAGGGATCCGGTCCCGCTGCGCTCGCCGACCACGAGCGGCGATGCCTCGAGGATTCGCGCGACCTCGAGGAGCTCGTGCGCCGTCTCCCTGTTCAGCGCGTCCACGTTCTGCAGGACCTTGACGATCAGGAGGGTGTCGTCGCGCCGCGCGACGAAGTCGAAGCACAATCCTCGTTCGCCGTGCGGGCGAGACAGGAAGAACCCGGTCTTCGCGAGGCCCCGCCTCGTCTCCTCCAGGACCCGGTCGCGCTTCATCGGTCATTCATCGTGTGGACTTCTATATAAATTCCACCCACGCGGTCTCCCGAGGCGGTTTCTTATCGACAAGCGGCGAACCCTTTATCGCGGTCCCGGCCTTCGCCCTCGCCGATGGCGGGGGAACTGCTCGACGACCGCGTGATCGTCGACGACCCAGCGGAGGGGAGCGGGGTCTACAACCGAGGGT
>VBMB01000025.1 GCA_005878525.1 Methanobacteriota archaeon
GACGTCCTCGTCGAGGAACATCTCCGGCAGGCACGCCAGCACGACGAGGCCGGCGCGGGTCTCCTCGATCTTTTTATCCAGCATATCCAATATTAACGTGGTCATCTGGTGGCACGTGAACGCCCGGGCCACATGGACCCGCGGCAGGACCTCCTCCCGCGTCAGCGCGGCCCGCTTCCCGAGGGCGACCATGCCGTGCGGGTCCACCGAATTCCCGCCGTCCAGGAAGACGACCTCGTGGCCTTCCATGACCGCGCGCACGGACAGCAGAGTCGTGAGGTGGAACACGAAGTCGGAGCCGCTGTCGATCAACGTGATCTTGCCCGCCTCGAACGGCCCGAGGATTCGATCGAGGGTGGGCACGAGAGTCGTGAGGGCCGGGCGCGTCTCGACGCGGACCTCCGGGACGACGATAGCTTCCGCGGCGAGCGCGATGGAATCCTCCCCGCGATTCGATGGTGATGGCGATATAAAGTCGGGGGCGGAGGGGAGGGATGGGTGAAAGTATGGGCGCTTCCCGCCCATTGCACGTATCGCCACGGAGTAAGTCCTATCTAACCGCCGGCACGATACATCGAGCGAGACGGCATGCAAGGAGAGCGGTACCAGAACACGATTGCGCTCCTCCTCACGGTCCTCGTGTTCGCGTCCATCCCATTAATCGTGAACTTCCTCGGCGGGTGGTTCCTGTGGGCGCCCGTCTTGGCCGCTCTCGCCGTCCTTCCCGCGGCTTTCCTACGAGAGGCGGAACTCGACACGGGCCTCGAGGCGCCGGCCCAGGTCCGCGCCGCGCTCGCCGCAAACCTCCGCGGCGAAGGCCTCGAAGTGGGGGCAGAACCCGACGCCATCTGGGTCCGAATCGACGCGCTGTCCGCGGTCCGGATCCGAGCGCGAACCACCGACCGGGGCACGGTTCTGTCGTCTCAGGCGCGCGCGACGATCGCGGGATGGCTGCTCCTTCTCGGCCTCGTCGCCTCCGTCGTGGGAAGCCTGCCAGCCGTCGCATTGACTCTCGTCCTCTTCCGGCGTGCGAACCGGTTCGCCCGAGCCCGAGCGCCCGCGGCTTTCGGAGGGAAAGGTGGTACGGCCGTCTCGTCGGGGGATGAGGTGCGGGCAATGCTCGTGGGAAGTCTCTCTTCGGCCCTGCGGATCGCCCGCGAAGCGTCCGATGCCCAGCGGAAGGCGTACACGGACGCCCTGACTATCATCGCGGTTGCCGCGTTCACCAGCTGGACCGCGCTTCTCATCGGTTTGTTCGTCGCGTTGAATGGGTTCAATCTGATTACGGGTCAATGGGATGTACCAATCGTTGGCGCGACGGGCGGCACCTTGGTCCTCTCGGTCGTCCTCCTGTCAGTTGTGCGACGGCGATTCCTCCCACGGCTCGCGCGCTACCGGGCGTGGATCGACCGTTTGAGCGACGCGTTCGACCGAGAGATGTCGCCGGAGGCCGCGGAACCGTCCGCCGCAAGCACGTTCGAGCTCCTCGCGGAAGCTTCCACCCAGGTTCCGGATTGGCTGGATGCCCAGCGGCGTGCGGGGCTCAGCAGCGATCCCGCGACGTCCTTCGCAATCCTGATTCTCACGCTCTTTGTCTCTACGACGTGGATCTACCGTGCATGGAAGCGGCGGGAAGATGCCCGTCTCGCGCACGCTCAGGCCGCCTGGGACGCGCACGTGAAGTCGCTGCGCGCGCGGATGGATCACTTTCTCGAGGAGATGTGACGGCGTGGCTGGAGGGGCGGATTGGGGGAGGCCGGACCTCTACGTCGTCGCTCGCATGCTTGAGCGGCTGTGGCGGGACGGCGGCCCGATGCTCAAGACCCGCCTCCAAGTCGCGGCGAATGTGAACTACGACGTCTTCAGCCGGTACATCGGGTGGATGCAGAGCCGCGGACTCGTGTCCCTCGCGAATTCAGCGGACGGCCACGAGCGTGTGGCCTTGACCGACAAGGGACGCGAGGCGTACCGAAAGCTCGTACAATGGATCAACGAAGTCGTGCGCGGCGAGTTCCCCGGGGCCTAGGCCGCATTCCCGCCGTCACGCAAGTCCCGTTCCATCTCTCGGAGATGGAAATCAAGGTCCCGCTCCGTGTAGCGCCGCCACCACGGGGTTGCGAGCGGGATGAGGATCCAACCGACGTGCCTCGGTCGCACGTCCACGTCGAGCGTGACCCGGGTGCCGTCGCCCTCCGCGTCGAATCGGTACGTGTACCGGACGTCCGCGGCGGGATAGCGCGCATCGACCGCGTAGCCGAGAGGAGGGTTGAGGAACACACGCTCTTCAATCGTGACCCGCATCGGTCGCGTCGCACGGTCCCGCAACCAGACCTCGTTCCCGGTCCGCCCCAGGATGGTGCGCGTGCTGTCCGCGGGAGATCCGGGGTGCCGGTGGTCGTCCTCGCGGAAGTCCGTCCACCACGCGAAGACCGCATCTCGCGGGAACGGCGTCTTGCGGTCCAGGCGGAACTTCATCCGACGGGGACCAGGCGGGCACCCAACTATGAACTTCGCGAGTTAACCTTGTTTAAGGTTGAACGGATGACGCAGACCGGCCGGACAGGGGGCCTTAACTCGACGGCGGGGGCGGCGGCGCAGCCGCGATGGTCGCAGCCGCATGGGCCTGGCGCTTCCGGCGAATGGCGGCCGTCTGCATGAACGCTCCGAGGGCGAACACCCCAAGGCCAACCAAGGCGGCGGTCAAGGTGGAGACGACCTGCAAGAGGTACAGGCCCAGGGCGAGCAGGAGTCCGCCGATCGCCGCGGTGATGATCCCGATGATGTCGTCGACGTAGTAGTATGAGATGCCGAAGACGACGATGAGGACGAGGATCGCCGCGATCAGAGGCGTGTCCAGCTGACCGGCCGTGAACTGGGCTCGGCCGCCGAGGAGTCCGTAGACCGCCGCCCCGGCGAGGAGGCCGACGAGGAACGCGAGGGCCACCTTCACGAGTTTCGTGAAGAGGATACTCCCGATGACCGCGCCGACGATCGCCAGGATGAGTCCGGTCAGGTCGCCCCCGAGCGCCGCGCCGAACAGATAGCCGACGACGCTGCCGAGGAGGGCTCCGATCAAGGACATCACGGTGGCCCAGAGACCGTGGCCCCAGAACGCGAGCGCGAGACCCGTGAAGATCAGGATCGCGCCGAGGAGGTACCGGATCTCCGGTGAGGTGATGATCCCCGGGAGCGCCGCCATCGCGTGTCGATTCGGCTCGCACTATAAAAAGACAGCGCGGGCGTTCTCCGGACTCGTCACAGGCCTTGCACTATCCGCGACCGAACACATCGTCCGCACGCTTGGCGATTTCCCGGACATTGCCGTCATCGAAGATTCCGGCGCCGAGGATGTGTTGGCGCACGTTCAGGTCGTCGTAGCTGAGGACGTCGATCACCGTCGGGATGCGGATTGCGTCGCCGATCACCGCGACGGTCCGCAAGGGGAGCTTCGCGATGATGTTCTCCCACATCTTCTTGTCCGGCACACCCGCGAGGGCCGCCTCGACATCCGAGGGCTCTTTGAGGGACATCACGAAGCGGTTCGCCAGCTGGCTCCGGACCTCGTCCGAGATGCGGGACGGCCGCTGGTCCACGAGGGCCAGGATGAGATTGAACTTCCGCGTCTCGCGGGCGAGGCGGCTGAACGTGTGCGCATACGGCGCGATCTCGGGGCTCAGAAACTTGTGGGCCTCCTCGAGAAACAGGACGAGCCGCGGATACTCCTCATTCCGCTCCGTGTACAGTTCGAAGAGACGGCGGGAGAGGATGTTCGCGACGAACAGGTATACCATCTGGTCCGTCCCGTAATCCCCGAAGTCGAGGACGACGCTCTTCCCCCCGCGAATCGCCGCGAGGATGTGGGCGAACGCATCCTTGGACTGCGTCATCGCCTTCAGGAACGGGAGCCGATCGAGTCGGCCGATCCGCCGCTTTAGACCTTGAAGGGTCATCTCGTGGGCCCTCTCCGATCCGAGCATCTCCATCGTCGCATCCTTCACGGCGGCGATGAGGTCCCGCCCGCCACGAGTCTTCGCGATCTCGTACAGCGTGTCGACCATCGGCGCGGTCAGGTCCTGCAAGGCGACGATGAGGTCCTCCGGCGTGATCTCGCCCGTGTCGAGGACGAACGGCTTGGCCTCGCGGTTCTTCGGATCCAAGGAGAAGATCTCGACCTTCCCGGGGAAGAAGAACTTCAGGCCCTCCGTCTTATCGGTCGCGCTGAACACGCCGTATTCGCCGTGCATGTCGAAGATGAGGACGGACCCGACGTCCTTTGAGAGGATTCCCGCGCACACGAGCTTGTTCAGGATCGACTTGCCCGTCCCGGTCCGACCGAAGATCGCGAACGGTTTCTCGACGAGCTTCTTCATGTCGAGCTGCACGTGGAACGGTTCGACGCCCGTGATCGTGCCCAACGTGGCGGACGTGTCCGTGACTTCGTAGATCCGTTCCACGTCGTCGCGCGTCGCATGTCGGCACGCGGAGAAATACGGCGGGATCGTCTGCGGCTCGCTGAGCTGCTTCGTCTCCCGGTCCACGAGCTGGATCATCCGGAGTTTCGCCTTGCTGTAGAAGATCGGGCCTCCATAACCCTCGTGCGTCTCCGGTCGCGGCACGATGACGTCCGCGATCGTCGAACCCGCGAGCTGGTCCGCAATGTCGCTCTCTTCGTTGAGGACGTCCTCGACGAGGCAGTAGAAGTCGTACCGCGCGCCCTCGACGATGACCGGGAAAGCGATCTTCAGTTCCTCCGGATTCCCGAGCTGGAGCTTCGCGACGAGGCCGTCGATCACGGACGCGGCGACGATCTCCCCGATCTTCATCGCAGGTCCCTCGCGACCTTGTCGAGGTACTCGTGGAAGGCGCTTCGTTTCCGTCCCTCGACCTGCGTGAGCCCGTCTAGGATCGTGCGCACGTCGAGTCCCATCCGGAGCGCCATCTTCATCACGCTCTCCTGGTACACGGGCTTGAGCTGGCGGACCGTGACCGCCATTCGGTGCGCCTCAATCAGAGGCCACGGATACCCGACCGAAACGAGGCTCTTGCCGTACGAAGCGAGTTGTCCGAACGCCTCGTCGGGGCGGTCGCGGAACGTCCCGAGGTCCACCCGGAACCACTTCCTCGCGCGTGGATGCAGTCGGGCATAATAGATGTCGCCGTACAGGAGGCCCTCCTTCTCCGCCTCCGCGGCTTTCGGGGCTCGTGCGTACGCGAGGGCGTCGTGAGGCAGCCGGTCCTGACAGCGGGCCATCAGTTCCTCGTCCGTCAGGGTGTGGCCGAATGCGTGAAGCTGGCTGTCCTTCGAGATCCCCACGAGAAGATGCCCGCGTTTTTCGCACACCTCGACGAGTCGCTTCATCACCGAGAACTGCTTCGGGAATTCCGACAACGTGCCGTCGACCGCGACGACGCACCCCTCGAGGTCGTCAGCGAAGTTGATAGCCGTCTGACCTTCAATCAATCGGCGGTACTCGTTCACCATGTCCCGCGGCTGTTCCTCCCGCCGCTCTTTCGTGAATTCGAAGAGGGACCGGTGGAGCTCGTCCTGGGTGGCGACGAACTGCTCAAACGTCGAGACGCCAACCATGCGCTGCACGAGCCGCCAGTCCTTCCGCCGGAAGCCCTGGCCGTCGAACGCGTATCGCAAAAGTCCCACGGAGATCAGAGCGAGCCACCAGCTCGAAAGATTGAGCAGGAAGGAGTACGACCCATCGACGGCAATCATGTCCTTCGCCGGATCCGCGCAGTGGAAAGTACGGAAGTCCGGGACCTCTTCCGGCGGGAGTGGCACGTCCTGGTGATGCTTCACGAGGAGCTCGAGCTCCCGGCGCATGTCGTCGACGTAGCTCATGCGAGGACTTCCGCCTTCGACTCCTGGTTCGGCGTCATCGTCACCCGGATTCGGCCGGGGAAGCGCTCTGCGATCTCCGCGAGGTGCGTGATTAGGATTACCTTCTCGAAGACCTCGCCCATCCGCAGGAGTTTCTGGACGAAGAGTTCCCGCGAGATTTCCGTGTCGAGGGAGCCGAGGTCGCCTTCGTCGATGAACAACGTCTTCATGCGACCGAACGTGCGACCGATTTGCGGCATCGAGGCGAGTTCCCGTGCGATCGCGAAGCGCAGGGCCGCGTTGATTTGCGTCTTCTCGCCGCCGCTGAACTCCGCGACGTCGTGCCACTGCCCGTCGACGCCCTGGACGAGGATCCGGATCCCGTGGCCCCGGCCCTCCTCGTACGTCTCCAGGCGGATCCGACCGAACCGCCCGTCCGTGAGCTCGGACAGGTTCTTCGACGCCTCAATCTCCAGTTCCGGCAGGAGCTGATCGACCGCGTACATCACGACGCCGCGCTTGTGGAACACGCGGTTCACGAGGACATCGTAGATTTCGAGTTCCGCACGGAGCACCTCTCGTTGCCGCTGCGACTCCTTCAGTTTCTTCGCGTCCGCTTCGAGACCCGCGATCTGTTCCCTTAGCGTCGTGGCCTGCCCCTCGAGGAGGTGCCACGCCTTCCGCCCCGCATCGAGTTCTGCCTGCAGGGTCTCGATCCTCGCCTTCGCAGCACCGAATGCCTCCTCCGATGATCGGAGTCCCGCGAGTTCCGCTTCGAGGGCCGTGCGCTCGTTCTCCAGCGACTTCCGTTGTACCGCGAGGTCCGCGAGCCGCGCGCTCGCATCGCCGACCTGCCGCAAGAGGATCGTGAGTTCATCGAGACGCTTCCGCTTCCCGGCCTTTTCCACGACCGACTCGCTCACGAGTTCCAGCCTCTTCTCGTCCAGCTCGGTGAACCGAACCGCGTCGAGTTGGCGCAACGCCTCGATCTTCGCGTCGTCGAGAGGCTGGAGGAGCCGATGGCTGTCGTCCGCCTCCCGTCGAAGGTCGTCTTTCAGCTGCTCGAGCTGCCGCTTGTACTCGGTGAGGACGAACGAGTCCTGATCGATCGATGCGACCTTCTCATGGACCCGGGAGAGGGCCTTCTCCGCGCGCGCTTGTTCCTCGCTGAGCTCCCGGACCAGGTCGGCACGGTCCACGAGCCATTCCAGTTCCCGCGCGATTCGCGTCACGCGCTCTTCCAGTCGTCCCTCGTCTCGGAGGGAGCTGAACGCGGCCTCCCGGTCGATGTCGGTCCGGAGCGAGGCGATCTTGCGATGGAGCTCGTCGATCCGGTCCTTGGTCTCGTCGCGTCGCTTCTCGTGCTCGTGCTTCGCGAGGTCGAACTCCCGCCCTGCCGCGCGCGCGGCGGTCTCGCGCTGTTGGTGGTCCGCCTTCGTTTCCTTCAACCGGTCCCTTTCCTCCCGGAGGCGATCGAGGTCTTCGATTTCTTTCTCGAGGGTGGCTCGCTCCGGCTCGAGTTTGGCGGCGATCTGACCCTGGTCTCGGACTTCTATCTCGCGGGCCTCCAGGGCTTTCAGCTGCGTCGACCGGTCCTCGAGGGCCGCCGACGACCGAACCCATCGTTCGTGCTTCGCCTCGAGGTCCTTCATCTCCCGGAAGCCGGCTTCGAGGGCGGCCTGGAGTTGCGCGACGCGCGCTCCCCGCTCCTTGCGCTCTTGGTCCAAAGTTCCCAATTGCTCTCGCAATGCGGGGAGGCGACCGAGCGCTTCTTCCCGCGCGGCGATCTCGGCCTCCTTTGCCTGCATGTCTGCTTTGACGGTCGTGAATCGTTCCTTCGCCCGCTCCAAGGCCTGTTCGAAAATCTCGAGACGGAAGAGTTTCTGAAATACCGCGAGCCGTTGCGCCCCGCTCGCGGCCCCGAGTTCCTTCATCTCCTCTTGACGGACGAAGGTGGAATTCCGGAATCCATCGTAGTCGAGGCCGACCACGTCGCGGATCGTCCGCTCCTTGTCCGGGATCGTCCCCTGCACCGACTCGCCGTCGCGCGTGACCTCGAGGTACGATTCTTTCTTGGTCGTGAAGCCCCGGGTGATTTCCCAGCGCTCGTCGCCTTGGCGGAACGCCACGCGGACGTATCCGTTCGGCCGGCACACGTCCGCGAGTTTCACGCTCTGGATGTCCGTCCGGGTCGTCTTGCCGTACAAGGCGAATGTGATGGCGTCCAGGATCGATGATTTCCCGGCGCCTGTGCGACCGGTGATGACCGTGTATTTCTCCGGAAACCGGAGCGGTGGGACCGTCTTCTCGAGGTATCGCATGAACCCGCGCATCTCGATCTCCTCGAGGACGAATCCCTCCGGACCGGCCGTCGGCTCCAGGCTCGAGACCGCGGCCGCCTCGACCTCCGCATCGTCCCTCACGAGAGGGCCTCCTTGAGCACCCGGCGGGCCTCGACCTTGATCGCCTCCCGTTTCGGGTGGTCGGCGAGGACCTTGTCGACGTAGTCCGTCAGGAGGCGGCCCGGATCCAAAGTGAATTCTTCCGTCACGACGCGCGGCCGGCTGGCGGAGACGAACTTGACCTCATAGTGGAACGCGTCTCGGAGACGATCCGCGAGTCGCTTCTCGTCGAGCCGGTTCCGAAGTTCGTCTGGGAGGGTCACCTCGATCCGAACGAGATGGCCCGTGACCTGCGCCGGGATCGCGGCGAGGACCTTCTCCGTCACGTCGTCACCCATTGCGACGACGGCCTCGACCTTGTCCATCGGACGCGCCGGGAGCTCGACGAACGACCAACCGCCCTCCGGACGGATGGCCAGGAACCCCTTCGGATCGAGCCGTTCGCCCCAGTCGATCCGTTCCGGCGCGCCGGCGTACACGATTTTCCCGCCGACGGTCTGGTGCATGTGGATGTGTCCGAACACGACCAGGTCGACGGCGTTCGGGATCATGTCCGGCGTGAACGTGAAGTCGTTCGGGACGACTTCGGGAGGCGCGGTGCTCGCATACCGCACGCCCTGAAACTCGAAATGCCCGAAGAGGATCCGGAGGTCCGCGTCCTTGAGGTCCGCCGCCCGATTGCGGATCCACTCCTGCCAAGTGCGCCGGGCCGCCTCGTACGCCAGCTCGCGCGGGACGTCCTTCGCCAGCGTCTCGCGCACCTGTTCAACGACTTGCTCCGGATGCATGTAGGGGATGAGGATGAAGCCGATCTTCCGGCCGTCGATTTCGCGGGTCTCCATCCTCGGGTCACGGAACACCCTCACATGCGGGTACCCGCGGTAGTCGTCCAGGGAGGTGGACCGCGCGGCCCGTCTCGGCTGGTCATGGTTCCCCGCGAGGATCCACACCTCGATTCCCGCGTCGCCCAGAGGCTCGATGACGTCCCTCCGGACCATCTCCCGGAACACCGGGGCCACGTGAGCGCGGTCGAACAGGTCGCCGAGGATGCAGAACAGGGAGGCGCCATGCTCGATCGCCCAGCGAGCGGCCTTCGCGAAGTTACCGTGAAGGTCGAGCGCGCGTTCCGAGATCCCGGTTTCCGGATCGATCCGGAAGTCGAAGCTCAGCCCCTCGTGGACATCGCCCACGCAGACGATTTCGTGCATCCTGGCGTGCGCAAGGTCGCCTTGCTACTTATAATGTCTACGAGACCGTCGGCGAAAGTATCGAACGATGCGGCTCGGACCTAGGGGATCCGGCGCTTCTTCCCGCCGGGGAACGGCGCGTCGGCGTGGACCAGTTGCTTCTCCGCGAATCGCGACGCGCGAAGCGGCACCAGGGGCTTGGGCCGCTTTCCCGTCGCCGCGTACTCGGCGAGGAGGCGACCGACCTCGGGGGAGAGCTTGAATCCATGACCGCTGAAGCCGACCGCGACGAAGAGGCCATCGGGACCGACTTGGTCCAGGATCGGATACGAATCCGGCGTCACATCGTAGGCGCCCGCCCATCCCCCTCTCGGTTGAGCATCGTTCATTCGAGGAAACCGTTTCGCGAGCCGGGTGCGTAGGTCACGGACCGTGACCGCCGGAAGCGACTCCACGAACTCGTGCCTCGGCATCGTCTTCCGCGGGTCCGTGTTCATGTAGCCCGTCAGCGTGTCTTTCTCCCCTTCCGGCCGCGAGTACGTATTCCCGTAGAAATCGAAGTGGATTCTCGGTGGCGCGCCAAAGTCCACGGGTCGCCGCAGGATCGCGACCTCGCCGCGCACGTATCGCACGGGCAATCGAGGGGCGACCGTCGCGGCAAGATCTCGCGTCCAATTCCCCGCGGCGAGGACGACACGCTCGGCGGAGAGGAGTCCGGCTCCGTGGATCTTGACGCCCGTGACTTTCCCCGAACGCGTCTCGATGGACGAGACCTCGTGATCGTCGAAGACCTTCGCTCCTTCCACGACGGCCGCGGCGGCAAATCCATGCGCGGTGGCGATTGGGTCCGCATATCCCGCGTCCGGATCGTGGACGAGGGCCGCGTAATCCGACACCTCCAGTTGCGGCTCCATCGTCTTCGCGTCCGACGGCGTGAGCCGGTCGGCGCGGACGCCTTCCGAACGCAGCAACTCGAATAACGCCTCGAACGCCGGGAGGTCCCGTTCCCGAGTGCCGGACAGGAAGCCCGTCGTCCGGAAGTCGCAGGAGAATTCGGTCTCCTCCTCGAATCGCCGAAAGAACGTGAGGCTCTCCCGGGCGAGTCGGATGCCGAGCCGGGTCTCGTAGTGTTGACGGACGAGGGCACCGCTGTGGCCCGTGGCCCCGGCGGCGACATGACTCTTCTCGAACAAGACGACCCCAAGGCCCCGCCGCGCGAGGTGCCACGCGATGCTCGTCCCCATGCAGCCGCCACCGACGACGACCGCATCGGCCGTGCGTGGCACTCCGGATGCCGCCACGGTGTCCCGCATCGGGTGCAGCCTTATCGTGCTTTCTCCGCGGCATTTCTATTCCCATCTCGGCATAAATATCATCCACGAATGACAATCCTTTATCTCCGGGGACTTCCGATTCGCGGGCGTGCCGGACACGTGGAGGCTCGGCGTCGGGGAAGAACGGGCCCGAGTCGCCATCGTGGGCTGCGGGGGAGCCGGCTGCAACGTATTGCGCCGCGTCGCGGCGTCGCCCAACGCGACCCGTATCGCGGTGAATGACGCTATCCATCCGTCCATGGCGGAGCTATCGACTCGAATTCCCGTGGTCGCCGATTCCCTCCAGGCATACGCCTCGATGGACGAGAAGGCCGTTCCGAACATGGAGACGGACGAGGAGAAAGAGATCTCCGCCGCGCTTCTCGATCGGGACATGGTGGTCATGCTCGGCGGCCTCGGCGGCGAACTCGGCGGATGGGGGATGAGCCTCGTCGGGCGGGTCGCGCGAATCCTAGGCGACGCCAGCGTCGCCTTTGCCACGGTCCCGTTCACCATCGAGGGGCCGATCCGGCGGCAGCTTGCCGAGTCCCAGCTCCGGCTCCTCCAGAAACGCGCCGACGGCGTCGTGACGTTCAGCAACGACCGACTGTTGCAGGTTGCGCGGGACCTGCCGCTGACGAAAGCGTTCGCTGCTCTAGGGGCGATCATGGCTCGGCCCGCCGGAGAGTTGGGTGCGGCTCTCGCCCGCTCTGACGTGGCGCCGATCCGCCGGACGCTGGCGAGTGTGCGGGAATGGCGATTCGGGATGGGCTCGGGACGGGAGAAGCACCGATGCTTCGTCGCCGTGGAAGAAGCGTACGCGTCGCCGTGGTTCGCATCGCTGCCGGAGGAGATCAGTCATGCGATTGTCTTAATGTCCGTCCCCGAACCGGACAAGGACGAGGCCGAAATTCTCCAGGAGGTCCGTCGGAGATCGCCGCACGCGATGATCGCGTGGTCGAGTCTGCCGTCCGCCACCGGGGACGACCGCACGATCGTGCAAGTTCTCGCAGGCATTTGACGGAAGTCGATTTTCGTACGCCACCGAGCGCAGGCTTGAAATACGTCCTCCGCATCCGGTCCGTGCTACGGATTCGCACGGGTGTGCCTATGTCCTCAATCGGGAAGGAAATACGCTTGCGACGGATCTTGCGAGGGGGCAAGACCCTGATCGTCGCGATGGACCACGGCGTCTCGTCCGGACCTGCCGCCGGGCTGGAGGATATCCGCAAGGCCGTCGCGAATGTCGCGAAAGGCGGGGCGACCGCGGTTGTGCTTCACAAAGGGGTTGTGCGATTCGCAAAGGACTACTTCGACGAGGGATTGTGCCTCGTCCTGCACCTCAGCGCATCGACTTCAATCAGCACGCATGCCGATCGAAAAATCCTCGTCACCCAGGTGGATGAAGCGATTTCGTATGGCGCCGACGCGATTAGCGTCCATGTGAATCTCGGCGGCGAGGACGACGACCGTATGATCGAAGACCTCGGGACGACCGCCATGGCATGCGATCGATTCGGCTTCCCGCTCCTCGCGATGATGTATCCCCGCGGGTCGAAGATCAAGAACCCGTACGATGTCGACGTCGTGAAGCACGTGGCCCGCGTCGGCGCGGAGCTGGGTGCCGATATCGTGAAGACGCTTTACACCGGGGCACCGGAGACATTTAAGGAGGTCGTCCGGGGATGTCCCGTCCCCGTCGTCGTCGCGGGAGGGCCGAAACTGGACTCGGATCGCGCGGCCCTCGAGATGGTCGAAGGAGCGCTCTCCGGTGGTGCGGTCGGTGTCTCGATGGGCCGAAACATCTTCCAGTCGAAGGATCCGATCGGCATGACGCGGGCAATCGCCCGAATGATCTTCGACGGCGTCTCGCTCGACGAGGTCTATCGCGGGTGAGGCCCCTTGGACCGCCTGGTGTGGGTGGGGGCCTTTCCCCACGAGGACAACGCGGACGTTCGGTCCATCGTCTCGGCTGCGCTCGAGGCCGGCTTCGACGAAATCGTCCTCACGGAACGGGACGAGTCGCTCCAGGGACTCGGGCGCTTCTCTCCGATCTTCCTGAAGGGTAACAGCTTCTTCTTCGACGACGCCGAGATCGGCCGCCTCGCGACGATTCGGTCGCCGAAGGACGAGACCGCGCTCCGCTCGTTGCGCAGCGCGACGAAACACATCGTGATTCGGACGGAGGACTGGAAAATCATCCCCCTCGAGAACCTGATCGCTCATTTCCAGGGGAGCGAGACGCGTCTCCTCGTCGAGGTCCACGACGCCGCCGAGGCGAAGCTGGTCTTCGAGACGATGGAGGTCGGGGTCCATGGCATCCTCCTCGTCCCCTCTTCGCCGAATGAGATTCGGGCGGTCCGCGGACTCCTTGAATCCGTGCGTGAAGACGTGTCCCTCGTGCGGGCGGCCGTCACCTCGATTCGACCCATCGGGCTTGGCGACCGCGTGTGCGTCGACACGTGTTCCCTCCTGCGGGATGGGGAGGGGATGCTCGTCGGGAACAGCTCCGCGGGCCTGTTCCTCGTCCACGCGGAGACGGTCGAGACGGGCTACGTGGCGGCCCGGCCTTTCCGGGTGAACGCCGGGGCGGTCCACGCCTACATCTACCTCCCAGGCGGGAAGACAAAGTACCTGAGCGAACTCCGGGCCGGGGACGAGGTCCTCGCGGTGGACTCCGAGGGCCGGGCCCGTGCCGTGGTCGTGGGCCGCGTCAAGGTCGAACGCCGGCCGCTTCTGCTCCTCGAGGCGGAGGCGGACGGCCGGCGCCATACGACGATCGTCCAGAACGCCGAGACGATTCGGTTTGTGACGCCGGACGGAGGCTCGCTCCCTGTGAGCCAGGTGAAAGCCGGTGACGAAGTGCTCCTGCGGCTCGAGGAAGGAGGCCGCCATTTCGGCATGCGGATTCACGAGACGATTGCGGAGCGATGAGATGACGAAGGTCGCAGCGGTCATCCGGGCAGACAACGCGGCCGAGGCGGAACGCCAGTCCCGAATGGCCCTCGAGAAGGGCGCAGATCTCGTCGAGCTACGGCTGGACTATGTCCGAGATTTGGGATTGTCGACAATCCGGAAACTGGCGAACGGCGTCGGCAGACGGGCTATTGCGACGTTTCGCTCGCGGGGCCAGGGGGGCGCATCGGGCGTGGATCCTCCCCAACGCACGACCGTTCTCCGGGAGATTTGCCATTCGCGCTTCGCGTATGTCGACCTCGAACTCGAAACGGACCGCGAAGACCTTGAGTCGCTGGGCCGCCTCGCATCGGGTCATCGAACGACGGTCATCGTGTCCCACCACTTCGCGCAGCCTGCAGAGGCGCATCGGGTTTCGGAGGCCCTCGATTCTTGCAGCGCCGTAGGCGAAATCGCAAAGGTTGCGGTCCCCGTGACCGAGTTCGAAGAAGCGGTCCAGCTCGTCGACCTGGTCCGGTCGCGGACGGGTCGTCCGCATCGGTTCGTCCTGATTGGGATGGGCGCCGCGGGCATCGTGACCCGCGCCCTCGCGAACTCACTCGGCCAAGAAATCCAGTACGCTTCCTGGGGGCTATCCGCCGCTCCAGGTCAACTATCCCTGGGGACCGCCACACGCCTCCGCGGCCGAGAGCCAATGATCCTCGGTTTGATCGGCCATCCGGTGGAGCACTCGATTTCTTCGACGATGCACGAGGCAGCCCTAGCCGCTCTGGGGTTGCCCGCCGCCTATCTGCCTTTCGACATCCCGCCCGAATCTCTGGATCAGTTCTTCCTCGCGGCTGATCGCCTTCGAATCTGCGGATTCAACGTGACCAGCCCATACAAGGAAGCGGTCGCTCGATCCATGGACGAACTCGATGGCGACGCAGAGCGACTTGGCGTGGTGAATACGGTCGTCCTTCGGGACGGCTGGACCGCGGGCCACAACACGGACGTGTACGGATTCCGCATCTCCTTGCGGTCTCTCGGACTGCGGCTCGGCGACCGGAACGCCCTCGTCGTTGGTGCCGGCGGGGCCGCCAAGGCGGTCGTCGACGTCCTGCTCCGGGAAGGCGCCCACGTTCAGTTGACGAACCGCACCGCCACGCGAGCGGAGGCTCTTGCGAAATCCTTCGACGATCGGATCGAGGTCGTCCCTCTCGGAATCCTAACGCGAAAGGGTCCGTGGGACCTCCTGGTGAACGCGACCCCGGCCGGGACGAAGGGCGTCCCCGATGGCCTCCCCGTGCCCGAGGCGGCGATCGGCAAGGCGGGCTTCATCTATGATCTCGTGTACAATCCGCCCGTCACGCCACTCCTTCGAACCGCGAAGAGGCTGAACCGCCCGGGAGCTTCCGGGCTCGGGATGCTCGTCCATCAGGGAGCCAAGGCGTTCGAGCTCTGGACCGGGCACGCCGCCCCGTTCGATGCGATGCAGCGGGCGGCGAAGGAGGCGTTACGATGAGGGCCCGAGCCTCCTGCTTCGGTGCGGGCACGATCGTGAATGCGATTGCGATTGGCAGGGGTGCGGCATTCGGTCTCGCCCTGCGGGTCACGGCGACCGCGGAGACCAAGCCCGAGGACCTCGACGTCCGGGTCCATGTGCCGGACGGACTCGACCCGGCACTGGTCCGATCGTGTGCCGAGCGGGTCCTTCGACTGAGTGCCCAAGAGGTCGGCATCGAGGTCACGGTCACCTCGGAGATTCCGGTCTCGCGGGGGCTGAAGAGCAGCTCCGCCGTCGCAAACGCCGTGGTCCTCGCGTGCGCTCAGGCCCTGGGCGCACCGCTCGAACCGCTCCAGGTGATTGGGATCGGAGTGGATGCCGCCCTCGATGCCGGTGTGACGATCACCGGTGCCTTCGACGATGCGTGTGCGTCCTTCTTTGGGGGGATCGTGGCGACGGACAACCGGGCAAGGAAGGTCCTCGTCGCCGATCGCTTTCCGTCCGGGCTCGTCGCCGTCGTCGAAGTGCCCGATCGGACGATTGCGAAGTCGAGTCTCAAGGGCACGGACTTTGTCCCCATCCGGCCGCAGGTCGAGGAAGCGTTCCGCCTTGTGCTGGGGGGCGATTACTTCCGCGCGTTGGAGGTCAACAGCGCCGCGTACGCACCCCTGCTCGGCGTTGACGAGTCGCCGGCGATTCGCGCGCGGGCCGCAGGCGCCAAGGCCGCCGGGGTCACCGGAACGGGTCCTTCCATCCTTGCATTGGTGGCGCCTCCTCATGTGGACGCCGTTCGGCGGGCGATGGACGACGGCTCGTCTGAGGTTCGAGTGGTGAACCTGAACACCGTCGAATCGCGCGGGGTGATCACGTGAGATACCGAGCCCTCGCCTCTCGGGTCTCCGGTTCGATCCAGGCCCCGCCGTCGAAGAGCTACACCCACCGCGCGGTCATCCTGGCCGCCTTGTCTTCCGGCCCCTGCCGGATCCGTCGGCCCCTCCTCGCAGAGGACACCGAGGCAACGATCGGGGGCATGGCCGCGTTCGGCGCAGAGATTGAACGAACTGCGGACGGTCTCCGGGTCGCTTCGGATTCCCTGCGGCCCCCCGGTATGCCGATCGACGCGCGGAATTCCGGGACGACGTTGCGCCTCCTCACGGGGGTGGCCGCGCTCCTCGAAGGATCGACGACGCTCTCGGGCGATGCGAGCCTCCGGAAGCGGCCCATGGGACCGCTCCTGGATGCCCTCACGGTCCTCGGGGCCCGCGCGCGGTCCAGCTCCGGCGATGGTCTTCCTCCCGTCGAGGTCGAAGGAGTCCTACGTGGTGGCCGTGTCTCGCTGTCCGGCTCCGTCAGCTCCCAATTTCTCTCGAGTCTTCTTATCGCCTGTCCTCTCGCAGGGAATCGGTCCGAAATCCGAGTCCTTCCCCCCCGGCGCTCGGAGCCGTATGTCGAGATGACCCGGCAAATGGTCCGTGCGTTCGGCGTGGACATCGTAGTGGACGAGGGCGCGTACCTTGTCCCCGGCGGGCGGACATACCGGCCGACGGACCTGGAGGTTCCCGGGGACTTCTCGTCCGCGGCGTTCCCGCTGGTCGCGGCCGCGATCACGGGCGGAGACGTGACCGTCGAAGGCCTCGACATGGGCTCGCTCCAAGGCGATCGCCGAATCGCTCACCTCCTGGAGTCGTTCGGCGCGCGGGTGGATGTGGCCTCGGATCGCGTGCGGGTCCGAAGCGGTGATCTCGCAGGCCAGACGGTGGACGTCAGCGATACGCCCGATCTCTTCCCTATCCTCGCGGTCCTCGCGACGCAGGCGAATGGCGAGACGCACTTCGTGAACGGAGAGCACCTCCGAGTCAAGGAGAGCGACCGGATCGCGTCGACGGTTGCGATGCTGCGGGCCTTGGGTGCCCATGCGGAACCCACCGCAGACGGTTGCGTCGTTCACGGACCGGCGAGCCTTCGCGGCGCGTTCATCGACTCCCGGGCCGACCATCGCATCCTGATGGCCGCCGCAATCGCCGGTCTCGCCGCGGACGACTCGGTGGACATCTCGGATCCCTGGTGCTTCCGCGTCTCGTATCCGTCGTTCCTCGACGACATGCGAGCCCTCGGGGCCCTTCACGCGGTGGTCGAATGAACGTCTTCGGCGTGCGGTATCGGACAACGATTTTCGGGACGAGCCACGGTCCGTTCGTGGGCTGCACGATCGAGGGACTGCGCTCCGGCATGCGAATCGATGAGGCCTTCGTCCAGGCGCAGCTCGATCGCCGCCGACCGGGACAGAGCCTCGTCACCAGCCAGCGCAGGGAGGCGGATCGCGTGGAATTCTCGGAAGGCATCTCGGACGGGCTGGCAACGGGCGAGCCGGTTGTCGCCCTCATCCGCAACGAGGACGTGCAATCGAAATCCTATGCCAACGTGGCGCGGGTCCCGCGTCCCGGGCACGGAGATTTCGCCGCCGCGATGAAGTATGGAGCGAAGAGCGATCTCCGGGGAGGCGGCCAGCTCTCCGGCCGGATGACGGCTCCCATGGTCGTCTCGGGGGCGATCGCCCGACAGGTGCTGGCACCGATAGGTGTTCGGTTCTACGCGCATGCGGCCCAAATTGGTCGGGTCACCGCTCGACCGGTCACTCCGCAGCAGATTGAGACCAACGTCGAACGCAACGCTGTCCGGTGTGCCGACCTCGACGCGGCGGACCGCATGATCGCGGAAATCGAGGTGGCTCGAAAGGACCGCGACAGCGTCGGCGGCGTCATCGAGGCGGTCGTGACGGGCGTTCCGGCCGGCGTCGGCGAGCCGTTCTTCGAATCGGTCGAGTCGGCGCTCGCCTATCTTCTCTTCTCGATTCCCGCCGTGAAGGGCGTCGATTTCGGCGCCGGGTTCCGCGCGGCGTCGATGCGCGGGAGCGAGCACAACGATCCATTCACGGTCCTAGCCGGCCGAGTCGTGACGGAGACGAACCACGCCGGCGGGATCCTCGGCGGCATCACGAACGGCATGCCCATCACGTTCCGCGTCGCCGTCAAGCCGACCGCATCCATCGCGAAGCCGCAGCGATCCGTCGACCTCGCGACGATGACGCCGACGGAGATTGTCGTCACGGGACGGCACGATCCTTGCATCGTTCCTCGGGCGGTGCCTGTCGTCGAGAACGCTGCCGCGATGGCGTTCCTCGATCTCATGTTCGCAGGGGGATTCGTTTGAGCGAGACGGAAATCGCAAGGCTGCGGGACGAGATTGCCGATGTCGACCGGGAGATCGTGGGCCTTGTGGCGAAGCGCCTCGATCTCGCATCCCAGGTCGGCTTGGAGAAAAAGCGCCTCGGCCTGCCTCTACGCGACGAGAGGGCCGAGGAACACGTGCACACGCGACTCTCGGCGGAAGTTGCGAAGCTAGGAATCGGCTCATCGCTCGGTGCGGGCCTCGCCCACCTCCTGATCGAGGAGAGTGTGCGCCGACAAGCGGGGGCCTTCCCACCAGTGCCAGTCAACCAGTGTGTCCTGGTGGTCGGCGGTGCGGGTCGCATGGGCCGTTGGCTCTGCCGATACTTCCGTTCTCGCGGGTGCGACGTCGTCGTGAATGACATCGCCGGTTCACTCGAAGGCTTCGCGTTCGAACCGGACCTTCAGAAAGGCGTGCAAGAGGCAGATGTTATCGCGGTCTCCGTTCCGATGTCCGTCTCCTCGGAGGTCTTGCGCTCGATCGCGGCGATGAGACCGAAAGCGCTTCTCTTCGACGTCTGCAGCCTGAAGGCACCGATCGCCCATGAACTTCGAGCAATGAGCCGGTCCGGCTTGCGGATCGCTAGCGTCCATCCGCTGTTTGGACCGAATCTCTGGCCGCTCTCGAGCGGCAACATCACGTTCAGCGATTGCGGAAACAGCGCGGCGGTGCTTGAAGCACGAGAGCTGTTCCGTGCGAGCGGGGCCTCGTTCGTTGACGTCTCCTTGGACTACCACGACGAGTCGATGGCGTTCCTCTTGGGGCTGAGCCAGCTCTGCCTCTTGACATTCGCGCGGTGCGTCGCGGAAAGCCCGTTCGACCTCGCCGGCCTGGAAAGTTCTGCCGGCACGACATTCTCTCGCCTCTCGATCGCCGCCGCGGGGCTCTTGGCGGATTCTCCGACACTGTTGAGAGACATCCAAGCGTTGAACCCCCACACGCCGTTCATCCATCGCCGAATCCGGGAGACGCTGGACGAGTGGCAGAATGCCACCGCGTCGGAAGGCGCGGACTTTCTCCGACTCATCGGCCAAACGCGGAAGAACTTCGAAGGAAGGATGTCGCGTTGAGCAAGATTCCTGTTGCAGTCCTGGGGGCGACCGGAAATGTCGGCCAGCGATTCGTGAGCTTGCTCCAGGACCACCCCACGTTCGAGATCGCCGCCCTCACGTCGTCCGAGCGAAAGGTCGGCGGACACCTCAAAGACTTCTGGCGGCTCGAAGACGTTCCGCTCGCCCCGGACGTCGCCTCGATAGAGCTTCAGCCGCTCGACGTGAGTGTCCTCCGGAAGCACGACATCGTCGCGGCGTTCAGCGCTCTTCCGGCGGAAATCGCCGTGGACGTCGAAACGAACGCCGCGCAATCGGGCGTGCGGATCTTCTCCAACGCATCGGCTCACCGTATGGACGCGGACGTGCCGCTCTTACTGCCGGAAGTGAATCCGAACCACCTCCCCCTCGTCGAGCGTCAGCCCTCGTTTCGGGAGGGCGGCTTCGTCGTGACGAACCCGAACTGCTCGATCACGGGCTTGGCCCTTCCCTTGAAGCCTCTCGTGGACGCGCTCGACCTCACGGACGTACATGTGGCCACGTACCAGGCGCTCTCCGGTGCGGGATATCCCGGCGTCCCGTCTCTCGACATCACCGCGAACGTCGTGCCCTTCATCGAGAGCGAGGAGGAAAAGATGCGGAGGGAGGCGAAGAAGATCCTCGGGTCGATGTCCGACGGCATCTTGCCGAGTCCAATCGACGTGTGGGCGAACTGCGCCCGGGTCGCGGTGCGCGACGGTCATCTTGAGGCCGTATCGATTCCTCTGAAGGATGATGTCCCCCCACGCGAAATCGCGCGTCTGCTCTCGTCTTTCCGCGGGGAACCGCACGTTCAGCAGCTGCCGACGGCCCCGAAGCAGCCGGTGATCGTCCGCGCGGAATCGAATCGACCGCAGCCATTGCTCGACCTCATGGCCGGCGAACCTGCGCGGGCGCGCGGAATGGCTGGAACCGTCGGCCGGATTCGTGTCGTGGGCCGCGTCGTCCGCTTCTTCGTCCTCTCGCACAACACGATTCGCGGCGGCGCGGGTGGGAGCTTGCTCAACGCGGAGCTCGCACACAGGAGAGGCTACCTTGACTGAGCCGTGGAAGGTCGCGAAGTTCGGTGGGAATTGCGTCAGCACCGTGGACATGTACGAGCGGATCGCGCACCTCGTCGAGACGGACCCGAATCGGAAGTTCCTCGTGGTGTCGGCAATTTCAGGCGTGACGGACTCCCTCGTCACGATTCTGGCGCAGCCGCGGGAGGAGAAGGAGATCGACCCGTACGTCGAAGAGCTCCGTCGCAAGCATCTCGGCCTCTTGCCGAAGTCCCGTGAAGGCCTCGCTGGGAGTGATGGGGCGATCGACGCCCTCGTGACGAAGCTGGAGCGCCTTCTTTACGGAGTCGCGTATACGGAGGAGATCACCCCGCGCACGCGGGACTTTGTCCTCTCCTTCGGCGAGCGGCTGGCCGCGCAGGTCGTCGCGGCGAATCTGTGTCAGGCTGGAATTGACGCCGCGCCGCACGAGGCAGACGCCATCGGTCTCATCACGGATGACACCTACGGGAACGCCACGGCGTTGCTCGACGAAACACGCGCTCGGCTTGCGCCGTTCCTCAGGCGCGAGGCCCTGGCGGGCCATGTGAGCGTGATCACGGGATTCTTCGGCCTCTCCCGAGAAGGCAAGACGGCGACGTTCGGCCGCGGCGGATCCGATTACAGTGCCGCCGTGGTTGCGCACGCCCTCGAGCTGCCAACGATTGAGATTTGGAAGGATGTCGGCGGTTTCATGAGCGCGGACCCGAAGATTGTTTCGGAAGCGTTTCCCCTCTCCGCGCTTTCGTACGACGAAGCGCCGGACGAGACGGGGACGCGGATCGGTCCCGACACGGTAGACCGCAGCGGCGATGTCAAGAGCATCTCGTATGTGCGTGATCTCGCGACCCTGAAGGTCTTCGCGACGGGTGCCGGGCAGAAAGAGGGACTACTTTCACAGGTCGCGACCGCCCTTACGAGCGCGGGGACGAACGTGTACAGCGCGGCGACGTCGCAGACGTGCATCGCGCTCCTCGTCGACGCGGATGCGTTGAGCCGTGCGAAGAAGGCGGTTGCGCGCCTCCCGTTCGGTCTCGTTGAACGGATTGAAGTGCTGCCGCACGTATCGCTGATCAGTTTCGTCGGCGAAGGCCTCGGATACGCCCATGGCGTTGCCGCACGGGTGTTCCGCGCGGTTGCGGAACGTGGCATCAACGTGCAGCTCATCTCCGCGGGCGCCTCGATGGTCGCATACACGTTCACGGTCGACAACGAGGATCTCGAGAGAGCCGTCCAAGCGGTGCACCGGGAGTTCTTTGGGCATCGATATCTCCGGCCCGAGGTACCGGCGGGCTCCCAGCGCCAAGGCTAGCCCAGGGGAGCCCCCAGCCACGGATTCTCCATAATCGAAGCCATATAAAATACAATAATGCCTAAATATTATCTACACCTTCCATAAAGGGGCAGGCGAGCGAAGAGACATGTCCCTTTTCGGAGTTGAGAGACGACGACGACGCCTCGAAGGAGTTGCGGGCCGAATCCTCCTTCTCGCTCTCGACCATGGCGTCGCCGCCGGACCCGTTCCTGGGATCGAACGGCCGAGCGGCCTCGTACGGCGTCTGCGGTCCGCCCCGTTCTCCGGGCTCGTCGTGAATCCAGGAATGGTCCGTTCCCTCTCGGCCGATATCGCGCCCGCCTGGGGTCTGATCGTGCATCTCTCTGCCAGCACCCTTCTCGGTTCGAGGCCAGGTTCCAAAGTCCTCGTCTCGACGGTCGAACATGCCGTCTCTCTCGGAGCCGACGCGGTCTCTGTCCAGATCTCATTCGGCGATTCTCGCGAGGACCGGATGGTTGCGGCCGCGGGGCGCGTCGTCAACCTGGCGACATCCCTGGGTCTGCCGGCTTTGCTGATGGCCTACGCGCCCGCAGAGCCCGGTGAGTCCTCCGAAGATCCCGTCGCAGCGG
>VBMB01000090.1 GCA_005878525.1 Methanobacteriota archaeon
TGACCCATGAGGACGTTCGCGGGATGGCCGGCTTCTGTCACGATGAGAAATGCGGAGAGGCAGAGGCCGTCCTGCGGAATCTCCGTGACGCTGAACGCGGCGGTGCTGGCGGATTTGTTAAACCGACAGAATCGTCGGTCGGTCGTCATGGTCCGCGCCGGGAGCCCATAGTCCTGACTTCTTTATGAACTTGCCATCTTCGCCGGGGCGAACGATGCGCGGGTCGCGGGAAAACGTGGCGCAACGAAACGGAATGAAATGCGGAGCCACCGCTATTTCCGAACGAGGAACTGCACGTCCGCATGAGCCCACGCGCGTGCGTTCGTCCACGGGTCGCCATCGTATACCTCGCGCGAAGGTCCGATGCGCTTGACCTGTCCGTCCTTCTTCCGCCACCGAAGCCAGTCGCTCAATCCATGGTACACGAGTCGCGCGGACACCTCGTCCGGGTTGAAGGTGACGCTCGCCACTGTCTCCGGCCGAATCTTCTTGATCCGAATCCGTCCCTCGCCTTTCGCGGGGCCCTTGATCTCGAGATCCGCCTCCCATCGCCTCCGGTTGTCTGGCCGGCGGGAGTACGGCCCGTCGAGCTCTCGGAAGATCCACTTCCCCGAGCGGATGCCGTGACGCTTCGCCCAGGCGACGAGCGAGCGGAACTCCTTGCGAAGGTGTTGTTCGCCGTACGGACCGACGTATTGGATGGCTGCGACGTTGTATCCCGGAGCTCGCTTGAATTTGAAATCGACCGTCATGGACTCCCCGCGGGCACACGGCGCGAACCGTACTTATGATTTCGGTGGAGGGCCTCGGGTCCCGGCGCCGATCATGCGGCGTAGTACGCTTCGTCGTACGGCTCCGGCGGAAGGCCCTTCCGGGTACGGATCGCCCGCACGACCTCGGACTGCAGATTCGGCGGGACGGCTTCGAAACCGCTGTTCTCCGTCGACCAGAGCGCGCGACCTTGCGTCGCAGACCGGATGGCGGACGCGAAACCGAACATCTCCGCGACGGGCGCCTTCGCGTGGATGACCGTGATCTCGCCTTCCTGGTTGATGTCCTCGATCACCCCGCGCCGGCTCTGGATCTCCCCGAGCGCCGCGCCCATGAAATCCTGGGGCACGTTGATGAAGACCTTCTGGATCGGCTCGAGCAGGATTCGCCCGCCCTGGACCATCGCGCCGTAGATCGACGATCGGGCCGCCGGGATGACCTGGGCGGGCCCGCGGTGGACGGAGTCTTCGTGGAGCTTCGCGTCGACGAGGCGCACCTTGAGCCCCATCGCCTTCTCGCCGGCGAGGGGTCCCTTACCCATCGCCTCGATGTACGCCTCCTTGATCAGCTCCATCGTCTCGTGCAGGTACTGGATCCCTTTCGTCGCATCGATCAACATGTTCGTGTCGTGAATCCAGACGACGCTCTTCGATTCGTTGCGGTCCATGCCGAGCTCCTCGAGCTTCTTCGCGAGGGCTTTCGAGTCCTTGATCCGCTGACCCGATGCGATTTCCCCGGCGCGGATCGCATCGACGATCTTGCCCGCGAGGGGCTCGACCTCCATGTAGAAACGGTTGTGCTTGTTCGGCGACTTGCCTTCGAACGGACCGCCCTTGCCGCGGACGCCTTCGCGGTACACGACGATCGGCGGGCTCGTGGTGACGGGGATCTTGTAGTCGTTCTGGACGCGGTAGATCGTGATCTCGAGGTGGAGCTCGCCCATCCCGGAGATCAAGTGCTCTCCCGTCTCCTGATTGATCTCGACCACGATACTCGGGTCCGCCTTCGCGATGAGGCGCAGGGCCTCCACGAGCCTCGGGAGGTCCGATGTGGACTTCGCTTCCACCGCGATCGTCACGACCGGGTCGGAGTAATGGACGATCTTCTCGAAGGTCTGCATCTCCTTGTCGTCGCTGACGGTCGAGCCGGCGATCGCGTCCTTCAGCCCGACGACGGCGACGACATTGCCGGCATCGATTTCGTCCACCGGGATCCGGTCCGGGCCGACGATCATCGCGACCGTCTGCGCGCGCTGGGGCTTCGGCATTCCGATGACC
This sequence comes from Methanobacteriota archaeon, assembly GCA_005878525.1. GTDB lineage: Archaea > Thermoplasmatota > Thermoplasmata > RBG-16-68-12 > RBG-16-68-12 > RBG-16-68-12. The sequence goes on from VBMB01000090.1 coordinate 2,049, forward strand.
CAGAGCTCCTGACCGCGGCGAATCTTGCCGGAGAAGAGCCGCCCCGCGGCGACTTCGCCCGCCTGCGGATCGACGATGATCTTCGTGACCATGAAGCCAACCGGGCCGTTCTCGTCGACGGAGAGCATCGCCTTTCCGACCGGGCTCTCCATGTCGCCTTTCCAGATGATTGGGATCCGGATCTTCTGCGCCTCGAGCGGGTTCGGGAGGTGGCGAATGACCATGTTCAGCACGACGCTATGGAGGGGCGCCTTCTTCGCGAGCTCTTTCATCGTGCCTTCTTGGCAGTGTTTGTAGACGTCCTTGAACGTGATCCCCGATTTCTTCATGAACGGCACGGACAGGGCCCACTTGTGGTACGCGCTGCCGAAGGCCACGCTGCCTCCTTCGACGTGGACCATCCATTTCTCGCCCATGTCCTCAGGGAGCCACTTGCGGATGCGGTTGTTGACCTCTGTGATGATCTTGGTGAATCGCTGCTGCATCTGGTCCGGCGAGATCTTGAGCTCGTTCACGAGGCGGTCGACCTTGTTGATGAACAGGGCGGGCCGCACGCGCTCCTTGAGCGCCTGGCGGATGACGGTCTCCGTCTGCGGCATGATCCCTTCGACCGAGTCGACGAGGATGATCACGCCGTCGATGGCGCGCATCGCCCGCGTGACGTCGCCACCGAAGTCCACGTGACCGGGCGTGTCGATGAGGTTGATCAGATACTGGCCGCCCTCGAAGTCGTGGACCATCGACGCAATCGCGGCGTTGATCGTGATGCCGCGAGCCTGCTCTTGCTCGTCGTAGTCCATGAAGAGTTGTTGACCCGCGAGCTCCTCCGAGATCATCCCCGCGCCCGCGATGAGGGAGTCGGAGAGGGTCGTGTTGTGGACGAAGAGACCCTCGGCAACGAAATTCTGTGGGCCGGGGACGGAGAAGTCGTACACCCACTCCGTCGTGGAATGGCGAACCTCCTTGACCTCAACGAATGCGAGGTCATCGCTCAACAATGCGTCAACCGTTGAGAGGTCTACGTCGGCCATGGTCAGAAGAGAATGTGCCGAGGGCCTCTGGCCCGCCGCCATGTAGAATCGGCTCTTCCAGTCGTTCGGCGCCAGCTTCCGCCAGTCAACGGGTAGCAGGTCGACGACGTAGGACGTACTCGCTTTCCCTTCGAGCCTGTGCTGCCGCACGACCTTCTCGGGGTCGCTGAATAGCGGCATCCGCTCCAGATTCTTCTTACCCGATACATACAGAGTGTTCTTCGCTTTGCGGCGAAGCAAGATCGCGCGGATACCGAACCGAAGTAGAAGGAGTTGGAGCCCGTCCAAGTACTCCTCAGACACGCTGGTAGCCGATACCGCTGATCGGGCCTTTTCGACCGTACCATCCGCATCGAAATAGCCTTGCACGAACGCCGCGGCGAGTGGTAATGGGGCTGTGTAGAGCAGGTCGGGCAGCCGAATGGACCACGCCTTCCTTCGGTTGGGATAGCCGAAGACCGACTGGAGAAGCCGGTGGAAGGCGGTGGAACCCGGGTTAAGGTGAGCGACTCGCTCGGGATAACGAGAGATGTTTGCGCAGGATGTGAGTCGGTTTACAACATCGCGCGCGCGGCCGATCATCTCATCGTCTGCCATGTGAATCCGCGCGAGTCCGTCTCCGTCTCCATAGAGGAGGCCAAGTAGCCAGAAGAAACCTTCCAGCTCGTCGCGCTTCGGCAGTCGGATCCTCCGCGACTCCCGCCTCCTGATTCCGGGTTCGCGAATGGAAATGGCCTCGATTTCATGGTACATCTCTGAAGAAACATGCCCGTTCCCTTTGTTGAGCAGGGCCTTCCCCCGCAGAGGGCCGCCGCCTTCGTGGGAATCCTCCGAACCTTGAGAAATGTAGAACAGGAATTTCGGATCAGATACCAGCCTTTGGAGGATCGCCTCTTCTAGATCAGTCCAATCCCGGTCGTCGTCACGCGAGGGGAGCCGCCTAGGAACCGCCAGGTAGTCTCCCTTCGATAGCGTTCTGGCCTCCTGGAAAACCAGCCCGTCTTCGTTGGCAACAACGTAGCGGTGTTCAGGTGTCGTCCGGATGCGTCTGCCGTCCCTGGTCTCGATTGCCACGAGCGGTTCCGTCGCACGGAGCCGCCAAGCGTGGGTAATCTGGGCGAAGCTTGCCTTGCCCGATTGGAGATCGAGCGATTGCGTCCAAAGCGAGTCTGCTCGGACATCCCGTACGTCCGCGCCATAGGCATTCGGCACGGGCGATCGATTCGCGAACCTAAGCCAGAGGTCTTCTGCGCGAATCCATTGGCCGTTCACCCACAAACGCGTTTCGGGCCCATTGCATTTTCCATGATCGATGTGTGCCGCAGTCCCGATGTTGCGGATGCGGTCTTTGAGATGAAGCAACGCCTGCGCTTTCTTGATGTTTTCTTCCTTACTTCCCATCGCTCGGGCTCCTGGATGTGAACAAGGAATGCCGCAGAAGACCGAAGCTAGTTAAGGCTTCGGTCTGGAGGGGAGCGAATCATCGTGCCGGCGACGCGACTCGCTCCAACTCCTCTTTCTTCGCGATCG
>VBMB01000091.1 GCA_005878525.1 Methanobacteriota archaeon
TGCCGGCCTCGAGGAAGCGGTCGAAATAGTCGTCGAGGGTCTCGATGCTCGCGAACTGCTTCTCGAGGAGGAACGCCTTCACCTGGTTCTCGTCGAACACCTCGCGCGTGTCGTCCTTCCGCTGGAGGCGCTGGAGGTCCCGGGTCATCATGAACTGGAATTCTTTGTCGACGAGGAAGTGCCCGGACGAGACGACGCCCTCCGACTCCAGGTCCCGCAGGACTTCCTCGACGAGTTCTGGCTCCAGGCCCAGGGCGACGGCGAGCTCCTGCGCGCTGTACGGTCCGTCGACCTCGAGCCGCTTCGTGAGGATCTTGTCCAAGGACTCCTCGAAGTTCCCCCGTTGCGGTTCGCGCGCGAAGTAGGTCGTCTCTTCGACCCCTCGCCGCCCGATCAAGTAGGCGCGCTCGAGCTTGCGCAACGCCTCGTTGAGGTCGTCCTTCTCCAGTTTCGTGAGGCGGGCGAGGTCCTTGTGAGTCCGCGGTTTCTCCTTGATCAGCGTCAGCACTTTCTCCTCGGGGGGCTTGAGCCGAGAGCGTTGCGCGTAGACCGCGACATAGGTGGGCAGGAGATCCTTCGGCGTCCAGTGGATGCCTTGCGGGGTCCATACGCTCTCGACGAGGCCCTCGTCCATGAGCTGCCCGGCCCACTTGCGCAGGTCGGCGAAGGAGGCGGACGCGACCTCGAAGACCGTCCGGCCCTTCTGCTGGAGGAGGTTGGCATCCCCGACGCGGTCGAGATAGGACAGGATGTCTTCCTTCCGAGCGACCTTCGGCAGCTTTCGCCGGAAGTACTCCGCGATCTCGCTCGGTTGGAACTGAATCGAGCTGATTTGGTCCGTCGGCATGACGCGCTCGAGGACCTTGCGGTGGAGTTCTCGCAAGAGCGCCGACCGGTCCTCCATGAGGACGAGGTCCGAGACCCCCTGGAGCACGACGTTGTGGGCGAACGGGGACGG
>VBMB01000092.1 GCA_005878525.1 Methanobacteriota archaeon
TGGAAGATGACGTTCCGGTTCCCCTTGACATCGAGGTAACCTTCAAGGAGGACCTGGCGGTCCGTCGGGAGAGTCGGGATGAGTGCCTCTTGTTCCTGGACGTAGGAGGTGAGGGATTGCGCAGAGCCCGTGTCGACGCGGTACTCTTGCATGAGCCACTCCTTGGCGGCCTTCTCCCCGTCCTTGGCGATCTTCGCGGCGAGATCGCGGCGGAACTCGCCAACCGCGATCGATAGGTCGAACGACCGAGGCAACATTTCGCCGGTCCACGAGGGCACCGTGGGCCGACGGCCGGACGCGTCCTTCACGTACACCGAGGTGCCGCGGGCGCGGACGAACTGGTACGTGCGCCCGCCCAAGACGAAGATGTCGCTCGGGCTCAGGTACTCGACGAACTTCTCGCTCAGCTCGCCGAGCGGCGAGCCCCGTTCCGAGAAGACGTGGTACGTCCCTTCTTCCGGGATCGTCCCGACGTTCGTGTAGTAGATCATCCGGGTGCCTTTCTTCTTCCCGATTCGACCTTCTTCCTCGTCGAACCAGATCTTTGCGAAGACCTTGATGTCCGGATTCCGGGAGGATAGATAGTCGAGGACCGCGAGGAAGTCCTTCTTCGTCAGGTCGTGGAAGCTGTGCGAGCGTCGGACGAGCTCGAACGCCTCATCGACGTCCCAGCGTTTCTCGAGGGACATCGCGACCAGCGCCTGCGCGAGGACATCCAGGGGATTGCTCGGGATGTCGACCCGATCGATTCGGGCGTCATACGCGGCCTTCGCCAGGGTCGCGCACTCCATGAGATCCCAAGGCTCGAACGCAATCATCCGGCCGACCGCGGTGTCGCCGTACGCGTGGCCCGCGCGCCCGATCCGCTGCAAGCCTTTCGCGACGGACTTCGGCGAGCCGATCTGCACGACGAGGTCGATGTAGCCGATGTCGATTCCGAGTTCGAGGGAGGTGGACGAGACCGCCGCCTTCAGTTGACCGTCCTTGAGCTTCTGTTCGACCTCGAGGCGAGTCACCTTCGACAAGGAGCCGTGGTGGGCCTCGAGGTCCTCGACACCGCGCTCCTTCAGGCGGAACGTGACATGTTCCGTCCCGCTCCGGGTGTTCGTGAAGATGAGCGTCGTGCGATGCTCGTCGATCAACTTGCTCAGGAGGTCGTACATTCGGGCGTTCGCCACCTCCATCGGCACGGCGGTCATGTCGCGGACGGGGCAGAGGACCGCGAGGTCGAGGTCTTTCCGCGTGTCGACTTCGACGATGTACATGTCGCGGACCTTGCCGTTCTCGTAGCCCGCGAGGAACTTCGCCTCCTCCTCGATCGGCGCGATGGTCGCGCTCAGGCCAATGCGAACGAAGTCCCGCCCGGTCTGCTCGCGGAGACGCTCCAGGCAGATCGACAGCAGAGAACCGCGCTTCGAGGAGCAGACCTCGTGGATCTCGTCGAGGATGACCCATTCGACGTTAGCGAAGTGTTCGCGGAACTTCGGCGTGCTCAGGATGATCGCGATGCTCTCCGGCGTCGTGATGAAGATGTGCGGCGGGTGGCGGACCTGTCTCTGACGTTCCTGAGGCGAGGTGTCTCCAGACCGAACGCCGACCCGGATGACGGGTTCGGGCTTACCCTCTTTCTGCGCCAGTTGCGTCAGTTCGTGGAGCGGTTCTTCGAGATTGCGGTTGATGTCGTTCGCGAGGGCTTTCAGCGGGGAGACGTACAGGCAGTAGATCCGATCCTCGAGCTCGCCGCGGAGCTGTTTTGCGTAGAGCTCATTGATGATGGACAGGAACGCCGTGAGCGTCTTCCCGCTCCCGGTGGGGGAGGAGACCAAGACGTTCTTTCGAGCATGGATGATCGGGACGGCGTAGGCCTGAGGTTCAGTCAGGCCCTTGAACTTGGACTGGAACCACTCCCCGATGAGGGGTTCCATCAGGCCAAGGACCTCTTCCTTCGTAGCCGCCGTGTGCACTTTGTGTAGCAAGGTACTTCCTCGAGTCGGAACGGAAATCACGGAGGATAGGAAGGGGTCCTAAAAGAGTTTGCGGGACGGGTCGCTGAAACGAGCGAGAACGCGGTCGTTACGGTCGTTCAACGATCATCGAGACCGCGTTGCCGCCACCGAGGCACAGGGTCGCGAGTCCGCGCTTCGCGCCGCGATCTTTCATTGCGTGAATGAGAGTCGTCAGCACGCGCGCGCCGCTGCAGCCGATCGGGTGTCCGAGCGCCACGGCACCCCCGTTTACGTTGAGCTTCTCGTGCGGAATCCCCAGCTCCCGCATGACCGCGACGCTCGCCGCGGCGTACGCCTCGTTGTGCTCGAAGAGGTCGATGTCCTCGACCGACATTCCGGTCTTCTTCAGGAGCTTCCGGACCCCCGGGATCGGAGCCTCCATCACCCATTCCGGCTTAACGCCGGCCGTGTTGTATGCCACCACCCGGGCGAGCGGCGTGACGCCGTGTCGGTCCGCGGCCTCCCGGGACATTACGACCATCGCGGCGCCGCCGTCGCTCAACTGGGACGCGTTCCCGGCGGTCACCTGTCCGCCCTCTCGGAAGACGGGAGGGAGCTTCGCGAGCTTGTCGAGCGACGTGTCCATGCGGATTCCCTCGTCGACCTCGACCCGGCCGGCGCCGGGGACGTCCACGGGGACAATCTGCGCCTTGAACCGACCGTCCTGCGTCGCGGATGCGGCGCGTCGATGGCTCTCGAGGGCGAATCGGTCCATGTCCTCCCGCGAGATCTTGAACCGTTCCGCGACGATCTCGCCGGTAACGCCCATGTGGAACTGGTTGTAGGCGTCCCACAGGCCATCGTGGACCATCGCGTCGATGAACGGGACGTTGTTAATCCCGATTCCCCATCGGGCCTCTTTGACCAGGTACGGAGCGCGACTCATCGACTCCATGCCTCCCGCAAGGACGACGTCCGCCGAACCCGCGCGGATCATGTCCGAAGCGAACATCACCGCCTGCAGTCCGGAACCGCACACCTTGTTGACCGTCACCGCGCCGACGCGGTCGGGGAGACCCGCGAACAGCGCGGCCTGACGCGCCGGGTTCTGCCCGAGGCCGGCGGAGATCACGTTGCCCATGATGACCTCCTCGATGTCGGCCGGGACGAGGCCCGCGCGGTTCACCGCTTCCGCGATCACCGTGCTCCCGAGCTTGACGGCCTCGACGTTCCGGAAAGCGCGCCCGTACTTGCCCACGGGCGTGCGGCAGGCGCCCGCCAGAATTACATCCGTCACCGGAGGAACCTCCGCAACGGATCTAAAGATGATGCCGCCGTATTAAGCTCTTGTCCGATGGCTGCGGAACCACTCCATGGTCCGCCGCACGCCTTCCTCGTATGGTGTCGCCGGATGTGGGCTTCCCGTGAGCGATCGATAGAGCGATCCGTCCAGCAGGATCGGATCGTCGAAGAGGTAGGCCATCTCGTGTGCGGCGCGCGCCATACGGTTGAAGAGACCGACCAGACGGTACATTCCGCGGCCGAAGACTCGGACAGAGGGCTCGCCCGACCCCGCGGCCGCATAGGCAAGCCGGATGAAGCCCCTCGACACGATCGGATGTGGCCCCGGGACGTGGACCGCGCGGCCGTGCGCCGCAGGCGTCCGGATGAGTCTCAGCATCGCCTCGGCGGCGTCGTCGTTGAGGATGAATTCGTGGAGCGCGTCGGCATCGAGCGGCCAGCGGCACGGCCTCCCAGTGAGGGCGCCCTCGAAAACCGGGAGGAAGTCCGCGTGCATCCCACCGGGGCCGTAGACGTCCGGGTATCGCGGGAGGACGAGGTCCACGCGTCCGTCCTGGTGGGCCTTGAGCAGCTTCCGTTCGACGTCCAGGCGAATCCGCCCTTTCAGCGTGTGCGGTTCTTGCGGATGGTCCTCCGTGACGGTCCGGGATCGCGGACGGCCGTACACGTACACGTTGCCGGGAAAGACCAGGGTAGCGCCCGAGGCTTCTGCGGCCGCGAGGGCGTTCTCCGCAAAGAGCGGGACGAACCGCGGCCACTCGGGGTATGGGACGTTCGCCGCATGGACGACGACATCCATGCCACGGACCGCCTCAACGACGGATTCGCGCGAGCGAAGGTCCGCGGGGACGACCTCAATCCCCGCCGGGAATCCTCCGGTTTCTCGGCCTGGCCGGACCACGGCGCGGACCTGGTGGCCCGCGAGACGGGCTCGGCGCACAACGGCGCCTCCGATCAACCCCCTCGCACCGAGAATCGCAAACCGCACGAACATCAGACGATTGCCGGCGCACAAAAAGATGACGCCTCCGAACGGGCCCCGCCTACGTGCACGATGCATGCATGCGCCCGCCTTATGCGCGCGTTGCGGCGGTGAGCCGTCTCGACCCGTCTCGGTGAGGCGGGCGAGGTGCGAACGATGGGAAACGGAATCAAACTGGGGCCGCGCGCGACGATCCTCCTGGTCGTCCTGTTGGCGGCGAGTGCGGTGGGCATCTTGACGCCCACCCTGAGCAACACGGTGTCGAAGGACGTGCAAGTGACGGGCTTTGCGGTCACGGTGACCGTCGACGGCGTACCGGAAACGGTCGCGCCGGGCGACGTGTTCCGAGTGACGGCGACACTGGCAAACAACGCGAACCGACCGATCCCCGCGGTCTTGAGGAAGTCATCTCCGGAACGCGGCTGATCTACTACATCGGCTGGCACGGACCGCTCCTCGCGCCGAAGGGCACGAGTTTCGCGGCGGGAACGAGCCTGGCCACCCTGGACGGGGCGATCGGATCGGCGGAATACTGGCCCGCGGTCCTCCACGAAATCCAGGAACGAGACCCCGCCGGGTACGCGTCCCTCGTGGTCCCGGGTCTGAACGCTTCGGCCGGCGTGAGGAGCTCCGGATCCGCCCTACTGAAGGCGCTGAACTACTACGCGATGGTGGCCTCGGCGAACGGCGACAGCCCCAACCTGGCGGACTGGACCCTGAGCTCGGTCTTCTCGGAGCGGTTCGTCGCGTTCGGCGGCGCGGCCCAGGACGGCTTCCTGGTGGAAGTCCACCCGCAGTCCCGCGGGAGCTTCATCTTCAAGCTTTGGGCCGAGCGACCGGACGGCCTCGGAATCCCCGACCACCCCACCTACACCTGCGGGCCGCTCTGAGCGGCCCGACTTTTA
>VBMB01000093.1 GCA_005878525.1 Methanobacteriota archaeon
TTGATGCTCTTCACGGCCGACGAGCCGGCGAGCGGATCGAGGACGACCGAGAAACGTCCGCGGCCGAGGTCCTTCACCTCTCCCATTTCCTCCGAGGCGACCTGGGAGACGAGCTTTGAGTCGCGGCATGCATCCACGAAGAGGTCGTTCATCCAGACGTCGAGTTCGAGTTGCTCCTCCCCGTACACGTTCCGGGTCGTCGCGGAATCCCTCCGGATCGGCAGCTCCCGCCGGATTCGACTCACGAGGCCGGCGAACCGGGACAACAAGAGGCCGAGATCGCGGTCGACCTTCCCCGCGTGCTCCGCGAGCGTGACGTTCGTCCCGCGTCGTCCCTCAGTACTTGACGTACCATCCCTCGAAGTGGTCCTGCAACTTGTCTCTTCCGCCGTAGAAGTCCCACCACGGCCGCGCGTATCGGTGGGCGAGGTCCGCGAGCGCCTGGAAATTCCTCACTCCCTGCGTCCGGACGTACTCCATCTGCGCCGCGAGGGTCTTCTCCCGGAACGCATCCTTCCAGATCGCGCGGCCCGCGAGGAACCCGGAGGCCCCGCCGTGGCACGCGACCTCGACGAGCCCCCGGAACACGGTGAAGTCGGCCCCGGCGCTCAGCACGACCCAGGGCACCTTCGTCGCGCGGCTCAGGCGGTCGCAGTTCTTCCGGAGATCCTCGGGGTTCGTGGTCACCTTCGGGTCGCCCGGGAATTCCGCCTTCAGCACATCGATCCCCAGAGGACTCAGCGCCTCCGCCGTCCGGATGACCGTGTCGGCCTTGTGGTTGGCGAACGCCTCCTCGCTCTCGTCGACCGGATACGACATCGGCTCGCACACGAACGTGAGGTCGAGACGACGGCACTCGTCCGCGACCGACTGGACGACTTTCACCTGGTGGTCCACGATCTCGCGCGGGGCGTTCGGATTGAAGAAGAGAAGGAGCTTCGCCGCGCTCGCCCCGAGACGCTTCACCTTCTCCACGCTCCAGCCGTCAAGGAGCGTCGTGAGCCGCCAGTTCCCTTTCTTCTCGTACCCGGACTGCTCCAGAGCGACGAGAAGGCCCGTGCGGCCCGGCAGGGCGAACCGATTGATCGCTGGCGCCACCCCGTACTCCGGATCGAGGAGATAGCCGCTCGCGTGGGGGGCGAGAGCCTCCGTGACTCCGAGCTTGACCGCCTCCATCTCCGCATGCGTCGCGGCCTTCGGATTCTCCGGATGGAGCATCTTCTGAAGGCTCCCCCGCTGGTCCATCGCGATCATTGTGAACCGCCCCGTGTCGTCCGAAATCTGCTGGAGGCCGCGGAGCTTGCCGACCGAAATTCGCACTCGTGCCACCCCGGCGACTCGCTAAGGGGCGAGGCCATATTGACCTTTGCGGCGGACCGTCGCGAGGGCCGGTCTGTCCAACCGGCATCGACTCCGGATCGGGGAATCCCCAGCAACAATCCCTGAGTCGCCGGGGGGGGGAACCCAGCGATGCTCGAGCGGGAGTTCCACCCAGGGCGGAGAAGGAGTTATATATCATATATAACATATAGGAGACGTGGCGCGTGCGCATGCCCGGGTCCGCCGGTGGGGTTCCTCGCTGGGAATCGTCGTTCCCAGCGAGATTGCGAAGGAGCTGAGGCTCAAGGCGGGCGACGAGGTCGTCCTCGAAATCGACCAGGCGGGGATCGAAGAGGCGTTCGGCTCGCTCCGAGACTGGACCGTGGACCCGCAGAAGCTGAAAGACGAGCTCCGTCGGGGCTGGTAGCACGCCCAGGTTCTTCCTGGACACCTATGCGCTCATCGAGGTGGTAAGGGGGAATCCGCGGTACCGAAGGTATCTCGGTGCCGAGCTACGAACGAGCGTCTGGAATCTCGTCGAACTGTATCTCGCCATCCTCCGCGACCGAGGGGAAACCGAGGCCCAACGACAGTTCGCATGGTTCCGGACGATTGCCATCAATCCGGAGGACGGATGGTTGTTCGAGGCGATGGGGCTGAAGGTCCGACGGCCAAAGCTGTCATATGCGGACGCGATTGGATACACTGCGGCGCGCCGGATCGGCGCGCGGTTCCTCACCGGTGACGAGGCGTTCCGACGCCTGCCAGACGTCGAATTCTGCCGGTAACGCTTCCGAGGCACCAGCCGACGCTCGGCGCTTTTCGGAGCGATCAAGCAAGGAAAGGAGCGGAACGTGTGGACCTGGCCCACCTCCGCTCGATGTGCTCCCATCGGCTATTTAGAGTCAGACCGTGTATTATTGTGCGGGGAGATGCGGGTCTCGCAATCCACTCTTTGGCTCATCGCCGTGTTCCTCGCCGTGATCGCCTTCGTCCCATCGGTGATGAGTGCCCTCCCCGGAAGGCATGAGGGACCAAAGGACGTTCCGCCCTTGAGCCGGGTGAGTCCTTCCGACTCGCCAGAGCCGAGCGGGCTCCCTCCCTCCGCGACGCCTTCGGCCGTGGTCGGAGTCGGAACGGACCTCACCGACCTGGTGATGGACCCGAATCGCCCGTACGTGTACACCGCCGATCGGCTGCGCGATCAGGTCCTCGTGGTATCCTTGGCCACTGCGAGCGTCGAGCGAACCCTCCCCGTTGGCGATCAACCCGTGGCCCTCGCGTTGAACCCGTCGGCGACGATGCTCTATGTGGGCCACGCCGGAGAACGCACGATCCGGGCGTTCGACCTGGCGTCATGGACCCAGGTGGAGAACCTGACGGTCCCGTTCCTCACATGGGACCTCGCAGCGCCCACGGAGACGGAGCTCGTCGCAACGACCCACGACTCCGGATTTGCGGGACAGTATCCGTACGTCATTAGCGCGACGAACGGATCCGTCCTCCAGCGGCTCAATCCGGGTGAGTTGGTCTACATGGATTTCCTCGTCGCGCTGAATTCGGCTCGGACGTGGGCGTACCTCGTTCCCTCCGCCGCGGCTCCTTTCCTCATGTATTCGTTCGAACGAGACCCGCAGGGCATCTGGACCTTCCGAGGACGGGGACCGGATTTCGGGTCCGGGACGCCGGCGGCGAGGGACATCGCAGTCGCCCCGGACGGCCGATGGATCTACGTGACCCTCGCGGGTGGAACCTTGGAGGGCATCGCCGCCGATCGGACCGGTTCGGGCCCCGTTGGCCTCGGTTCGACGTCGTACGCTGCGGACGTCGGGCCGACGAGTCAGTTCGTCGCATCCGGGGGCGCGGCCGAGGTGCGCATCTACGACGTGAGCGCGGCGTCCGATCCCGGCGGGTTCAACGGCTTCCCGGCGGACCCCGAAGCGGTGCTCGGCCTCACGGGACACGCTTGGGCGCTTCGGAGCTCGCCTTCCGGGGATCGGATTGCCGTAGTTATCGGGCTCACGGATAATGCTTGGCAGGACCTGGAGATCGTCAACGTCCCGCCTCTGACGCGCGTCCGGCCCATCGACCCCGCAGAGCGATTCATCCGCCAATCCGTCTTCGACATCGTGGGCCGGATCATCGACTTCCGAATGTTGACGGACCTCTCGGCGACGGTGTCGCTCAACGGAATGTCGACTCCGGCCTCGTTCGATTCCGCAACTGGACTTGTGGTGGCCCACGTCGGTCCGCTCGCGGAGGGAGACTACGCGACTGAGATCCGTGCCTTCCGCGGGACCCTCGTCGCGATTGCGGTCTGGACGTTCACCGTGGACACGACCCCTCCGGACCTCCATATGGACCCCGTTCCGACCGTGGTCGAATCGGATGTGCTCAACGTCTCGGGGACGGTCGTCGACCCCCATCTGTCCTGGGTGCGCGTCGGATCCATCTACGCAACTCCCGCGCCAGGCGGTCGCTTTGTCCTGACCGTACTGCTGCTGACCGGGACGAACACTATCGAGGTGGAGGCAGCGGACCTGGCGGGGAACGTCGCTCGAGCGGTCGTGACGACCGAGTTTCGGCCTTCCATCCGATGGTTCACCCATGCAACCGGTCATTTCCGGATCCAGATCCCCTTCAGTTGGAGCGCCGCGGGGAACGTGACCCAGGGGGGAACGAGATTCGATGCCCTCCTGTCGCGCACCAATCCCGCGCTCATCGTGGGAGTGTCGAGCGACACGCTCGCCACAGTCGGTGACTCTCGACCGGGCCGAATCCTCGATGGCATCATCGCTCAGGCCTCCTCGACCGCCGGAGTCATCGTGTTCGAGCCCGTCGCCGACAGGGTCGTCGATGAGCATCCGGCGGCTCGAGCGGTGATCGCCGTCACCGTCGTCGGCAACCCGCAAGTGTTCGAGATCGTGACCGTCGTCGTCGGAGCCGAATGGGGCCGGTACTGGGTCATCATCGGAGCGGCAACCGTCCAAGTCTTCGACTCGTCTCGGGGGCAAATCGAGGCCGCCATGGCGACGTTCGACGTCCTCGAGGCAACGGGGAGCCCACCCGTTAGCAACTTTCTCCAGGCATACCAAGGATGGCTTCTCCTCACGGCGATCGGAGCGACGGTCGCCGAAGCAGCAATCCTCGGCTTCCTGATGCTCCGAACAGCCCGTCGAAAGCCGTAGGGCCAAGCCTATTTCCGACGGAAGGGCCATCCGCGCGGTCGTGCGGAACCCGGCCATCGTCTTGAACCTCAAGACGTACCCCGAGATTCTGGGGAAAAGGGGCTGGGAGCTCGCGAAGCGTTTTGCGGCCGTCGCGGACGACACGGGGGCATCGATCGTCCTCGTACCGCCGACGTCCGATCTCGCGCACATCGCAAAGCTTGTCCATCTCCCGGTGTTCAGCCAGCACGTCGACGCGGTCGAGCCGGGGCCGACAACCGGGTGGATTCCACCCGAGGCTCTCCTCGAGGCGGGCGCCGCCGGGACGCTCATCAACCACAGCGAACGCAAGGTCGCATGGGAAGAGATGGCGAAGAGCATCCCGCGGTGCCAAAAGCTCGGCCTCGAGGTGATCGCCTGCGCGGACGACCTCGTCGAGGCGGAGACCCTCGCGAAGCTCTCGCCGGAGTACATCGCAATCGAGCCGCCCGAGCTGATCGGAGGGGACGTCAGCGTGACGACCGCAAAGCCGGAGGTCATCACGAAGGCCGTCGATCGTATTCGAGCCGCGAATCCGAACGTCAACGTGCTATGCGGCGCGGGCGTGAGGGCACGCAAAGACGTCGCGAAAGCGTTGGAACTCGGCACCGTGGGCGTCCTACTCTCCTCCGGCGTGGTGAGGGCGAAGGATCCGGAAAAGGCGCTGCGGGATCTCGTGAAGGGGCTGCGCTGATTCGTCGCACAGGGACGTAGCGTGCGTGTAGGCCGCCGGCTTATGGACCGGGGGGAACGTTCGCGATCCGTGCGTGCCCGGATACGTGCGCGAGCGGCGTGGCTCGCGGCGCTCGTCCTGGCATCCTCCCCCCTGTGGGCGGAGAGCGAGGCCGAACCCCTCCTCCCTCTTTCGCGACCTGCCTCCGCCCCTTTTTTCCAGGCGTCCCTACCAGGGGCGCTCCTCGTCCGCGTCTACGCGAGTACCGCGCGCGACGACGAGTTCGTCGAAATCGGGAATCCTCGTCCGCAGTCGCTGGACGTCAGCGGATGGACGATCACGGATGGCGAAGGTACCGCAAGCTTCCCGCTCGACTCGACCTTGCCGGCGGGAGGTCGCCTCGTCGTCACCCGAAATGCAACGAGTTATGAGGAAGACACGCTCGAGGCCGCGGACTTCACCCTCGGTGCGGGCGACGCACGTCAGATGGAAGGAGACGTGCTGCGGCTCGCGGATGCCGGGGACGAGGTCGTTCTGGTCGATTCGGCTGGGACGGTCGTGGACGTGTACGCCTGGGGAGACTCCTCGTATGTGGACGCGGGAT
>VBMB01000094.1 GCA_005878525.1 Methanobacteriota archaeon
CGCGGCTCCCGGTGGACATGTGGGTCGACGTGTTCTCCAAGGGCCGGAACATCGACGTCCGCTCGGGCAACGTGAAGGCGAACGGCTCAAGGTACCGTAGGCGACCTCCGGCCAGCGTGAAGAGATACCGTTCCTGTCGGATCGGCACCCCTCTCAACTTGCGAAATTCGAGTTCGCGGACCCTCCGGTCGTCAATGACTCGTTGGTGGAGGACCAGGATCGCCTCCGCGAGCTGGTCCAATGTGCTGTTCGTCTCCGGATGTTCGCTGACGAGGACCATCCGCGCCCCGGTGTCCTCGAGGACGGCCATCAACGACTGTTCGACTTTCATCCGCGCTTCCGGAGGCACATAATCGGCGATGCCTTCCCACGAGTCCAGGACGACGAGCGGATTGTCCATCGACGACAGAAGGCGATGAAGACCCGAGACGACGTTGTTAGCGACGACGAATTGAGTCGGGTCAAATTCGAGGGTGGAGAAGAAGTGGATATTCTTCTGGGCTGCGAGTTTCGAGAAGAGCGCGTGTTGAAACACGAGCTTGTCCGGATACGTTCGCGTCGAGATATGGACGGTGTCCCCCGACGATCGAAGGCGGGACATGAGTTCCAAGGCCGCGGTCGTCTTCCCCGTCCCGGTCTCGCCCTTCACCAGGAGGAGCAGGGTCTTACGGTCGAGCAATTTCTGTAACTCGGGGGGCAAAGGCATCTCTGGCGATGCCCCCCGTTCGACCTTCAACATCCGCTCACCTGATTGGAGAGAGAAAGAGACTTGGGCAGCGATATATCACGGCCGTGTGCTCCGATGTGTTCTTCTGTGTTCACCGAAGGTGAACCGGGCCGCCCGATTCATACGTTGGCGAACCGAGCACAAGAAATCGTCTGATGACGCGACATTCTCCGAAGCGAGGCGCCGTGGCACACGCCGGTTGGCCCTTCGGCGCCCCGTCGGACCGACAGCGACCTCCCTTGTTCCTTCACCTCCAACGCGACGGGAGTCTGTCCGCGGGGATGTACGCTATGTGTACTCTGTCATAGAACCGCACGCGGTGCGCTGCAACCGAGGCAGGAGGAGATGGGCAGTTCGGACGCACCGATCCCGACCGAGGGGAACATACCCCGCCAACTCGGCTTCGACGCGCAGCGTGAGACTGCCGGGGGATTTCGCTATCGAGAAACGAAATGTGTACTTGTGTGTACATGACGGCCATATACCCTCAAACTGTTCGGCCTCGCGATGAAGCCGCGAGTGAGTCGCGGCCAAGCAGCCTCCCGCCTGGCCCCGACACCTGCAGCGCGACTGTCGCCCCAGGATGAACACATCTTCCGGGAGCTCATGGAGCGATTCGCCGTCCTCTCGGAAATGTGCTTCCGGTTTTCCCAGGACATCTACCTCCGGACGGGCGCGGTGCCGGAGCTGGACGTCGAGGAGACGGTTCGGAGGAACGTATCGATTGCACGGCGCGTCTTCGGGGATCGGTTCCTGGAGATCCTGGCGACGATCTATCTCAAGAAATCGGTCGGCGCCCGCGAGCTGGCGGCGATCCTCGGCGGGCTCACGACACCCGACATCTCTCGGAAACTGCGGGTCCTCGAAATGGCCGGGCTGGTCGAGACTGGGCCGTCGTTCGGCGACCCCGACCAAACCCGATTCTCCCTGACGCACAAGGGGATCGTCATCGCCCGACTCGGCGAACCGGTGTTCCTGTATCTGAGGCTGGCGGAGGGTTGGAACACGGCGACCTCCGAAGTGCGACCCGCCGCCGAGGCAGAAGGAGCCGATAAGGCGGCGGACATCCACGCCGAGGCGCGGACCTAATCCGCCAGGACGCGCAGCCATCCCGTCAGGATCGCTTCTGATCGCGGAAGGAGAGTCCCGCCTGCCGGATTTGAACCGGCGGCCTGATGATGGCAGCGGGCACCGCGCACGCGAACGGGCACGGGAGCACTCTACAGTCACCCGCTCTGACCAGGCTGAGCTAAGGCGGGATACTCGTTGAAACGGCTCGGCCCATAAGACCCTATCGCATCGACCGCCGAGCTTCACCTCCCATGGGGAACATAAATAGAACTCACGGGTTCCCAGGGCCACATGGTCCTGCGCCGGGGGCTCCGCACTTGGCTGCTCGCGAAGGATTCGGACCCGAGCGTCCGTCTCCGGGTGCTGAGGGATCTTCTCGACCGACCGGCCGACGATCCCGCGGTCGTCGGCGCACAACGGGAAATCGGGAGGAAAGCAACGAACTGGCGGCTGCTCGTCCTTTCGGACCTGGGCCTCACGAAGAAGACCCCCCGGGTCGCGAAGGCGATGGGCCTGTTC
Source organism: Methanobacteriota archaeon (assembly GCA_005878525.1). Taxonomy (GTDB): domain Archaea; phylum Thermoplasmatota; class Thermoplasmata; order RBG-16-68-12; family RBG-16-68-12; genus RBG-16-68-12. The sequence continues at coordinate 2,318 of VBMB01000094.1, forward strand.
CTGAACCGCTTCTCGCGGTCGGGCGATCTCGGAGGCCCCAGCAGCGAAGTGTGCATCACCGGGAACGCGGTCCGCATGATGGCCCGATTCGGGTACTTGAAGGACCCTCGGATGAAACCGGCAATCGAATGGCTCGTTCGCCACCAGAAGAAGGATGGAGGCTGGCATTGCTTCCGCTCCCGCACCGGGACGCTCGACTGCTGGGAGGCCCTCGCCGCCTTCGCGGCGCTTCCCTCCGGGGCGAGGACACCGCCCATCCTTCGATCGATCGAGCGAGGCGCGGAATTCTACCTCGAGCGACGTCTGTTTCGAGAAGGACCCACTCCTTACCGTCCGTGGTTCCGGCTCCACTATCCCGTCCACTATTACTACGACATCCTCGTCGGACTCGACACCCTCACGTCCCTCGGCTATGACGGGGACCCGCGAATGCGGCCCGCCCTCGACCGCCTCGTGGCGATGCACAACCGCGATGGGAGCTGGAACATGGATGCCCTTCACCCGGACAGCGAGGACCCCGTGTACCAGTTTCGCGGGCCGTTCTATCCACTCGGCCTGGAGGTCCCGGGGCGCCCGAGCCGATGGATCACGACGACCGCGCTCTCGGTCCTGAAACGGGCCGGTCGCTGACGCGCCCAGGTCCGCCGTCTCGGAAGGAGAAGCGAGAATGAACTGCCGCGGGCCGGGCTCGAACCGGCGACTTCGAGATCTTCAGTCTCGCACTCTCCCAAACTGAGTTACCGCGGCGCGAAGCGTCCGAACGCCCAGCGAGAGAAATAGTTTTTGGGCGCGCCCCGAGGGTTCGATTCAGAGAGGCAAATCCTTGACGGGCTCTCCGGAAATCCACACCTTGCGGATGTTCGCGGGCTCCGCGAGGATCCCAATCCGGTCCAGCGGACTCTTCGCGAGGGCCAGGAAATCTGCGTCGTAGCCGGCCTTCAGTTGTCCGGACTTCGGAGCTTGCGGGCCGATCGTGAGCGGCCCCGTGGCCGTCGCCGCCTCGATCGCCTGAACCGGTTTCATCCCCGCCTCGACCAAATGCCCGACCTCGTGGCCGTTGAGGCCCCATCCGGCCGGTCCGCCGGCGGACGTAAAGATGTCGGACCCGGTGGCCATCCGCACCCCCTTGCGAATCGCGATGCGCAACGCCTTCTGGTGCTGTTCGTTGATCGCGACGGCCTTCCGGTACGCGTACTCAGCGATCCCCGCCTCCTTGCCCACTCGGACGAGGCGTTCGATGATGAACCGCGTGGGAACGAGGATCGCATCGCGCTCCCGCATGAGGTCCGCCGCCTCCTCGTCGAGGAACGTGCCGTGCTCGATCGTCCGGCATCCCGCGCGGAGCGCGGCCATGATGCCGGGCTTGCCGTGGCAGTGGGCCGCGACGACCCGGTCCGCCCGCGCCGCCTCCGAGACGATCGCCTCGAGCTCCTCCCTCGAGAATTGAGCATGGACCGGATGGTCCAGTTCGCTCGCGACCCCGCCCGACGCGAGGACCTTGATGACCCTCGCCCCGACCCGGAGCTGCATTCGGACCCCTTTCAGGCACTCGGGCACTCCATCGCAAAGATACGAGAATCCGGTGCGACGCAACACCTCCTGAATGAAGTCCAGTGGGAACGAATGGAGATCTCCGTGCCCTCCCGTCTGACTCAGGGCTCCACCCGCTCCGTAGATATGCGGCCCGCGGACCGTTCCTTCCGCGACGACGCGGGCCAAGTGGACGCCGAGCCCGGAGAGTTCCCGGATGCTCGTGAATCCGGCAGCGACCGCGACCTCCGCATCCTTCGTCGCTCGGGCCGCCAACACCGCAAGAGGGGTCCGGGCGATCTCCTCCACGTTGAGGGTCCGGATCCCCATGAAGTGCCCGTGGACGTCCCACATTCCCGGCATGAGCGCGGGTACGTTCAGGACCACCGCACCCGCCGCCGACGGCGCGCCTTCGATCGGACCCGCATATGCAATCGTCGGTCCGTCGACGACCAGCGCCCCGTCCTTGATCGGATCTCCGATTCCGGGGATCAGCACGTCCGCTTCGATCCGTAACATCGGGTTCGCAATCGCGGGCGGCCCCAAGAACGTAGCGGCGCTGCGAGACACCGAGAACCTTATGGGTCGGTCCCCGTTCCCGCGGGCCATGGCCGGACTCGCGCCGCCGGAAGTCGATCGGGCACTCGATGCCCGCTTCCCCGACGCACTCGAGTACACGCGCCGTCTGCTGCGCCAGCCCTCGGTCAGCGCGACCGGCGAAGGAATCCGAGAGTGTTCGGAACTCGTTCAGCAGATGATGGCGGACATCGGTTGCAGGACCCGCACCTGGTCGAAGGGCGGCCACCCGCTCGTCATCGGCGAGCTGGACGTGGGCGCGCCCGTCACCCTGATCGTGTACGAGATGTACGACGTCCAACCGGTCGGCGACTTGAACGCATGGCAGGCCCCGCCATTCGCCGCGGAAATCCGTGACCTGCCCGGCGTCGGCAAGGCCATCATCGCCCGCGGCTCGACGAACTCGAAGGGAGCCCTTGCGAACCACCTGTTCACCTGGAAGACGATCCGCGACGTCGACGAGATGCCCGTGAACCTGATCATCCTCGCCGAGGGCGAGGAAGAGATCAGCAGTGCGAACTTCATCGAATACATCCGGACGCACCGCCGCGAGCTGAAGGCGGACGCCGCGATCGCGAACGACTATTCCGAGGACCTTCGCGGCGTGCCGACGATTTACCTCGGGGTGAAGGGATGTCTCTACCTGACCGTCTGGTCGCGCGGGAACCCGCAGGCCGGCGGACCGATGGACAGCGAAATCCACAGCTCGAACGCGGTGTGGATCGGCTCCCCCGTGTGGCGTCTGCTCCAGGCCCTCAACACGTTGGTCGACGAGGACCAGCGGCCCGCGATTGACGGCATCTGGGAGGACGTCGTTCCGCCGACGAAGGCCGACACCGCGATGGTCAAGACGCTCGCGAAGACGTTCGACCCGTCCGCGTGGCTCCAGGAGGAGCGGACGGCGAAGTTCAAATTCGAGTTGCCGAAGGACCAGCTCCTGCTGAAGTACCTGTTCGAGCCGACCGTGAACATCTGCGGCATCTACTCCGGCTACATCGAACATGGCGGCACGAAGACGGTGCTGCCGCACGAAGCGTACGCGAAGATCGACATCCGACTGGTCAAGGCCATGACCGTCGAGGGAACGCTGAGGAAGCTTCGCGACCACTTGAAGAAACGAGGGTACGACGACTTGCGAATCGAGGTCCATGGGCCCTACGGACCGGCGAAGACGGACCCGGAATCGTGGATCGCGAAGGCCGCGGTCGAGGCCGTGCAGGCGAACGGGAAGGAGCCGGAGGTCTGGCCCTCGAGCGGGGGAACGATGCCCGCCTTTGCCTTCGACGAGTACCTCAAGTTGCCGTGGGTTTCGACCGGGCTGGGGCACGGTTCCCGGGCCCACGCGCCGAACGAGTACGCCTCGATCGACGGAATGAGACGGTTCATGGCCGGCGAAGCGACGCTCCTCTACGCGGCCGCGAAGCGAGCCCCGAAACGGCGCCGATAGGCCCCCCGCGAGGGACTGAAATCGCCTCGAAAATCGAGTGCGAAAAACGGTCCCGCCCACATGGAGAAAATCAACTCATTCTCAAGGTCAGATTTTCAGCGCGACACCTATAAATAGCGTCATCCAGGATGGGCCGATGGAATGTCTACGGAGAATACTCCTCAGGTGACTTCATGCGTCTTTTGATCCGCGACATTCGCGGGGACGAGAAAGGAGTCGCCTCGACCGTCGGCACGATCATGGCCCTCCTCGTCTTCCTCACGTTCCTCAGCCTCATCGTGAATCAGTACGTGCCCGTCTGGATGAAGGACTCCGAAGCGTCCCACATGAACGGCGCGTTGGGCCAGTTTGGCGGGCTCAAAGGGGCGATCGACCTCCAGATCCTCGCGGCGCAGGCCGCCAAGATTTCGGGAACCCACTACATCCCCGTGACGTCCTCGTCCGCCGTGAGCCTCGGGGTCGACGGCGTTCCGATTTTCGCGGCTTCGACCCTCGGCACGCTCCAGTCCTACCCGGACGCAGGCGCCTTCACCGTGACGTTCGCCTACCTGATTCGGGGCGTGTCCACGCGAGTCCAAGAACAATCGAACGGGTCCATCGAACTTGATGTCGCGAACCGGTACTATGTCCCGCAGAAGATCGCGTACGAAAACGGCGCGGTCATCCGGTACCAATCGGACGGCCAGGTCATCCGGGCCCAGCCCACGTTCTCCGTCTTGAAGACGAACAACACCCTCGACGTCTCGTTCGGCCTGGTCAGCCTGTACGGTGCCGGCAGCGTGTCCGGGACCAGCACGGAAGTCGTGAACACGCAGGTGTTCGCGTTCGACCGCCAGGATTACCAAGGATTCCCCGCCAACGCGGTCATCTGGGTCAACCACACCTCGCGGTACGGCCTATCCTGGTACCGGTTCCTGAACCAGACCCTGGCGAGCGCCCTCGTCCTCGGCGGGACGTTCACGCAGACTCCGCTCGACATCTCGTACACGGCGAAGATCGGTCTCATCGTGATCTACAAAGTCTCTGCGAGCTACAATCCGGCTCTGCGGACGTACACGATGCGCCTCGAGATTCACAACAATCCGGGGCTGCTCGCCCTGAGCGTCTTCCGCCTGTTGCACGCCCAGGTCCAGGTCGGAGTGGGAGATACGACATCGAACGTTCAGTTCTGAGGTGGAATGGAGATGCCGAAACAGAAAAAGATCCTCATGCCGCGGGGCGCGATCCAAAAGAAGGCCGAATGGTCCGGCACGCGCGGTTCCTACCTCACCCACATCCCGAATCTGTCCCGCGACACCTTGGAAGAAATCGAGGTCGTCCCGATTCGAGAGCCGTTCACCTACTCGCGTATCGTCTACGACCACGATCGCTCCGAATACGTGTACGAGGTCTGGGAGCCCCAGCTCAACGCGGAGGAGAAGGAGTTCCTCGACATGATCAAGGACTCCCTGAACCGCACCCTCGAATACGAATGGGACAAGATGGCGGAGAAGGACAAGAAAGAGTACCTCCAGGAGGCCGTCGACTCGTTCATCAAGTCCCGCGGCCTGCGGCTGGCGCCCGCGTCGAAGGATAAGATTGTCTACT
>VBMB01000095.1 GCA_005878525.1 Methanobacteriota archaeon
GAAGAACCGCTGGATCGCTATTTCAACGATTCGCCGCCTTCAGGTGACGGGAATCATGGAGGAAATCACTCCTTCGGCAGGAGTCTCGCCAGCCCGCGGGTCTCCGAAAATTGGGCCCCGTGGACCCGCATCTCCTTGATCGCCATTTCCGAGTCACCCGGCTTCAGGTCGACCCCGCGAATCGCATCGCGGAGCACTCGAATCGTCAGGCCCCGTCGGAGTCCGTCGAGCGTCGTCGCCCGCACGCAGTAGTCCGTCGCCAATCCGCAAATGAACAGCTGATCGACCTCAAGCTCGCGCAATGTGGACTCCAAGTCCCGTCCGTGGTCCGTGAACGCCTGGAATCCGGAGTAGGAGTCCTGCTCCGGATCCATCCCTTTCGAGAGGATGAGCGCCGCTTTCGGGAGAACGAGGTCCGGATGGAACCGCGCGCCTTTCGTCCCTTGGATGCAATGAGGCGGCCATGCGCCGCCAAATTCTTTGAAGTGCTTCGTCTCCCGCGGATGCCAGTCCCGGGTGAAGAGGATCGGCAGGCCCCGGCGTTCGAAGAGAACGACCGTCTTGTTGACCCGCGAAATGATCGCATCGCCGTCCGGCACCCCGAGGGCCCCGCCCGGGCAGAAATCGTTCTGGACGTCGACGACCAAGAGCGCGGGCCTCCGTCCCATGGTCCCGTTCCCGCCATTCCAGAGATTCGCTAAAAGGTTGCGGCTCGCACGAATCGCGAGAAATCCGCGACGTAATCCTCGCGAAACGCGAGGTCGGCGGGGAGCGCGTCGAACCACCGTAGTTCTTGAACGTCGGGACCCGGACGAGGGCTATCGGATGCAGCTCGGGCCACGAACTGAGCGAAGTAGCCGTGGCGAGTGCGTCGGCCATCCGAGAGGGTTTGTTGCAAGATTCGCGTGAGAATGGGATCTACCACGGCAACGCCCACCTCCTCCTGCACTTCCCGATGGAGACCGTCCAGGGTCGTCTCCCCTTCCTCAAGCCGACCGCCCGGCGTGACCCATGCATCCCCCCAGCCCGCGGCGGGCCTGTGGCGAATCAAGAGGACTCGACCTCGGCCGTCGTGGATGAGGCCGCCCGCGGACCAGAAGGGGTCTTCGTCCCATTCGAACGCGGCGTGGTCCGGCGGCACGACGATTCGGCGTTTCTCGATCGGGACTCGCCCGAACCGCTGGAACGCGTCGGCGAGGCGATCTTTGCAGACGCCAGGGCACATCGAACCGTCTCAAAGATGGGAAGCTTATTTAACATCGCCCCGAGTTGACCGCCCGCGTACGGGAGGGTTCGCGCGTGCCCCTCGAAGATGTTTCGGACCGATCCAACAAGGTCTACGACGCCATGAAGTCCGCCGGCATCACCTCGGAGGACAAGATGCGCGACGCGGAGGCGATCACGAAAATGTCGAAGCTCCCGAAGAACTTCGTCCTCACGGCCCTTCAGGAACTTCAAGCGAAAGGGTATGCGAAACGCCGGGCGCGCGAGAAGGCCGCGGGCTACTGGCTCATCAAGTGACCAGCAACGGTCATCGCCGCGGGCGGCCGAGCGCGGCGGCAATCATCATCGGCAGAATCGCGGTCGCGTCGCTTTCAATGGTCACCTGCTTCGCGGTCTCTTTGACCTTGCCCCACGAGATCCCTTCTCGCAACCGGGCGCCGCTCAAGCTCCCGTCCCACTCCGGGGCCGTCGTGATGTAGACCGCGTAGTCGAGGCCACCGCGGAACTGGTTCCACCAAATCGTGTGGTGCTTCGACACGCCGCCGCCGATCATCAGGGCGCCCGTCTCCTTCGCGGTGAGAGCGAGGTCCGCGAGCTCTGCCTCGTCGCGGAACTGGTCGATCGCGAAGGCCTTGTGGTCCTGCCAGAAAGACCAGAGCTGGTAGCCGACCGCGCCATCGAAGATCGCAGGCACATAGACGGGGATTCGGTTCCTCCACGACCACCACAGGAGGGATTGCCGGCTGCCCGACCGACGACCGAGCTCCCAGAGGAGTTCCTTCGTCGACAGGTTCCGCCGCCCGGACGTCCAGAGATCGCGGAGCATGGGTTGGATTTTCTGTTCCAAGATGATGCCGTACGACTCGTTCGGGACGAGCACGTTGCCGAGCCGGTTGATGCCGGCCCGGTGGAGCTTCACGTCGTCCATCTCGAATTCGCCTTGGTAGTACGGCTGCCATACCCGCGCGAGGTCGTGATCCGCGGTCCCGCACGTCGTGACGACGACATCCACGAGCTTCTGCTCGACCAGGGTCCTCAGGACGCCGCGGACGCCCGTCGCCATGAGGGCGGCGGGGAACGAGAGGAATGTCGTGCAAGACCGCCGGCGGAAGATCGTCCGAAGGATGTCGACGCCCACCGCGATTTTCTTCGCGGTAAAGCCACCGCCACGGCCCATCGACTCGACAAGTCTTGCGACCTCGGCGGACCGAGCGACCTCGATGTCCTCCACCTTGCGCCGCAGGAGGTCGCGCTTGGCCATTCGTCGCGGGATTCTGGCGACTCGATAAAAGACTATGGCCTTCTCGGAGGAGGGCGAGCCGCTCACGCGGCTAGGAGAGCTCGCAGGCGCTCCCACACGCCAAGTGGACCGCGCCAACGGAACGTGCTGCCGCAATCCTCGCATCGTCCCCACCCGTCGTCCTCGAAGACGATGCGCCTCGAGCGGCAGACGCCGCAAATCCCGGACGCGGGCTTCTCAATTCCGCGATGTCGGCGTTCGTCGGCAATCTGTGCCTCGAGCCGCTGCGAGGCTTCCTCTGCGTTCTTCGCGAACGTCAGGCCCGCAAGATAGTCGCCCTTGGCGAGGACGTCCCGCGCTTGTCGCAAGAGCGTCCGGACTTCGGCTACGCCCAGATCATACGACTCCGCCTCTTTGAGGATCGGCTCGCACGCGCCGAGGACCGCTTGGGCCTTCTCGATCTGCGCCTGTCGGAGTTGCATTGCTCGGTCGATTTGCCGCTGCTGACCTTTCATGGCGAGCCGCTCGGCGCGCTTCAGCAGGTCCCCGGCACGGCCGTGCTCGCTCGCGGCAATCGCGGCCTTCGCGGCTTCGTGGAGTTCCTGCGCTTCCCGGATGTCGGCACCGACATTGCGGGCGACCTCGATGTGGTCCGCCACGGAACCGATCGACTCCTCGACCTCGCGGATCCGGCGGCGCCTTGCATCTCCCGCCCGATTGGCCGACTCGACAAAACCCTCGCGGGCCGCCGCGAGTTGATCCCGATCGAGGAAATCCGCGGCCCTCTTCCATGAATCTTCGGCGAGGGCGACGGAAGCCCCCAAGTTCGCGGCCTCGCGGATTCCGTCCCGCGTCGAAGCGAGGAGGTCCCGAACCCGATTCGCCTCCCGCGCATGGGCGGCTTCCGCCGCGCGTACGAGGTCCTGCAAGAGGGCTTCGTCCTCCCTCTGCCCGCGGAAGAACGCGTCGCGGGCCCGGTCGAGAAGGACTCGGGCCGCGGCTGCCTCCGGGTCGTCGGCATCGCACGGCTCGAGGAGCGCTTGGGCCGCGAGGACCGCGTACGACCACGACGACCGCCGGAGTTGCTCCGTCGTCCGCTCGGCCAGCCGCGACGCTTCCTGGGCGGCGGTGAGCGCCGCCTCGAAACGGCGTTCCTGGAAACTCTTGCGGGCTTGCTCAAGGAGCTCCTCTACCCGATCGAAGTCGACGTCGGATTCTCGCCCGAGAGCGAGGGTCGCATCCCGCTCTGGCGCCGCCTCCGCCTCGAGTTCCATGAGGATCTCCGACGAGTCGGGGGCGCCCGCGAGGGCCTCGACGAGATCCGCCTTCCGCTTGAGCCCATGGAGGACCACCCGGTGGCGCTCCCCGAGTTCCCGGAGCTGCCGCGGCCGAAGCCGGTCGAGCTGGTACGCCATCCGACGCCGGCTTGCCTCCGGCACGAGGTCCTCGGCCCCGGGGAGCGAGGCGAGCGCTTCGATCAGCGAGTCGCGATTCGGATACCGGGTCGGATCGACGCCATGGGCCTGGGCAAGGCCTTGTAACACGTCGTCCGGCAGGGAGAGGAACGTTTCCCGCGGCGTCGATGGCATTCAGGGGTCTCCACGGAATCAAGCGGGCGGGGCGCGATAAACGTTGCGCAGCCTCACTCATCCGTCGGACGGTACCGACGCAAAATCCCGATCGCCCACTGGACCTTCCGGAACTCGTCCGGGTCGCCGCCCCGGTCCGGATGGTGCTGCCTCGCCTGACCTCGATAGGCCTGTTCGACCGCGGCCCGGGAAGGCCACCCGCGCCCGAAACGCGGCGGATGGACCCGGACATCCTCGAAGCCGAGAATGCGGAACGCCGCCTCGATGCCTTTCGTCTGGAGATAGAACTCCCGCAGGTCCGAGAAAATGCCGCCCGATTCGTGGCCACCCTCGATGCTGTACCGCGCGTGTCCCCGCGCAATTGCGGTCCCGGAACGATGGTCTCGCCCGCAGGCAAAACAGAAGAAACGGTCCGGCACGGTCCGCCATCTCCGGATCGTCTCAAGGCCTTTCGGGTTGCGGAGGCAAAGGTTATGCGCGGCCGCCGCCTTTGCGTCGACCGTGTCGTTCCGCTCGGGTCCCTCCGTGTTCAAGGACCAAGGGAAACTGTCGTTCGACTACCTCCCGGACAAGATGGTCCACCGCGAACAGCAGACGCAGCGCCTCTTCAGTCTCCTAAGGCCGATCGTTGAAGCCGGGACCTCGAGCAACGCGTTCCTGTATGGACCCGTGGGCACGGGGAAGACCCACACCGCGAAGCGGTTCTGCCTCGATTTCAAACGGCATGCGTCGGAATCGGACCGGGCGGTCGATTGGGACCTCGTGAACTGCCGCCAGCGGATGGGGGACGACGCGGTCTTGCTCAAGCTGATCCAGCACTTCGACACGCATTTCCCGGAGCGGGGATTCTCCATCGCGGAGAAGATGGAAACGCTGCGGCGGCACCTCGAGAAACACAAGCTCCACTTCATCGTGATCCTGGACGAGGTCGATGCGCTCCTGAAGAAGAGCGGGGCGGACCTGATCTATTCGTTCGCGCGGATTGCGGAGGAAACCATCGCGGCAAAAGGCAACATCTCGATGATCTTGATCTCGCAGCGTTCGAACGCGTTGGAGTACATGGACCGCGCGGCTTTGAGCACGTTCCGCCGATCGAACGTCGTCGAGTTCCCGAAATACGACCGAAAGGAGCTACGGGACATCGTCGCGGTTCGCGTCCTCCTCGCGATGCACCCTGGGACCGTCGGCGACGACCTCGTCGACCTGATCGCGGACCTCGGATCCGAATTCGGGGACGCCCGCTATGCGATCGAGCTGCTCGAG
>VBMB01000165.1 GCA_005878525.1 Methanobacteriota archaeon
TGCGACCAACGCAAGCACCGCGAACGTGAACACGAGGACTCCTGCCCCTCGGAGATTTGCCAAACGAGAAGTGCGCTTCATCCTCTCCACCCGACCCCGACGCCCCGAGCCCCCGAGAGGCTAGATAACCGTATGCCAAAATTCCATGCCGATATGGGACCTTCGAATTTTGAGAACGAGCTGCGGAGTCCCCGACATTGATACGAGCCGTTGATATCCCGCAGGACCGATCGAATGGCCCAGGACGCCGTGCGATCCGAAGGGGAGCATCGGCCGGTCACCATCCTTTGCTGTGTCGACTCGAGGTTGGAGCCGCGACAGTTCGTCCCGACGGGCGCCGCCCACGTCTGGTATTATCGGAACCCCGGCGGACGGGTGACCGACGACTTCGTCCGGACCTTTCTGATCACCCAATTGAACGGGTGCCGGCACGTGATGGTCGTCCACCACACCGGCTGCGGTCTCCATGCGGCGTCGAACGCGAGATTCTGCGAACGGATGCAGCCGGAACTTCATATCGACGCCGGGTCGGTCGATTTCTTACCCTGGGCGGACATCGATGAAAGCGTGCGCGAGGACGTCCGCAACCTGAAGGAATCTCCCTTCGTCATTCGAGAGGTCGCGGTCACCGGCCACGTCTACGACCTCCAAGCGCGGCGCCTGCGGGACGTCGACGTCACGTGAAGTGCGAGACACGGCCCTCTGGAACTGTTTCTCCGACGTTCGAAGTCATCCCGGCAACCAGGCCACCCGCCACACCCGCCAGAGGGCCGTCGGATCGGTGAGCGGATCGCCGTGGACGAGGAAGAAGTCGGCGGGACCACCTTCGACGATGCGTCCGGCTTCCGGTTCGTTCAGGAGATCCCCGCCGCGAACCGTCGCGGAAGCTAGCGCCTCCCAGGGTTTCAGGCCGGCCTCCACGAGGGACTCGACCTCCCAGGCGAGATGGTTCGCTCGCAGGGATCCGCCCCCGAAGTCCGTGCCGGTCGCGACCCCGACGCCCGCTCGATACGCGAGGCGGACGCTCTCGATCGCCCGCTCCCGCCGACGCGCGATCCGCTCTTTCCCCTCGTCGCTGACGAACCGGGGCAACGTGGTCGTCTGCGCGAAGGAGGCCCAGGAACGGAAGATCGCCAGGGTGCTCACGAGGAACGTCCCTTGACGGGCCATCATCGCGACCGCGTCTGAGTCGAGCTCGAATCCGTGTTCGAGGGAATCGACTCCGGCGTCGATCCCGACGACCAGGGCGCCTCTTCTTTCTTCGGCCCGTCGAGGTAGAGCTTGAGGAAGTCCGCTCCGTCGTCGAGCTGCGTCGACGCGGCCTTCAGGAGGGCGGGCCCGTCATCCGCCTCGATCAGGAGGCCACCTGTGATCACGCCGCTGTGGCTGATCCACGTTCCGGCGACCCGAATCCTCGGTCGATTCGGGTCCAATCGCCACCGTTCCCGCACGCGGAGGGCGAGGGCCCGCTTCTGTCCGTCCCGCGGATCCACGGCGAGCGGCGACCCGACGTCGCGGGCCCAGCGCACGCCGGCGCGGCCCAAGAGGTCCCCATTGTGCTCCGCGACCTCGAGCAGTTCCTCCGGAGGATCGGCACCGCGGTCGATCCAGTGCGAGCCGCCGGGAAGCGTGACGTGGCTGTGGGCATCGACCATGCCTGGAACGATCGTGGAGCCACCGGCGTCGATGACGTGGACGTCCGGTGGAAGGGCGCCCTCATCGCTACTCGAACGAATCCAGACCACGTGGCCCGCGTCGACGAGGACGCTCACCTCCTTCCGCAGAGATGGTCCGCTCGGGTCGGCAAGGGCTGCGTCCCGATACAAAGTCGGTCGAGAAACGATCATCGAAGCACCCGGTGTGTCGTCCGACTCAACTTCGACGTTCAAAGATTGTCTCGCCGAACCAGACGAGCGGCGGGTCCGGCTGGAACCGCTCCGCCTTCGCGAGGAACGCCCGGAACCGAGGGTCGCGGTCGTGCTCCTCATGGGCCTCGTGGTCCGCGGCGACGATGTGAAGGAGGTAATCCTGGATGCCTCTTCGCTGCTCGCTCCCGCCGACCGCGCGGACGAGACGCGCCTCAAGGAACAGACCCCGGCCGGTGAAGTCGTCCCAGATCGGGATCTCCTCGGCCTCGAACATCGCTTCGAAATCCGTCGCGCGGTCTGCAGCGATCCGGAGGACGATCGCCGTCGTCTCCGGCCTCTCGGCAGGTCCCGGATTCTTGATTGATTTGGCCTTGGTTTTCCCGGGCATGAGCCGACGATGCCCGTCGAGTTACTTAAGTTCGAAGAGCTGCACGCGAACGCGCCGAATCGCATCAAGGCACGATCTTGACCTGGGTGCCGAGGGCTTGCGGCGGGAAGCCGCGGTCCCACCGGACGCGGAGCGCGCCCTTCCGGCCGTGAAGGGCCACGACCCGGCCCAGGATCTGGACGCCGTCCTTTCGGGCCCACACCACCCGGGCTCCTAGGAGCTCCCCCGCATGGTCCGGTTTGGCGAGGTCCACGATCGTCTGGTAGCTGTCCTGCTTGAACTTGCTCTGGCGGTGATCTTCTCGACGGCCTTCTCGACGTCCGCGGGCTTGCGGGCCCCCGTGCAGACGACCTTGCCGCTGCCGAACATCAGGAGGACGACCTTCGGCTCGTCGATGCGATAGACGAGGCCCGGGAACTGCTCCGGCTCGTATTCGACCGCACCGGGCCCGAGGGTGATCGCGACCGCGTTGAGGTCGAGCGGGGCGCCGAGGTCCGAGGTCGCGACGATGTTCTGGACCTCGATCTCCGGGTTCTTCTTAATCGAGATGCCGGCCGCCTCGATCTGCTTCGCGACGAGGTCGATCGCGGTCTTGACGTTCTCGAGGCTCTTCGCGCCGGTGCAGACGACTTTACCGCTGCGGAACAGGAGGATCGCGGTCTTCGGCTCCTTGATGCGATAGATGAGGCCGGGGAATTGCTCCGGCTCGTACTCGGAGCCACCGAGGGCGAGGGCGATCGCCTTGAGGTCGAGCTCGCGCCCGAGGGAGGTCGACGCAACCACGTTCTCGATCCGGAAGTTGGCCATGGGGAGCCTCCGCGGCGGGCCCTGCAGGCCGTCGCGGTCTGACGGTACCGGACACAATTGGTGGCTTATATGCTTCGGTGCGACTGCAACCCTCGGCCGACCGGAACGGACCTCGGCTGGTGGGTCACGGCGGCCGTGAGCGACGACTCATGGAAAGTGATACCCCGGAGGATGCTCGAGGAAGGCGTGGAGCCTGAGGATTTCCGGAGGTCTCGCCGCGATAATTGGCTGCAGCCCATCGCGGTCAGGCCCTGAATCAAACGAGGCGTCGCCCGCCGATGCACGGCGGCGCGGTTTACGACGAGCGAGGCGAGTCGCCCGGGTCATTCTCGCAGACCTCGCTTTGATAGTCCGAGATGTCAAAGGCGACAGCAACGTCTAAGTAACCACTGGGTCCATTCGATCATAGGCTCCGAATTCGCAGGCGCTCGCGGAGTTCGACGAGGAGGGGGGGAGATGCGTTTCCAGGTCTGGTATTCGAGCCCGGCGAGGTCTAGCGAGTTCTTCAAATTCAAGCTCTACGACGATGATGGCGATCTTGAAACGGTCAAGGCTGGGCTTGTTTTCACGGGCCAGCGAATAACCATCAACATGCCCACTATCGTTGCATTTCACCTGCGGCCGGTGAAAGGTGGGCTTGGGTCCAGCCAAGTTGAGGTCGAGTACAAATCGGCTCTGGGACAGCTGGAAAAGGCCAACTTCATTGGGAAAGCGGTGCTCAGGCAGGAATCAATCGCGCAGACTCGTCGAATCTTCGATTCCCTGGCAACTTGGAGTCAATCTTTGGCAGGGAGCTCGAAATGCCTCAATTGTGGGTCCCTGATCCCTCCAGGAAACGGCTACTGCGGTCGGTGTGGCACACCGCTCGGACCGAGCGACAAGGCCTGGAGGGGAACCGACCGGAGGAGGGAGACCGGATTCAGAG
>VBMB01000045.1 GCA_005878525.1 Methanobacteriota archaeon
CCAGGATGCTGAGAATCAACGGAGGGACGGCGGCGCAGAACTCTTAAATAGCATAGACCCCCCATAGGAGCCGCCCGAGGCGACCCATGGCCGTGAAGACGAAGTCAGAGCGGGGACCGGCCGGGACGCTGACCGTCGACGACCTCACCCGGGCGATCAAGAACTCGATCGACCGGACCGGGATGAAGGAGGAAGAGGCCCGGGCGATGGCCCAGCACGTCCTCAACTTCTTCGGTTACTCCGAACGGATCATCGACAACGTCCTGGAGCCGGAAGACCGGGACGCGTTCTATATGCTCGAGGACTCCGGCATCCTCACGACGGAACGAGAAGAGACGACCCTCTACGACGGGCGCGAGTGGCGGATCCACTACTGGATGTTCCGGAAAGAACGGATCGCCGAGCTCGTCGAGGCGCAGAAGGCGAAGGAAGAGGCCGAGAAGATGGGGTCCATCTACGACGACGTCCCCGAGGATTTCTGGGCATCCCGCAAGGAACGGCCCGAAGCGCCAAAATAGGCCTCAGGCGAAGGCCAGCTGAACGGCGCCGCCGTGGCGTCGTACGAGATCCATCGCGAGCGAATGAGGGAGGGCCATCCGTCCGTCGCGGAACGGGAACGCCCGATCGAACTTCTCCACGGCCCGCAGGGCCTTCGCGCCCAGTTCGTCCGTGAGATAGGCGCTGTCCGAGTCGCCGGAGGCGACCAGGGTGAGGGGCAGCCGGAGGTCGTCCGCCTCTTCCCGGGTGAGGA
Organism: Methanobacteriota archaeon; assembly: GCA_005878525.1. Lineage (GTDB taxonomy): Archaea > Thermoplasmatota > Thermoplasmata > RBG-16-68-12 > RBG-16-68-12 > RBG-16-68-12. Next base: position 752 of record VBMB01000045.1, read on the forward strand.
CGGCGGCGAGGCGGTCGAGGGCCGCCCGGTCGAACGGGTGCGGGTCCCCCTCCCGCGTGCGGCACTCCGGATCCGGCTCCGCGAGGAGACGCGTCAGGCTCTTCTTCTCGACGACGAGCCCGGCGTTCAGCCGGCCGAGTTCGAACGAGATCCATCGGTCGAAGGGGCCGGCGGCCGCCATGCGCTTTCATGGCCTCGGGCGGATTAAGCTTTCCGGGGTCCGATAGGATTTTCAACCCCGATTCTGTTCCGGATGGCGGAGGGGGAAATTGGCAACCAGCCTCACTTGTCCTCGCTGCGGCACCTCGAACAAGCTCGGAACGATGTTCTGCACGAACTGCGGGAGTCCTCTGTCGGCAGGGGCGCCGCCGTCGTCCGGCGCTCCGCCGATGTATCCGGCGCCCGGAGCATACGGAGGCGCGATGCCCGGCCTGCCATCGGCGTGGGACGCGGAGCGGCGCAAGCAAATCGACCGCACGAAGACCGGACTTCTCCTGCTCCTCATCGGCGGGCTCATTTCATGGATTCCGATCGTCGGGATCTTGGGAGGCTTGCTCTCGCTCATCGGTGCGATCCTCGTCATCCTCGGGCGCAAAGCGTTCGGCTCGACCCATGCCCGGAACGTCGTCATCGCGATCGTGCTGTTCTTCGTCGGGATCATTATCATCGTCATCGCCGCTGTGCTCTTCGCCGCTGCGGTAATTACAGCCAACGCTCAAACCCCGGCCGCCCTGGCGGCCGTGTTCGCGAGCGCGTTCAATACCCTCCTGATCGGGGCGATTATCGGAGCGGCGGTTGGCGGCATTGCATCCGTCCTGTTCACGTACGCCCTGCAGAAGCAATCCGGGAAAATGCTCCTATGGGCCGGGTACGTGGCCAACCTCGCTATCTCGATTGCGATTTTCGCCATAATCGCGCCGCTCGTCTCGAACGCGGTCAGCCAGGCCACATCCGGGGGGACGTACAACCCCGCGCCCATCAGTGCGCTCCAAGCCCAGGCGAGCGGCTTGGGCTATCTGAGCGTGATCCCGGCTCTCCTGTTCGCCGCGGCGACCTATCTGGCGTGGTCCCGCGTCAGCCACGGGGAGATTCCGCCACCTACGACTCCGCCGGGGATGCCCATGTCGACGATGCCGCCGCCGTCCGGCCCGTCTCCTCCCCGTTGAGCCGGCATCGCGATTGGTCCGACCGGCAGGCAACCGCCCGGCCCTTTCACTTTTTCTTTGAGATCACGTGGGTCACGAAAAACTTCTGGCCGTCGTGGTTCAGCGCGAGCGCGTTGTGATCGTGGTTCATCCAGCGCATCTTGATGCACCGCAGCCGCAGCTGGACATCGGTCTCGCCGACCTCGACCTGCCGCAAGTTCAGGATGCCGTCCGCCAGGAAGTCCTCCCCCCATTGGGCGAGGCGCGTCGAGCCGAATGGTTGTTCCGCGATCAGGAACGTCGTGAGGCCGAGCTCCTTGATCGACGAGAGGAAGTGGAACATCTCCCGCCGCGGCGTCTTGATTTCGGAGAGGGCGTAGAGAGCCTCGAGGCTGTCCAGCGCGAGGACGCCGTAGCCGCTCGCGCTGACGGCCTCCTTGATGATCTCGAAGAGGATCGTGAACCAGTCTTTCGAGGACTCCGAGCGCGCCAGCCCGCGGCGGAGCTGGCCCATGTCCAGGATGTACACGCTCGACTCGTGGAGGTTCTTCATCCCCATCCGCGAGGCCCCCGCCTTGAGGCTGTCCATGTCTTGCTCCAAGCTGACATAGAGCGACTTGACGCCGTTCAGGCGCGCGTTCTCGTGCATCATCCAGAGGATGAGGGAGGTCTTCATCGTCCCCGGCGTACCGGCGACGAGGACCGTGCTGCCCCTCGGGATCCCGCCGCCGAGGGCGCGGTCGAGTCCGTCGACATACGTCTGGAGCAATGGGACCTCGATGTCCATCGTAGGCCGCACGACGAGGTCTTCGTTATAAAGCGATGGCGTCCTCGTTATCGAGGGAGATATTCATCGGTGAGAAGTATTCCTCAAAACCCGATTTCGGAAGGAATGCTTTTGTAGCCGCCGTCCGTTGCGCCCGGCGAGAAGGGATGGCCAAGCGGGATGACGCAGCCCTGAAGCTGCTCCGCTGGGAGCTCGAGGGCCATGGCAAAGTCGTCATGGAAGCGATGCTGCGCCACCCCGACAAGAGCTTGGCCGAAGCCGTCGACCTGATCGAGCAAGAGGTTCCCGCCTTGTCCGCGAGCGACCGATCGACGAACGACCCGCTCGGCGAGATGCCGGCGCCGGTGGTCCCGTCGCGCCCCCGCTCTCCGCCGGAGCTGGACGCATTGAGCCAGGAGTTCCAGACGTTCCGGCATCTCCTGCATCCGAAAGAGGCGAAAGAGGTCGAGGCGGCCCTGAAGGAACTCGTGAGGAGCCAGGACCGGGCGGCGATGACTTCCCTTCGGCGGCGGCTGCGGGCCCTCTCGCTCCAGGCCGCGTTCTGGTCCGAGCTCGCCGCGGGGCACAAGGAGTCGAACGCGATCGCGCTCGTGATCCTGCGGAAAGGCCGCGAGGTCCTTGCGAAGGCCGGCGAGACGGCGTACCTCGACCAGCCCGAGGTCGCCGAGATGGTCCGCCGGGAATCCGAACGGCGGGCGAAAGGCACGTACGTCCTGCATCTTCCGGTCGGCCGGCTCGTCGTGATGACGGGCGAAGGCGCGTCGATCGCCGCCCTGTTCCGGCGGGCGCCCGGGAAGGACGTCGTGCAGGTGCTCGTGAAGACGGTCGAGGCGATCGAGGAGAACAAGGCCGCGGCGACGAAGACGTTCGGCAACGAGAAGCTCGCGGGGAAGTACGCCGAGGCGCTCCTCAAGCTGCTCCAGAAGACCTCACTCTGACGTCGCGCGGGTGATCTGGAAGCGGCCGTCGTTCCGGCTCAGCGCGTAATATCCGCGCTCGTGCCGCGCGCGGCGCATCTTCACGCACCGGAGGCGCAGCTGCACGTCGGCGGCGCCTCGCTCGACCTGCCCCAGGTACAGGATCCCGTCCGCGAGGAACTCTTCTTCGAACGACGACAGTTTGCCGTGGTTCCCGGACGGGACTTCGGAAATCAGGAAGCACGTCGCGTGCAGGGACTTCAGGAAGCCGAAGAAGTGGAACAGTTCTCGGCGCGGGTTGTTCAGGTGGCTCAGGCTGTACAGCGCCGCGAGGCTGTCGAGGGCGATGAGGTCGAACGTGTTCACCCGAACCCGTTGGTCGATGTACTTCTGGAGGACGTCGAGCCAGTTCTTCGTGGGCTCCTCGTCCTTGTGCTCCAACCGGATCCGACCGACGTCGAGGATGTACAACTCCATGTCGTCCAGGCCGGTCATGCCGAGGTCCGTCATCGCGGCCCGGAGGTCTTCCTGGCTCTCTTCCAGCGTGATGTAGAGGGCCTTCGAGCCGGCCTTCACGTTCTCGTACAGGATCGAGAAGGTCAGGGCCGTCTTCATCGTCCCCGGGGTGCCGGCGACGAGGACGAGCGAGCCGCGTGGGATGCCGCCGCCGAGCGCCTCGTCGAAGCCCTCGACGTACGTCTTCAAACGGTCCATGGGAGGACCGTCGCACGAGCCGGACGGCGCTATAAAGGGGTGATGCGCAGATTATCATGCTTGAAAGGAGAGGCCACGGGATTCACACACCCCACCGAAAGGTTCACGCGTCCCGGGAATCTACCTCTAAACAGAGGTAGTTCCATGCGGATCGGCTGCGGTCTCCGCGTCCATCGGATCGACGGGAACGAGTATCTGTACTTCTGGCACTACGAGCGAGAGAATGGTCGCAGTCGTCGTCGGGAGGATTACGTCGGGCCGGCTCGGGACCCTGCGTCCAGGCAGAACGGCGGGCGGAAGCTCCTCGCGTACTATCGTCGGATCCAAGCCGACGTCTCGTCGAGGATTGCCCGTCTCGAACGTTCCGCGTAGGCCGTTCGGTCGTCCCCATTCGCCACCGGTCCTACCTCTGAACAGAGGTAGGTTCGAGAAGAGGCTCCGGGCCGTCGGGGCGGCAGGATTACCTATATCCGGGTCACGAACCTACGCCGGCCGCGATGGCCCTCGAGGCGATTCCGCAGGCCTTGTGGTTCTTCCTCCCCGCCTTCGTCGCGAACCCGATGGCGGTCGTCTTCGGCGGGGGCACGCCCATCGACTTTGGCCGAACGCTCGGGGATCGCGAGCGTCTCTTCGGCGACGGGAAGACGTGGCGGGGCCTCGTGGGAGGCACGTTGTCGGGGGTGTTCCTGGGTCTGCTCTTGACGGCACCGTTCAACCTCTTCGCGCCGAATTCAATGTGGTCGTTCGGACCGGTCGGCGTGGCGTTCGGGGCGTCCGCGGTCCTGGCCCTCGGCGCGCTCCTCGGCGACCTCGCGGGTGCGTTCCTCAAGCGGCGGATGCACAAGCCCCGCGGTGCGAAAGCCCCCGTCCTCGACCAGTACGATTTCGTCGTCGGGGCGCTCCTCCTGAGCCTCACGATTCCCGCATGGTCGGTCCCGCGGTTCTTCTATGGCGACGCGCTCCTTGGACTCGTTGCCATCATCCTTATCACGCCCGCCCTGCATCGGGCCGTGAATGTCATCGGATTTCGAATCGGCCAGAAGCAGGAGCCATGGTGACCTCGACCGACCGGACTTCGTCGCGGCGCTGAAGGCATCCGGGGCGCTCCAGTTCGGGACCTTCACCCTCGCGTCCGGCAAGACCTCTTCGTACTACGTAGATATCAAGAAGGCCATCACCCGACCGGATCTCCTGCGGACGATTGCGAAGGCGATCGCTCCGTATGCACGCGGAGCGAGCCGGATCGCTGGCGTCGAGCTCGGCGAGTTGAATCGAGGCGATCTCGTGTTGTTCGTCGAAGACGTCGTCACGACGGGCGGCACGTTGCGGGGCGCGATCGATCGCCTTCGGGAACACGGCGCGGTCGTCGAGGACTGCGTGTGCGTCGTCGACCGAGAGGAGGGCGGCGCGATCCTCCTGGCGGAGATCGGTGTGCGGCTTCACGCGCTCCTCCGCGCGAGCGAACTGACCGGTTCGTGACGACTGGCTTCGGACCGACCTCCGATCCGTCATCGTCCACAAAAGAACCCGCGAAACACTTTCGGCTATCTCCCCTCGGTCAGTTGATAACTCCCGTCACGGCTGCGCGGAGAGGGGAGAATGGATCCGATCGCCGTCACCTGCGAGAACCGACCGGGCGTACCGCAGGCGCTCACCGTCACGCAACTCGCCCGCGTCATCCGAGACACGATTCGAGCGAACCCGATTCTCTCCCGAATTCTGGTCCGTGGCGAGGTGAGCAACCTGCAGCGCGCGCCCTCCGGCCACGTGTTCTTCACCTTGAAGGATGCGACCGCCCAACTCTCGTGTACCCTGTTCCGCGAGGATGCCGAGATGCTCGGATTCGATCTCGAGGACGGCATGGATGTCGTCGTCTCGGGCGACGTCGACGTGTTCCCGCGTCGAGGGTCCGTGCAACTGCTCATCAAGGCCGCGACCCCCGCGGGGGTCGGCGCGTTCTGGGCCGCATATCAGAAGACGCGCAAGAAGCTGGCGGCGGAAGGCCTGTTCGACGCGGCGCGAAAGCGCCTTCTCCCGGCGTATCCCCGAAAGATCGGGGTTGTGACCTCGGAGGTCGGCGCGGTCGTGCACGATATCGTCACGATCCTGCGACGCCGGTACCCGATCGCACACATCGTCATCGCGCCCGCCCTGGTCCAAGGACCCGAGGCGCCCGCCAGCTTGCGTCGCGCCCTCGCGTTCGTCGCCGACCGCGTGGACGTCGTCATCGTCGCTCGCGGCGGGGGATCCCTCGAGGACCTGTGGTGCTTCAACGATGAAGGGCTCGCGCGGGCGGTCGCGGCTTCGCGGGCGCCGGTGGTCAGCGCGATCG
>VBMB01000046.1 GCA_005878525.1 Methanobacteriota archaeon
CCGTCACCATCCTCGGCACGGCGGCCTACGGCGCGTTGTTCCTCTTCATCTCCGTCCTGGTCCGGCGGCCGCTCGCGGTCGGCTTGTTGATCGGCTTCGTCTGGGAATCGGTCGTGGACTCGATTCCCGGGGACGTGCCGAAGCTCAGCGTGATCCACTACCTGAAGACGATCCTGAAGGACGTCGTCGCGATCGGACCGCTCGGCGGGTATTCGTCGGATCTCGGCGCAGGAGCGGCAGCCGGGGTCCTCATCGCCTTCTCGATCGCGATGGTGATCCTGTCCGCGTTCGTGTTCCAGCAGATGGAGTTCCGTCAGAAGGCGTGACGAGATTCAGAGGTCGACGGCCTCGAAATGCGCGAACATGTCCTTCGTTTCTTTCAGATTGAGGAGCGGCTCGTAGGTGCACGCTTCCTCAAATCGGGCCCACATCGATTGGACCGAGGAATTGCCATGGGCCGCCTCGATCGCGGCGGCGGACTTCCACTCGAAGACCTCGACGAACGTGCCGTCGGCGGCGCGCATCAGATACGGAGGGCGGTCCGTGACCAGGCGCTCCTTCCGCAGGATCGGCAGGTGATCCTTCAGCACGTCCCGAAGCAACCGCTCCTTCCCCATTTTCGGTCGATACGCCGCGATGACGAAGACTCCCATGCATCCACCCGGCCTCGGATTGCGGGACGACGGCTAAGAGATTGTGGTGGACGCGGCCGAATCGCTACCCGCTTTCCACCTTGGCCGGATCTGTGAACTTCTTCAGGACCGCGCTCAGTTCCGCGGCCTCTTTGCGCATCCCATCGATGTCCTTTTCGAGGGCCCCTCGCCACTTCCGCTCCGCGGCTTCCCCATGGGTCGCGTACAAGCGCGCCGCAGTCTGCAGCGACTCGAATCGGCCGTCGTTCAGCGAAGCGACGAGTTCGCGTCCGCGGTCCGCCGCGTCGTTCATCTTCCCGAGCCGCTCGAGGAACGCGACGACCGAAGGAACCCGCCGCCGGAGCATCAGGGCGTCCTCGCTCCACTGGATCTGCAGGGAGCGCCGCTCGTCCTCGCGAATTGCCTTGAGCCACGACCATGCCTCATCCAAGGCGCCTCGGATCAGGCGGGAGTCCCCGTAGATGTGCGTGAGCTTCGCATCCGAATATCCGGGGAGCTCGAGCAGGCCGTAGAACGTGCGGCCTCGGAACGTGTCGACCTGAGGGCTCGCGTTGCTCAGCAGGCGCATGAGCGGATCGGGATCGGAGCCGGGAGGCGGCGCGGGCACGCCGATCCCGCCGCCCTGGCCGGCGTCGAGGAGGAGTGGGATCGCCAGGTCCGCCCGGGCCCGCGACAGGAAGTCCAGGTACGCCGCGGTCGATGCCTCGTTGAATCGGTCGACCGATTCGTTGAACGCGCGGGCCGCCTCGGGGGATGTCGGCGGCTTCGGGATTTTCTCCAGGCGTTCGACCTGCGTCTTCAGCTGTCGGATCCGGGACTCGATGGAGCGGTACGCCTCGCGGTACCGGCCCTGCAACCGTCGGACTTCCGCGCCCTGCTCGGCGATCCGGTCGAGACGCCGCCATGCCTTCCGCGCCCCGTAGAAATCCCGACGGCGGGCCTTCCGAAGGGCCGCATCGAGCCAAGCGACGAGCCGCGGCGAGAGACGCTTCTCCTTCGACGCTTTCCCGAGGTCCGCCGCGATCGTCTCGACGTCCCGCGTGAAGATCCTCACCTGGCGCCAGTTGTCCACTTCGCTCTCACGGATGAGGCGATCGATCCGCTCGCGATACCGATCCAGGGTGCCGTCGAGGACGCCCGCGATTCCCTCGACTTTCTTCCGCGCCCGCCCGATCGACTCGAGGAGCTCCGCGGCCTCCGACTCGAAGGACTCCGCGGTCGGCTCGTCGCCGGGAGGCATGAGAGTGACGCGATGGAACCTCGGACCTATTTAGATTCCTTCGTACGGCTATCGAAACCTCCCTGCACGGCGATTTCATATATCTCCGGAAGACCATCGCGGTTCCGTGGGAGTCGTCCAGGACATCGGTCACATCCTCCTCCCGGTGGATGACATGGACAAGGCCCTTGCCTTTTACCGCGATCTCCTCGGGTTCCGCGTGGTCGGTAAAGGGAGTCCGGTCTGGACGGTGATCGAGACGAAGGGAGGCCAGCTCACCCTTTGGCGGACAACCGAGATTCCGAAAGTGGCCCTGGGCCCGAAAGGCGATTCGAGCCCGTTCGAATTCCATGTGGAGAACTTCGAGGCCGCCGCGGCTCACCTGGAGTCAAAGGGGATCCGCGTTCGACGCAACGAAGCCCATGCCGGAACGATTTGGGATCCGTTCGGGAACGTCCTGCGAGTACACGACCACGTCGAGTGAGGTTCATCGCTCGACGTCGAAGTAGATCCGCACCGTGACCCGGTACGACTTCACTTTCTTTCCGTCGAGCTCCATCTCGAGCTCGGACACGCGGGCCCATTTCAGGTTCCGGACTGTCTCCGCCGCGGTCGCGACTGCATTGTCCGCCGCTTTCGCAAAGCTCGTCGGCGAAGAGCCGGCCACATCGATGATCTTCTGCACCATTCCGAATTCCACCGGATCCGGATAGTGAACCCGGCACATGGCCCCTTCGGTCCAGAGGCTGCTCGAGCCATGTGGGCTGACCGTAGCGCATGGGGTTAAGTAGATGCGCTGCAATACATGCAATACATGCAAAACCGCAAGGTGCGAAAGCCGACCATTTCGCTCCGTCTTCCGCCCAAACTTCTCGGGGAGGTTGACGATTTGGTCGGCCGGGCGCATATGAAGTCTCGAACGGAACTCCTGGAGCGGGCGATCGAAGCGTACGTTCAGGACCTCCGGGACTCCAAGGTAGTGGTCGTCAAGCCCTGGACGGAGCCCAAAGCGCGGGCGGCCATCGTGAAGTACTTGCGGCGGAAACCATCCGCGTTCGTATCGGAGATCTGCGAGGCCCTGGGCATCGACTTCGAGCTCGGTTTTCGGGTCGTCCGCCGCCTGATGGAAGAGGGAATCGTTGACCGAACTCCATGATCCGGGCGACGCCGTCGCGGGGGAGAAACTGGTCGCAGTCGGACGGAAGATTAGTAAGGTCCACTTGATTCCTCAGACCTCCGCTCATCGCGCCCAGGCCGTGTATGTCTGGGGCAAACCGGCGCGTTGTTTCATCGACATTTCGATCCGACTAAAGTCGTGACGGCGCACAGGACCGCAAAGACTTAAGTGGCGGGACCCACTCGCGCTTTCCAATGCAGATTCGCCTGCTCGAGAAACAGAAGGATTCCGTTCGTCTTGAGATCGTGAACGCCGACGACACGGTCATTTATCCCTTGATCACAGCCCTCTTGAAAGACCCGGACGTCGAGGATGCGTTGTACTACACGGGCCACCCGCAGCTCGACAAGCCCGTGCTGACGGTCAAGGTGAAGAAGGGCAGCCCGCAGGCCGCCCTCAAGCGGGTTGCCGAGGGCCTCGCGGGGGAGTTCGGCGGGGCGAAGGCCCTCCTGGAGAAGGAGCTCGCGTAGTCCCATGGAACGGGACGTCGGGATCGAAGGCTACCTGACGTCGACCCCCGGCCTCGGGGGCACCCTCAAGGCTACCGCGGAAGACTTTGTGGTCGAGGAGATTTCCTCCCCGCCCCCACTCGCCATTGACGGCTCGTACACGATTGCCTCGCTCCGCGTTCGCAACTGGGAGACGAACCGCCTGGTGCGGGAGCTGGCGCGGGCCTTGCACATCAGCCGCCGCCGGATCGGATTCGCGGGGACCAAAGACAAGCGCGCCCTCACGACGCAGCTATTCTCCTTTGAGAACGTCCCGCCCGAGGCGATCAAGGCCCTGCGGATGAAGGACATCGAGGTCCTCGATCTCTTTCGTTCCGACCGACCCCTCGAGATGGGAGACCTCGTGGGCAACCGGTTCCGGATTGTCCTGCGGGATCTCGCGGTCGCGGCGGATCGTTCAATCCCAATCGCGGAAGAGACCGCCCGCCAGATCCGTTCGTTCGGCGGCTTCCCCAATTTCTTCGGGGTGCAACGGTTCGGCTCCGTTCGCCCGATCACACACGTCGTCGGCCGGCACATCGTCCGTGGAGAATTCAAGGAGGCCGTCGGGACGTACGTCGCGAATCCGCTGGAGGGCGAGGGCTCGGAATCGTACGAGGTCCGCGCCGCGCTGCGAGACACGGGGGATGTCCGCGCGGCCCTGCGGTCGTATCCGAAGTCATACGGCTTCGAGAAGGCGATCCTCAATCATCTGGCGTCCCGTCCGGATGATTACGTCGGCGCGCTGCAGCAGCTTCCGTTCAATCTCCTCCTGATGTTCGTCCACGGGTACCAGTCGTACCTCTTCAACCGAGTGATGAGCGAGCGGATGCGTCGCGGGCTGCCCATCCACGAGCCCGTGCCCGGCGACATCGTGCTCCCGGCGGACAAGCGAGGGCTTCCGGACCGAGATCGGACGATCGACGTGACGTGCGATAACCTGGAGCGGGTGGCCGAGCGCTGCCGCGAAGGCAAAGCTTGGGTCAGCGCGATCCTGTTCGGTTCCGAATCCGAGTTCGCAGGCGGGGAAGTGGGCCAAATCGAGAAGGAGATTGTTGCAACCGAGGGCCTCCGCCCGGAGGACTTCATCATCCCGGACATCCCGCGCATTTCTTCGAAAGGCTCTCGGCGCGAGATCCTCGCCCCCCTCCATGATTTCGCCATCCGCCCGGACGACCATGGGCTGAATTTGTCGTTCGCATCGAGTCGGGGAAGCTACGCGACGTGTCTCGTCCGCGAATTCACGAAGGTCGAGTAGCCGCGGCCTCGTCAGGTGCGGAGCTTCGTCCAGAGGTCCGCGAATCGGTCGACCGCATCGTCGTGGAAACTGGACTGGTTCGCGAGGAGGAGCTTCCGGACCTCTTCCAGGTCCTTGATCGTGAAGACGCTCTCCCGCTCCCGTTTCGTCCGTACGAGGAGGTCTCGATGCATCAGCTTCTGGAGATGATACGACAAGGTGGACTTCGAGACGCCGACGGACGCCTGGAGCTCCGCGAACGTGCGGCCTTCGTAGGTCAGGAGCTCGACGAGGATCTTCCGCGGCACATCTTGGCGAAGCACGGCCAGGATCCGACGCTGCGCCTCGACGAACGCGCGGGCGATGAAGTATCGTTTCCGATGGCCGTCCTCTTCCGCCTTCAAGACGCCGTTGCGCTCGAGGTACCCGAGGTGATACGACAGCATGCCGGTCGACATTCCGAGCGCATGTCCGATCCGCCGCAGATGCGTGCCCGGGTTCGCGACCAGGAAATCGTAGATTCGGCGGCGGCTTTCCAGTTCGAGGCCTTCCGACATTCGATCACCGCAGCAGGGCGAGATACAACGAGATGAGGACGGCGAGGTTCAGCGCGAGCCATCCCGATCCAACGGACGACACGGCCATCGTCGCCATCTCGATCAGCAACCACAGGCCCTGCGCGAGGAAGATCCCGAACGCCGCCGTCAACAGGAGGAAGC
>VBMB01000047.1 GCA_005878525.1 Methanobacteriota archaeon
CCAGCGCGGCTTGGACTTTCGCGAACCGGTCCGCCCGAATCGTTGGGTCGCTGGTGCTGGCCTCGTCTCGAATCCACTGATCGACCTGGGAGTTGTTGTAGAAGGAGCCTTCGGATTTGGCGCCGGAAATCGCCAGGAATGGAGAGATGTAATCGTCGGTGTCGAAGTAGTCCGGATACCAGCCGAGTAGGAACAGGGGCATCTGCTGGTTTACCCACCGCGTCTTGTACGCGGTCCAGATGTCCGACTTGAGCGTTACTTGGACTTTGCCGCATGACGCGATGCTGTTCTGCAACGCCAATGCGACGGCAACCTCCGTGCTCCCGTAGTGGTTGCTGTTATTGTACCACAGTTCAACCGGCAATTTTGCGGAGGGTTTGGGGATCAGCGCGTACGCGCTGACCGCGATCAAGGCAATTACGAGGATAACAACGGCCACGATCAACAGACGACTCCGGCCAGTGGAAGCTCGGGCCGGCGGCTCAGCGGGTGCAGGTTCAGCCAAATTAACTCCTCCCTCAGGTCGGACACAACCTGCGCCCGGCCTCTGATTCGGCGAGAACGGGTGGACCTTATTTAATGGTTTCTCGTGGCTCCGAAAAATCGTCGAGTCGCGGACGAATCAGGCGCCGTTTGGACAATCGCTGAACCAAAGACTCGACTCGGGTCGCGTTGAAGTCACGTTCGTCGCACAGAAATTTCCGAAGGCCTTCGGGATCCAAGGCGCCGGGGACGATTTGGTCGATGGGCGCGACGGGCGGATGGAGAAAGAATTCGTGAATCGCATCGACGTTGTCCGGGAGAGACTGGCGGACATCCGAGGGAAGCGACGAAAGAGAGTGATGTTCCCGGAGGAGTCGAACCGCGGTCTTCGGACCGACGCCGCGGACGCCGGGATTGAAGTCCGTCCCGATCAGGATTGCCGCGTCGATGAGTTCTTCTCGCGTCAGGCCCAGGGCTCGCAGATTCTCATCGAGGTCCAGGAGTTCCGGCGGCACGGCGCGCGATCGGCCGCGTGAGGGGAGGAATTCGGTCGATGCGACCGCAAGGAACCGCACGAGCCGAGGCGCGCCGAACAGGAGCGAATCGTAATCTTTCGAGCCCGTCGCCCAGGTTTGCCCCTCGCGCGAGAGCTGAGAAGCCTGGGCCTCTCCTTCACTGGGGGCCTGAATCCACGGGATTCCGATGAGCGTCAAGAGGGTCTTCGCCTCTTCCACCATGGTGCGCGTGAGGCGCGAGGTCATCACGGCTTTCGACCACGCCGTCGCCGTGTCGCCGGCCGCGACCGCCGCGTTGTATTCCCGTTGTGACTTCTCGCGGGCCTCGATCCGCTTCTGAATCTCCTTCCGCTTCAGATCCGGCGGGCGTCCGTCGAAGACGAACAGAGGACGGATGTCGTAGTCGGCGAGGAGGCGCGTCGTTCGAAAGGCCAGTCCGTTCAGGTGCGACGTGATGCGTCCCTTTGAATCTTGCAACGGCTGACCGTCTCGCGTTCGCATGATCGACAGGAATTGATACAGTTCGAGATTCCCGTCCACCGCGATCATGCGCCCGCGCAATGCGTCGAGGCTCGTGGGATGACGCACGGTAATCGGCGTGAGCAGGACGCCCATGGCGAGTCTCCTCATCCCGTCGTAGATTATGGCTTTCTCGGCGACGATGTCGGAACGAAATCTGGAACCCGCCTAGCGCGCCGGCGTCGAAAACGTCCATGAATCGCGGTTCGCCGCGATTGCCTCGAGGATCGCCAAGGCCTCGGCCTTCGGAAGCGTGAGGAAGAACTTCCCGACGTGCTTGCAGAAGTCCTTGCGGTCGACGAGCTTGCCCCAGTCCTCGCAGTTGTGGAGGATCGTCCGCCCGGTCGGATCGAGCTCGACGCGGTAGTCTTTGACCCGCGCGAGGATCGAGTCGCCGTCCCTGGAAATTTCGACGTCCCTCGATTGGATTCGCTTCGCGCGGTCCAAGCGGTTCCGGTCCATGAACCGCCCGAGCGCGGATTCGACAAGGGCATCCTTCGGGACGTCGGCCCCGAAGTCCTCGAGCGTCATCGATCGGAGGCGGACCTCGGCGGCCGTGGTCTGCTTTCGGAAGCCATCGATTCGCTGCAGCGCACGCGCCTGCTCCTGCGTCTGGACCCCGAGCATCCGGAGGATTTGGATGCAATTCTCCGGCGCGTACCCGTGGAAGTGGTTGTTGAAGAAGCCGTACACGGTCTCCGCCTGGGAGGCGACTTGCTGGACCCGCGGCACCCACGATTTGAGCTCCTCTTCCGAGTAGCGGTAATTGTACCACGGATCCTGCCCGTGGCCGTGCCAGCGGAGATATGCCATGGGGGAGGTCACGTGGAGGTCCGGCGGGAGGAGCGGCTCGTCCACGATCGTGTATGCGACCCCTGTGGCTCTGAGGAGGTCGAACGCCTCCATCGTCATCCACGTCTTGTTGCGAGGCTCGAGCGCGAACGTGAAGTCCCGCGGGAGGACGTCGAGGAAGCGGTGGATCGTCGCTTCCTGGAACCGGAGACGGGGCGGGAGCTGGAGAAGGAGCGGTCCGAGCTTCCCGGCATCGAGGAGGGGTCGCATGAGCTCGCAATAGGATTGGAGATCCTTGTCAGCGCCCTTCGCGAGGTCGAGCAGTCGGTCGTGGGTCACGGTCTGCGGGACCTTTGCTGCGAAGACGAAGTCTTCGGGGGTGTAGCGCGCCCATCCCAGCACCATGCCGGGCGAGGGCGCCCGATAGAACGTCGAGTTGATCTCGGCCGTGTCGAAAATCCGCGAGTAGGCGCGGAGCTTCGATTCGCTCGCATTCCGATAGACGGGACCGATCCATTCCTGGTAGTCCCAGCCGCTGCAGCCGAACCGGAGGCGGACCATCGGTACGTCCGCAATACGCCGGCGATAGATTATCGTATAGCCGGAGCCCCCGAGACGGCCTGCGATTCGCTCTCCTCCTGCCTCGAGGTTTAAGGTCACCAGGACCATCGGTTCGAGGATGGCAGAGTCGCTCATCGGCGCCGGCGGATGGGGGTACTTCTCGGGTGGCCTGGAAGCGTACGCGAAGGCGTTCCGCTTCGCAGAAGTGAACGCGACCTTCTACCGTCGGATTCCCGAGGCCATGGCCCGACATTGGAGAACCCGCGTCCCATCGGACTTCGTGTTCTCAATCAAAGCCCACCGGGACGTCACGCACGCCGGGCGCCTACGGGCGTCGGCGGCCGTGAGGGAGGCGTTCGGGCACAGCCTGCGGACCGCCCGAATCCTCCGCGCGCCGTTCGTCATCCTGGAGACGCCGAATTCCCTGAAGATTGAGTCGGATCAGGTTTCAGGGCTGGGCGATCTCGTCGGCATGGCGGATCGCGGGACCCGAATCGGCCTCGAGGCCCGTGCTTACGCCGGGGAAGCGCTCCCGCGAGAGCTCCACCGGATGATGGAGGAGACCGGCATCCTGGACGTCGTCGACTTGTCCCAGGCGGGACCTCGACTTGCGGGCGACACGCAATATACCCGTCTGTTCGGCCCGGGTCCGCACAACGTGTACCAGTTTGACGACGAGGAGATGCGAGCGATCGATCGCGCCGGCGGAGATGCGGTGCGCGTCGCGTTGACGTTCCATGGGGTCCGAATGTACACTGACGCGGCGCGTTTCCTGACCTTCAAGCGGACGGGCGTCTTTCCAGCCGCGACCTCCGCCCGCGGGCTTTCCTCGCTGGAGGCCGTCTTGTTGCCAGATGCGCGTTTCCCGTCATCGAAGGACGAACTCGTCCAGCAGCACGGCTGGAAGGTAATCGACCTGGACGATGGGGCGCGAGCGCATGCAGACCGCCTCCTGTCCGCGCTTCCGCGTCAGACGTTCCGAAACGTGGGGGAGGTCGTTCAAGCCCTTGCAGCGGGCGGTGCCGCCCCGAAAAGGGGCTGATTTTCAATATCAGTAAGACCGTTCTCTCCATAGGAAACGCCTGAGAATCTTGTAGTAGCACATACTACAAAAGGGTT
Source organism: Methanobacteriota archaeon (assembly GCA_005878525.1). Lineage (GTDB taxonomy): Archaea > Thermoplasmatota > Thermoplasmata > RBG-16-68-12 > RBG-16-68-12 > RBG-16-68-12. Next base: position 3,990 of record VBMB01000047.1, read on the forward strand.
ATCATGACCTCAGAAATTAGGCGGGGGAAAGGAGTGAATGACAAATGTCTCTCTGCGGCACCGATTACGCCATCGGCGCAGTCCGCAACATGTACAAGGAATCGCGGCAGGACAACGCGATGGTCGTCATGCCGTCGAAACTCCAGAAGGGGCTTCCCCGGCGGACCGGATCCCTTTGCCCCGAATGCCTGAAGGTCATCCCAGCGACGCTGTACATCGGCGATGGCGCCCTCAAGATGAAGAAGACGTGCAAGGAGCACGGGGAATTCGACGAGGTGTGCTGGTCCGACGCGGAGATGTACCTCCGGGCCGAGAACTGGGCCTTTGACGGCGTCGGGCTCGAGAACCCGCAGATCGTGGACGCCAAGGTGTGTCCGTACGAATGCGGCCTGTGCAACCTCCACTACTCGGCGACGTCCCTCTGCAACATCGACCTGACGAACCGCTGCAACCTGAAGTGCCCGATCTGTTTCGCGAACGCGAACGCGGCCGGGTACGTGTTCGAGCCGACGTTCGAACAGATCATCTACGAGTTCGCGGTCCTGCGTGCGCAGCGGCCGATCCCTGTCGCCGCGATCCAGTTCGCCGGCGGAGAGCCGACGATCTACCCGCAGTTCCCCGAGATCGTGAAGGCGGCCAAGGAAATGGGCTTCCCTCAGGTCCAGGTCGCCACGAACGGAATCCGTCTCGCCACCGAGGACGGCTTCTTCGAGAAGGTCGCCGAGGCCGGGCTGAACACGATCTACCTGCAGTTCGACGGTCTCCGTGAGGAGAACTACATCAAGGCCCGCGGCAGGCCGCTGCTCGATATCAAGCTCAAGGTCATCGAGCGGGTCCGCGCGCGTCAGAACCAGAAGCTCCCCACGCCCGCGATTTGCTTCGTGCCGACGATGGTCAACTCCTTCAATGATGACCAGGCCGGCGAGATCCTGAACTACGCGATCAAGAACCGCGATGTCGTGAAGGGCGTGAACTTCCAACCGGTGTCCTTGACGGGCCGAATCCCCGAAGAGGACCGCCGGAAGCTGCGGTACACGCTCAGTGACCTCGCGTACGACCTCGAGGAGCAGACGGGCTACCTGACCCGCGACGACTGGTACCCGGTGCCGTTCGTCTCCCCGATCTCGGAGCTCGTGAGCGTCCTGACGGACACCGCGAAACCCTCGTTCACGTCGCACCCGGCGTGCGGCCTGGCCTCGTACCTGTTCCTGGAGAGCGGCAAGGACCCCGTGCCGATCACGCGGTTCATCGACGTCGAGGGCCTCATGGAAGACCTCTGGCTCCTGGCGCAGGACACGAAGGACAAGAAGATCAAATTCACCTCGAAGCTGAAGGCGCTGCAGCTCCTGAAGCGGCACTTCAAGCCCGAGGAGGCGCCGGAGGGCATGGGCCTCGCCAAGATGCTGAAAATCCTGAACCGGATGTTCACGAAGGGCGACAAGGCCGGGGCCGCGGAGTTCTCCTGGTCGACGATGTACGTCGGCGGCATGCACTTCCAGGACAACTACAACTACGACATCGAGCGCGTGAAGCGGTGCGTGATCCACTACGCGACGCCCGACGGCAAGGTCATCCCGTTCTGCGCGTACAACACGGGGCCGAACTTCCGCGAGGAAATCGAGAAGAAGTTCGCGGTGCCGATCGAGGAGTGGCGTGGCCGCCATGCCTGAGCAGGTCGTATCGATCCGTCC
>VBMB01000048.1 GCA_005878525.1 Methanobacteriota archaeon
CTCACGGCCGTTGGCCAGGTCCGCCTGATCTCGGCTCAGGGCTTCCTCGCGCCGCCGGGCCTCTTCCAGCCTCCCCCGGACGGTGGTCGTCTCGGCGGCGAGGCGTTCCATCGCGTCTTGTAGGCCGGCCTCCCCCTTGACGAGTGCGTCGTCTCGCTGCCGAAGCGTCTCTTCGAGCGTGGTCGCTGCCTCCTCTCGCGCGTGGACCGCTTCCGACTTCGCGCCGATCTCGGTCGACTGCTGTTGGATTTCCGCGGTGCGTCGGTCGATGGAGGCTCGGAGTTCTTCCGTTTGCCGCGCC
>VBMB01000049.1 GCA_005878525.1 Methanobacteriota archaeon
ACGACCCCCAGGGCGTCCCCGCGGACCGTCTGGCCGTGGTACTTCGCGACCTTGATCGGCTTGTCGACCGCGTCCAAGATGCCTGCCTGCACCGCCTGGTCGTAGGTGACCTGGCAAGACGGGTCCAGGGTGAATTCCCTGATCATTCGACCGCTGTCGTCCACGAGGAAGGCCTTTGCGGGCCTCCAGCGCTGTCGTTGCGCGAACATTGCAACACCCAACAGGATTCCAATGGGGAAGATCGCAAGCATGTAGGATGACTGCCACCACGGAGGCGGGATCGGGTTGTGCACCGTCACCTGCATGGCGGGGTCGGACCCGAGCATTGTGAAGACGACCTGACCGGAGCCGTTGACGGCTCCGGTTGCAAACGACGAGCCGTCTTTCGTCACGGTGTACGGGATGCCCGCGGCATTTCCACCGATCGACCACGTGATCGTCTGGGACGATTCGCTGGAGGTGTGGGTCCAGGAGTACGAGGAACCGCGGGACCACTCGCTGAACCCCGCGATGGTGACCAAAGCGGTCGTATCACTGTTCATGACCGAGAGGTCGGTCGCGTTCACGGATCCGTCCGCAATCGTCCCGTTGACCGTCAGGCTGTTGAATGCGATGCGGTGGCTCGTCATCGTCAGTGCGTTCGAGCTCGTCACGGTCAGGGTGTCCGCGGTCAGGTCGGACCCGAGAGCGACGGTCCCGGCGATGGTCAATGTGGCGAACCGCTGGCCCGCACCGAGGGTGATCGTGCCGCTCCCGCCGGTGAACGTCACCGCAGAGTCGATCGACGCGAGAGTCGCCGCCGAGGAGGTGTCCCATGATCCAGCGATAGAGAGCGTGGAGGTTCCGAGGTTGAGGACCGCAAGACCGCTTGAAGTCAGATTTCTTTCGAAAATGGACGTGGAACTCGTCAGCGTCAGCGCCCCCGACCAGGTGATGCTCGAGGCGAAGGTCGTGCTGATCCCGGGGCTCACGACGATGTCGTGCAGGGTCTGTGTGACGTTGATGGAGCCGCCCGAGATGTTGACGACGACGGTCGAGTTCCCGGCCGCGACTGCGCCGGCGGGTGTGCTCAGCGACCGAACCGTCAGGATGCTCGCGTTCGCGGTGAGCGCCCCGCCAACGTCCACCGTCAGAGCATTCGCGATAATCGGGAGACTCGCGCCCGACGTCGTCAACGTGGTCGTCCCGGGGCCACCTTGTATTGCGACCGTCTGCGCCACGAGGCCGTCCGAGGCCATCGTAAACGTGGTGGTGGAGGAGCCGCTGTCAAACTCAATCGTGCTGAATTCGTTGGCGGCCAAGTTGGCGCCAGCGAACGTCATGATCTGATCCGTCGTCGCGTTGAATGTGACAACGGCAGATCCTGCGGACCAAGATGCCGAGGTCGAGGCGTTCGTCCAATTCCCGGAGATGATCCAGGTTCCCGAGCCAAAGGCGATGTAGGACGAAGCCGAAGATACGGTCACGCTTCCCGCGATGGAGACGGACCCCAACGTCGATGTGAGGTAGCCACCGGCCAACGTCACGTTCCCGTTCACCGTGAGCGAGTGCGGGCCCTTGGCGAGTCCACCCGAGGAGATGGTGAGGGAGGAGACGGTCAACGGAGATGCCAACGAGATGTTCCCTGCGATGATCAACGACGCGAGCGCTTGAGCGGGCCCGAGCGCAATCGTTCCGGAGGCGGCGGTGAGGGTCACCGTGGACGAGCCGGCAGTGAAAGCCGAGGATGATCCGGAGGTGTCCCATGAGCCCGACGCGGAAATCGAGCCGGTCGTCAGGGAAATGGAATTCGTCCCGGCGTCGTTCATTGTGACCCCGGAGACGACGATTGAAGACGCGGTCCCGATCAGGCTCCCGCCTCCAGAGATCGTGAGGTTGGCGCCCCCGGTGATGTTGTTTCCCGATGTGGTGAGCCTGCCCGTTACGGACAGCGTGCCGCGCACCTCGAGCGCGGTGTTCTGCGTGATCGTCCCGGAGACGACCAAATTGTTGAATCCATTGGTGGCATCGAGGGTCGCGACGCTCGCCGACGTGCCCGACATCCTAACCGTGCTGGTGCCTCGAGCGAACGTCGAACCGGCACCCGACGTATCCCACTGCCCGCTCACCGTCCAAGACCCGCTCGTGAGGGTCACCGTACCGGAGGCTCCGCCGGTCAACGTGACGTCGACCACGGCGACGCTCGATGCGTTTGCGGTGAGGATTCCCGAGTTGCCGACTGCAAGGGATCCGCCGGTCAAAGAGAGATTCGATGTCGCCAGCGTGGTCGTCGATCCCGCGGAATCCTGGATTAGGAGGAGTCCGCTCCAGCGCACGCCGTTCGCCGCCATCGAGAAGACGATTGTCCCACTGCCCGCTGCGGACTGGAATGTCACATGGTGGAATTCGTCGCCTGCGAGATTCGCAAAAGTCAACGTTCGCGAAGAGGGGGAATCGAAGATCACGACGCCGGTTCCTGCGACCCAGTTCGTCGAGGTGCTGCTGTTAGACCAGGAGCCTGCGAATGTCCAGGTGCCGCTCCCCATCCGGAAGTAGGCCGACGTACTCGTGATTGACGTGTCGCCGGAGATCGTGACCAGAGACGCCACGCCGGACCCGTCGAGGACTGCCGAACCCGAGAGAGTGAGCGTCCCGGTGGCCGTCAGGCCGGCATTCGAGGAGGCGCCAATCGAAACGATTCCCGCGGCATGGATAATGTCGCCGCTGAGAGCGAGGTCGAACGATCCGATCGCAATCATTCCGGTCCACCCGGTCGTGTTGAGCGAAGCCGCGGCCACATTCAGATTAATCGTGGCGGTTCCGCCTCCGGAGTTCGCGTCAAAGAAGACCGGGTTCGAAGAGTTCGGCACGGAGCATCCATTCACCCCGCCCGACGAATCCGCCCAGTGGCCCGTCTGGGACCAGCTACCCATCCCGCCGATCCAATATCGATTGCCCCCGCAAGGCGATGTAAGGCGGACGTCGACGACCGGGTCCGAGCCGAGCATCGTGAAGATGATCTGACCGGAACCGTTCACGAGCCCATTCGTGAAGTTCACGGCGTCCTTCGTCACATTGAATCGTTGCCCGCTCGTGTTCCCTCCGATTGTGAAAGTGATTGTCGAGGTCGCGACCGTGGATGAATGGGTCCACGTGTAGTCCGAGTCAATTGTCCACGCCGTGAAGATGCTGATGGCCGTGAGGCTCGTTCCATCGCTGTTCGTGACGGAGAAGTTCAGGACGGTGATCGGTCCATCGACGATGCTCCCGGTCCCGTTGTCCGCCAATGTGTTGAAGGCGATGGTCTGGCCGGTCTTTGTGAGGACCGCGCCGTTGTTCACCGTCAAAGTCGCCGCCGCGGTCACCGATGAGTTGATGGAAACCGTGCCCCCGATTGTGAGATTGAAGAACATCTGGCCTGACGCGAGGCTGATTGTCCGAGAAGTCCCGGTGAATATCACGGTCGATGTCCCGGAGTTCAGAACCGAGCCTGCGCCGGTGCTGTCCCAAGAACCGCTCACCGTCCATGCGCCGGTCAGGGTGATCGTACCCGAGACCGCTCCGGTCATCGTGACGTTGGTGAACGTGGACGTCGAGGCGCCTGCCGCCAGGGAGCCACCATCCGGGACGAAGAGGTTCGACCCGCCCGTAATGTTGAACCCTCCGGTGGTCAGCGTTCCGCTCACCGTCAAGGAATTGGACACATCGATGACGGTTGACTGAGTGATGGTCCCCGAGACGGTGAGGTTGTAGAACCCGTTCGAAGCGTTGAGGATGGATACCGTCTGCCCGACCCCGGTCAAGCTGACCGTCGATGTTCCCCTCGCGAATACCGAGCCCGCCCCGCTTGTGTTCCAGTTGCCGAAGACGGCCCATGAACCGGTCGTCAGCGTCAAGGTGCCGCTCGCCCCTCCGGTCATCGTCAATCCGGAGACGGACACCGCGGAGGCGTTCGCCGCGAGGACTCCCGCATTGCCGACGGCGATAGCGCCTCCGGTGAGTCCGAGATTGCTCGTAGCGAGCGTCGTCGCCCCGCCCCCTCCTTGGACCGTGAGGATTCCGGACCAGGCCAAGGCGTTCGTCGTCATCGTGAATGTGACCGTTGACGCGCCGCTGTTGAAGGTCACGTTGTAGAACTCGGGTGCGTTCCCCGGGAGAGCGGCGAACGTCATCGTCTGCGCCGAGGACGCGTTGAAGGCCACGGTCGCGGTTCCAATCGACCAACTCGCCGACGTGGAATTGTCCGTCCACGAGCCACTCACGGTCCAGGTCTCGGAGCCGAAGACGATGTAGGACGCGGCCGCGATCGATACATTGCCGGTGATGCTGACCGCACCGGACGTGGAGGTGAGCGCGCCGCCCGACATCGTGAATCCGGCGTTGGCGGTGAGTGCGTTCGTACCCTTGGCGAAGGTGCCGCCCGACAGGGTCAGCAGCCCCGCCGTCGTGAGTTGGCTCTGGAGAGTCCGGGTGCCGCCACTGACGGTGAGCGCATCGAACGAGGCGCTCCCCCCGATTCGAAGGTTCCCCGTCCCTGAGAGTGTAACCGTCGAACTCGTCGCCGTGAAGGT
>VBMB01000050.1:0-4919 GCA_005878525.1 Methanobacteriota archaeon
CGAGTAACCCCCACGAATTCGGATTATTCTCGCTCACAGTGTTGGATCCCCAAGTGTAAGTCGCGGAACCCGCGTTGTTGAAAGCCACGATAGCGAACCCGGCAGTTTGATTCGCCGCCGGGGCGTCCGTTCCCCATACGTCCGAAAACCGAACCTTGAACTCGTAAGTTTGGGCGCTGCCGTTCAACTTGCCCTTCCCTGCGTTGGACCCGTCACAGGAGAGAAGGCACGGGGTCCATCCAGACCCGTCTCCCTTCTCTTGGGTGAAAACGCTCGCCGAGTCGCCGCCTGTGGCCCGGAACCTCCGGTCGAACGACTGAGGCACTGTCGTTGTATTGCTCGGTTGTTGGCGGAAAAGCAGCTCGCTCCAGTCCAAAGTGAGATTGTCGGTTCCATCAGCGGTTACCTCTACACACACGAAGACGTAGAAGATCTGCGAACGGCGCCCCACATGGAAAATGAGATTACCGTTGCTCTTCACATCGGCGCCATCATACTCCCCTCCGGGAGAGGTGTCGCAGTTCCCGTCGACAGTGGGCTGGTTGGTGAGAGGCGTTGCGAAGGCTGTCAGTGCATTCGTGCCAGAGTAGATGATTAGCCCGGGATCGCGAAGTGGGGCGGGGCCGGAGAGCTTCGGCAAAGGTGGAGATAAGGCAAAGGTCCCACCAAGCGGTGAACTATCGCCAATCCCGGCCCAGTCGGTAGCGGCAAACACCATTCGGGTCGTGTTCGTGATCGGGCCAACCGCAACAGACCCCTCTATATCTGTATCATTCTTTGCAAGGGCAATCGTCGGCGAGGCGACCGGGGACCATGCGCCGGTCCAGGCGTACAGGCCCTGTGCCGTAATCCGGCCTGCGGCGCCTCGGACTTCGACCATGTAGTCTGCGTATATTCCGTCGAATGGAAAGCCGATGTTGTCTGTGGAGTTGAGGTCAATGTAGACCCGAAGGATGTCTTCCCCCGTTCGGCGGGGAAGTGGAATCGGCGGCCCACCCGAACCATTTCCTCCCTGTCCGGGTGGGAGTCGAATGAACCGATCGGGAACGCGTCCCGCCATCAAGTCGCCCGCGACGGCAACATGGAAGTACGCCGCCGACGTGTTGACGGCAGCCCCGTATCGAAGGATGTCTACGTCTGGATTCTTCACGGGCACCGGATCCGAATCCAATTGGTCCCTCCCGACCCAGTCTGCGAAAAGTCCGTCGATCCGCACAGTCGATGGGGGCGCCACGAGGTACGCCCGGATCGGCCCGCCACGTATGACCACGGGGACAGGTGCCGTCGCACTGGTCACGTCGACTTGGACGACATCGCCGGGCGAAACCCCGGAGGCCAGGGCGGAGGCGGACGCCGTGATCGTGGCTTCAGGCTGGGCCTGGGTCAGTATCATCGATCCCGTGGAGGGGAAGACCGTCAACCCCGGCGTGGCGTTGTAAACCAAGGAGGAAACGACCCATGAAGCCCCCGCCGGCATACCGAGAGCGCGTGCGTGGATCGTGAACCACGAAGTCGTTGTGCTGCTGACGACGGATGCGACCGGGAGCAGGTCCAGGAGCACCGAACCGTTCGGCGTGAGCGGTGCGAGGCTGCGACTCGAAACCCCGGCGAAGTCGTCGGCGAAGACGGCGATGCGGAATCGCGCCGGGTTGAACCCGGTGAGGTCGTAGGTCGAGACCCGCGCCTCGACTCCTTGGACCGAGGCCGCCGCGGACGGAGGGCCGAGCGGCTGCCGCTGACTCCAGTTCACTTCCGCGTTGGTCGGGAATCCGTAGAGTCGAGCGCCTGCCACGGTGTTGTTCCCTCCGAAGATCTCGACAACGCCTTCGGCCCCAATCCCGCCAAACTGGTAACCGGTCGATGGATTTCCATCGGCGTCGATGAGGAAGTAAACGCCGTCGTAGGCCGACGAATCACCGAACATCCCGCCTCTCGTCGACGCGAACAGGTACAGTGAGTTGCCATCCACGAGGCTTGCGTAGTCGACAATCGACACGTACGGATCGGAAGCGACGGTCGCTGCGTCGAACTTCGGGACCGATGCCCAGTCGCCGAACGACCCATCGATCACGATCGGCGGCGTGGGCCCCGAGATCGGAATGAACAGGAAGCCGGCGACCAAGATCGCGAAGAGAGTGGCGGCCCCGATGGCGACGTACCGGACCCGCTTCGAAGGCGAGGAAACCCGAATCTCTTTCCTTCCGGCTCGGACCGACCGCGTGCCGCTGATCGTTCCGTTGACCCGCCCTTGCTCGCCCATCAATCCGTTCACGCGACCCGTGGGCGTCACCAGGCCGTTGACCCGACCGACTCCGTTCACGAGGCCGTTCGTGCGACCGAGCCCGTTGACGAGGCCATTCACACGACCTCGGCCGTTGACGAGGCCGTTGACCTTCCCCGCCCCGCGCGTCGACGTCTTCGGACGCGCTCCGCTAACCAGCCCCTTGCTCCCGCGCATCCAGCCGGACAAGAATCCGACGGCCGGCGGAACGGGAGAGGGCTCGGCCGCGGGTTTCGTCTCGTCTCGTTTCTCCGAGGCCGCCGCACTCATCGTCGCGTCCACGCCCATCGTCTCTTCGAGTTCTTCGATGAGCCAATCGAGGACCGCAGCCTTCGTGAGCTCGAGCTCCTGGGGGGTGAGGGATTGCTCCAGCTCGCCGACGAGGAGGTCGTCGACCAAGATATCCAGCTCGTGCGCCCCGGCCGCGGACCGCTTCGCCGCCGGCTCCGCGGGAGCGCCGGCCAGACGAGCGCCGCACGACGGACACAGCGCGACATTCCTCGGGACCTCGGAACCGCAACTCGGACACGCGGGTCCGGACTCCGAGATGAGATGGTCGAGCTGCGCGATCTCCTGGTCCCACGCGACGTCGTCGAGCAGCGCACTCGCGGTCGATCGAAGCTTCTCGGCCGCGTCCGGCTTGCGAAGTTCTTTCGCCTGGATCCGCAGCTGCGCAACCTTGATCTTTCGTTCGTCCGGGGCGGCGGCGGCGGCCCGGTCGAGCGTCTCGATCGCCTCGTCGGTCCGACCCATCGTTTGCAGGAGCAGGCCGCGGGCGTAGAGCAGGTCCGCGTTCTCCGGCTTCTCGGCCAGGTGGGTGTCGTAGAAATCCAGGAGAGCCGCATCGCCTTCGGAGGCGAACTGCTCGCGGATCGCCTCGTCCATCTCTTCTTCGTCGAACGCGGCGCCGCATTCGAGACAGGCGGGCGCGAACGTGGACGTGATGCAACCGCACAAGGGACACTCGTACTCGTCCTGCGCGATCGATTCCTTCGTCCGCCGCGGCGGAGCGTACTTGATGAGATGGAGGGACGCGAGCATCTTGCGGGCAGCGACCGGCCCGACCTCCGGGATCCGCGCAAGCTCGTCGACCGATGCCCGCGCGATCTTCCAGAGCGCATCGTACCCGCGGTCGATCAGCGCCTGGGCCCGCGACGGATCGAGGCCGAGGACCTTCAACAGATGGACGAGGGAGGCCGGGTCGGACTCCCCGTTGATCCGTCGCTTCGGACGGCCCGCGGGAGCCGCGACCGTCTCCGGCTTCATCTCAAGGTTCGCGGTTAGGGGAGACTCCTCGGCCGCGGGAGCCCGAAACCGAGAGTGGCACTGGTCGCAGATGAGCTGCCAGCGATTCCGTGCCCCGCATTCGGGACACGTGGCCTGGTTCTCGAGTTGCCGGGTCTCTCGCAGGATCGTCGCGGCGCCGCACGACTCGCAGAGGATGAACGGGAACAGTTTCCCGCCGCAGGCGCTGCACGGGCCGAGGTTTTCGACGTTCTGCGTCACGGGCGGACCTCCCATCGCGGCGCGGCGGAACCGAGGAGGGGGAGAGAGCGTAGGCTCTGGTTGACGCGGAATCGTGCGACCATTTTGGGCGCCTGCGCGCTTAGGCTTTATAGGAGATTATGGACTTTCGCCCGCTGTTATCACAGGGGACAAGAGGTCAATGGAGCGGGCCGTAATCCTGTGCGACGGATATTTCGGCCAGAGCACGGGAAAAACGGCGAACGGGCTCGTTCGGTACTCGAAACGCTATGAGATCGTGGGCGTCATCGATCACACTAAGGCAGGTCGGGACGCCGGGGAGGTGCTCGACGGGAAACCGAACGGAATCCCAATCGTTGCAGACCTGAAACAAGCGGTCGCACGGTGCCGTCCCGAGACCCTAATCATCGGCGTCGCGACGTTTGGCGGCTACATCCCGAAAGAGTTCCGGCCGACGATCCGAGAGGCCATCGAGAACCGGTTGAACATCGTCGCGGGATTGCACGAGTACCTGAACGACGATCCGGAGTTCGCCAAGCTCGCGGAGACGCACGGGGTACGGCTCGTCGATGTTCGCAAACCGCGGCCGATCCGCGAGTCGAAGCAATTCAGCGATCTGTCGCGAAAGCTGCCGTGCCTCCGCATCCCGGTCGTCGGGACCGACGGCGCGATTGGGAAGAGGACGACGGCCCTCCTGCTGACCGACGCGCTGAGCGCGGCGGGAGTGCCCGCGACTTTCGTCGCGACGGGCCAGACCGGGCTCCTCCAGGGATCGGTCTACGGGGTGCCGCTCGATTCAATTAAGGCGGACTTCATGGTCGGCGAGCTGGAGTCGGAAATCGTCCGAGCGTACGAGGAGACGCAAGCCCGCGTGGTGGTCGTCGAAGGCCAGGGCAGCATCTCCCATCCCGCGTATGTGTGCGGGACGCGCGCGATCATCAACGCGTCCATGCCGTCGGCGATCCTGATGATGCACGCCCCCGCGAGAAAGACGCGGTCGTTCCGCCGGGATGTCGTCGCATGGCCGATGCCGACCGTGGACGAGGAGATCGAGTGGCTTCAGTTCTTCACGCGCCCGATCGGTGGCGGCAAAGTCATCGGGATCGGAATCAATCATGAGAACATGACGAGGGACGAAGTGGACGCCACCGTG
>VBMB01000050.1:5029-16463 GCA_005878525.1 Methanobacteriota archaeon
GGCCGAGGGGAAGCATGGGACTACCTGTTCGGCGAGGGGACGAGCGCACCGGCCCTCGTGGCGGAGCGAGCCGCGGCCGCGCATCTCCTCGCGGCGTCCCGCCCGGTGATTTCTGTGAACGGGAATGTGGCCGCTCTCGCGGCGCGGGAAGTCGTCCAGCTCGCACGGGCGATCCCCGCACGAATCGAGGTGAACCTGTTCCACCGAACAGAATCTCGCATGAAGAAAATCGTCCGGATTCTCGAACGCGCAGGCGCGCGAGACGTCCTCGGACTGCGACCCAACGCGCGGATCCCGGGCATTGAGTCGAAGCGAGCTCTCTCGCACCGCGACGGGATCTTTGGGGCGGATGTCGTGCTCGTCCCGCTGGAGGACGGCGACCGCGCGGAGGCGCTGGTCCGCATGGGGAAGGCCGTCATCAGCGTCGACTTGAACCCGCTCTCCCGGACGTCCCAGCGAGCGACGATCCCCATCGTGGATGAGTTGACGCGCGCAATCCTGAACACCAAGAAATTCGTGGAGGAACTCAAAGAGAACCCGGAGGAAGCGGCCCGGGTCCGTCGAGCGTACCGCCGGAGCGGGAACCTGGGAGCGGTGTATTCCTTCCTAGAGTGGCGGCTCGGTTCTCTTCGCGGAGGACTCCGTCGCGGTGAGAAACGCTCCCGCGCCACTAGGCGGAAACGCACGACCCATCGCGCGACTCGACGTCAGCGCCAGTGACCGGACTTCCACTTGATCGAGCAGCCCATCGGCGGCACGAAATTCGTCGGCGGCTGCTTGCCCGCGAGGACCGCATCGACCACTTCGCGCATGACCTGCTTCTGCACGGCTTTCGGTTCCTTCGAGTCGTCGAGCTTCCCGCGATACCGAAGCTTCCGTGCCGAGTCGAACACGAAGAAATCGGGGGTGCACACCGCCCCGTACGATTCGGCGACCTTTTGGCTCTCGTCCCGGAGGTAAGGGAAGTTGTAGCCCTTCCGCTTCGAGCGTTCGACCATGTTCGCGAAGTCATCTTCCGGATAGCTCTCCTCGTCGTTCGCGTTAATCATGACGAACTGCACGCCCTTTCCCGCGTAATCGCGTTGGACAGCAATCGTGCGGTCTTCCCACGCCTGAACGTACGGACAGTGGTTGCACCAGAACGCGACCGCGAGGACCGGCTTGTCCCGGAACGATGCCAGAGAGTATGTCTTTCCATCGACCGCGGGCAGGGAGAAGTCCGGAGCCGCGGAGCCGATCGGGAGTCCTTCGTACTTCACGAGCTCCACGTGATCACCGGGCTCACCCATCCGTGCGGGCGATATAGGCTTTCGCCGGAGCATTCCCGTGATTTGAGTGAAATATGTCATTGTCACGGGAGGCGTTTTGTCAGGCCTCGGGAAGGGCATCAGCACGTCCTCGATCGGCGTCCTGCTGAAGTCGAAAGGATTGAAGGTCTGCCCCGTCAAGATCGACCCGTACCTGAACGTCGATGCGGGCACGATGAATCCGTACCAGCACGGGGAGGTGTTCGTCCTCGACGACGGCGCGGAGGTCGACCTGGACCTCGGAAACTACGAACGCTTCCTCGATGTGAACCTGACCGGGGACCACAACATCACCACCGGGAAGGTGTACCGCGCGGTGATCGACAAGGAACGTCGCGGCGACTACCTCGGGAAGACCGTGCAAATCATCCCGCACATCACGGACGAGATCAAGGCCCTGCTCCGCGAGGTCGGGGAGATGGAGCACGCCGACATCGTCCTCGTCGAGGTCGGTGGGACGGTCGGAGACATCGAAGGGATGCCCTTCCTCGAAGCCGTCCGCCAGCTCGGGCAGGAGGTCGGCAAGGAGAACATCCTGTTCGTCCACACGACCCTCGTGCCCGTCATGGGGGCCGTCGGGGAGCAGAAGACGAAACCGACGCAGCAGAGCGTGCGGGAACTCCGAGCCGCGGGGATCCAGCCCAACGTGATCATTGCCCGCGGCGAGCATTCCTTGGAGCCGGAGATCAAGAAAAAGATCGCGTTCTTTTCCGACGTGCCGGTGGAAGGGGTCATCAGCGCCCCGGACGCGTCGACGATCTACGACGTCCCCCTCCTCTTCGACGGCCAGGGCCTCACGGAATACGCGGTGAAGACCCTGGGCCTCCGCGCGAAATCGGAGGACATGCGGGAATGGAAGGCGTTCCTGGAGAATCTGAAGAGCCCGAAAAAGGAAGTGACGATCGCCCTGGTCGGCAAGTACACCCACCTGAAGGACTCGTACATCAGCCACATCGAGGCGTTCCACCACGCGAGCGCCGCCGCGCGGGTGCATGTGAAACTGAAATGGGTCGAATCCGTCGATCTGGAAAAACATGGGATGAAATTGCTGGAGGATGTCGACGGGATCCTGGTCCCCGGCGGGTTCGGGGATCGCGGGATCGAAGGGAAGATCGCCGCGACTCGGTTCGCGGCCGAGCACGATGTCCCCTTCCAAGGCGTGTGCCTGGGATTCCAGCTTGCGACAATCGGATTCGCCCGCGAGGCCTTGGGCCTGGGAGGCGCGAACAGCTCGGAATTCGATCCGAAAACCCCTCACCCCGTCGTCGACTTGCTCCCGGAACAGCACGCGGTCAAGGGCATGGGGGCGACCATGCGACTCGGGGCCCATCCGATCGAGCTCGATCCCAAGTCGAGCACTGCTAAGTTGTACGCCGCCACGACAATCCACGAACGGCACCGCCATCGATATGAGATCAACCCGGCGTACATCGCTAAGCTCGAAGACGCGGGCCTACGGTTTGTGGGTCGTTCCGACGATGGAAGACGGATGGAGGTCCTGGAGCTGACCGGCCATCCCTACTTCATCGCATCCCAATTCCACCCCGAGCTGCGGTCGCGTCCGTTGCGCCCGTCCCCGATTCATTTGGGGCTCGTCCGGGCGGCGGCGCGCTAGCCCGCAACCTTTAAAGTGACCCTGCCCTTGGACGTCGTCTGTGTCACTCAGTTACGAAGATCTCCTACAACGGGCAAAGAAAGCTCTCCCGGCTGCCCTCAGCAGCGGCGAACGGTTCCAAGTCCCCTCTCCTGATGTCGTCATCGAGGGCAAGACGACGATCCTCCGGAACTTCGAGGACATCGTCGGCGCGATCCGTCGGGATCCGGACATGGTCTTGACCTACCTTCTCCGCGAGCTCGGGACCTCGGGCGCGATGGAAGGCCGCCGGGTCGTGTTCAAGAGCAAGGTCACCGCCCAGCAGGTCGAGGAGCGGGTCAAGTCCTACGTAGACGCGTATGTGCTCTGTCAAGAATGCGGCCGGCCCGACACGCGGCTCGTCAAGGAAGGCCGGATCGCGATGCTCGAGTGCGATGCGTGCGGCGCACGGCGGCCCGTGAAGGCCGTCAAGAAGGCCGCGAAGGTCGAGGAGGCGCCCCTCGTCGAGGGGAAAGTCTACGAGCTCATGATTCAGGACATCGGCAAGAAAGGCGACGGCATCGCGAAGCTCGACAAGTACGTCATCTATGTACCCGGGACCGCGAAGGGCGCAATCGTCAAGGTGTACATCGAGAAAATCGCCGGCACGGTGGCCTTCGGACGCGTGACCCGGGAGTAGGCACCGATGCGCCGCGAGTACGCGTCGATTGCGGCGATGGCGGCGCTTCTGGTCGGTAGCCAAGCGGTGGCGATCGCGCTCTCCCCGCTGTTCCAGGGAAGCGGCTACCAGGCGTTCCCGAATCCCAGTGACGTCACGAACACGGTCGTCTACGTGATCCTGATCCTCGTCTTCACCGCGGTGATCCTGGGACTCGTCCGATATCGCCGGCAGAACCTCGCGAAGTACGTCATCATGGCGTCCATTTTCATCACGTTGGCATTCATTCTCTTGCTACCGCTGTATTATGGGTTGTACTACGCGACCGGCGAGAATCCGGACCCGAACTTCCAGAACATCCTGGCGAACGTCGCGACCCTTCTCTCGTTCGGCTTCGCGGCCCTCCTCGTCTACGTCCTCGTGAAGTTCCCGGAGTGGTACGTCGTCGACACGGTCGGCTTTGTGACGGCCGCAGGCGTCACCGCGATCCTCGGGATCTCGTTCGGGGCCATCCCGGCGATCCTGCTCTTGGTGGCCCTTGCCTTCTACGATGCGTGGGCCGTGTACCGCACGAAGCATATGATCACGCTCGCGGACGAGCTGACCAGCCAGCGATTGCCGATTCTCCTCGTGATTCCGAAGAAAGCCGGCTACTCCTTCCGGGAGCAAAAGAGCCTGAAGGCTCAGATCGCGTCGGGGGAGGAACGGGAGGCGATGTTCATCGGGCTCGGAGATCTCATCATCCCCGGAATCATGAGCGTGTCCGCGTTCACGTTCTTGACCGCACCGGGCCGATCGTTCCTCGGCCTCGAGCCCAACGCGTTCGTCGCCGCTGGGACGGTCCTCGGGAGCCTCGTGGGATTTTTCTTCCTCATGCGGTTCGTCCTGAAAGGCAATCCGCAGGCGGGGCTTCCGCTGCTGAACGGCGGCGCGCTCCTCGGCTTCGTGCTCACGAACCTCCTCGCGTATGGGTATCTGAATCTCGCGTGAGCAGAAGGGTCATATATCCCGGCTCGGTTGGGACGACTCCCATGGCCCTCTGGCAAGGACGATCGAAGCGCAAGCCGACCGGGGGCCGCTATCGGCCGTTCCGCAAGAAACGGAGGCGGGAGATCGGCCGGGAGCAGCAGTACGCGTTCATCGGGGCCCAGCGACTGAAGCTCTACCGCACAAAAGGGGCGAACCGCAAGGTGCGCATCCTGAGCGCGGAGTTCGCCAACGTCCTCGATCGCCGCACGTCCGTGACGAAGAAAGTCAAGATCGTCACGGTGAAGGCGAACCCGTCGAACCCGAACTTCGTGACGCGGAACATCATCACCCGCGGCGCGACGATCCAGACGGAAATCGGACTTGCGCGAGTCACGTCCAAGCCCGGTCAGCATGGCGTGATCAACGCCGTCCTGCTGGAGAGCGCGCAGAGTTAGGCCGCGGTCACTCGGCGGACGTCGTGATTCCGACGTCCTTAATCAGGGCGTAGGGAACGAAGTTGGGGATGCTCACTTCACCCCACCACATCATCTGTTCGGGCTCGTCGCCCAAGGCCACGATGTTCTTCAGGAGATGGATCAGGTTGTCCGTCAACCGGATGTCCTTCCACGCCTCGACGACCTCGCCCTTTCGGATGTGAAAGATCCCGTCCCTCGGGATCGTCGACAGGTCTCCCGTGACGTAGGACTGGTAGCGGGTGTACCACGTATTCGTAAGCCACAGGCCGTCCTTGACTTCCGAGAAAATCTCGTCCCGAGACCGGTCTCCCGGCTTAACGAAGATCGCGTGAGGATCCGGCGAGATGAGCCCCGCGTTCCCCGTCGTCTTCGTCCGGAACTTTTTCGCTGTCGAGGTGTTGTGCAGATAGGTCTTCAGCACCCCCTTGTTCACGAGGACGTTTCGTCGAGTCGGGACGCCTTCCGCGTCGAAGCGCTTCCGGGTGATCGACTCCGCGGATCCGTCGTCGTACAGGGTCAGTTGCGGGGACGCCACTCGCTTCCCGATCTTCTTTCCGAACGGCGAGAGGCCGGCCATCACCGTCCAGGCCCCGAGGCGTCCGCCCGTCTGGTCCATCAGGGATCCGAAGATGAGCGGGTCGAACACGACCGTGTAGCGGCCGGCCTTCCCGGGCTTCGGAGACCGCGCAAGGGCGGCGATGCGGCCCGCCTTCCGACCGGCCTTCTCGGGATTGAACTGAGAGAGCTTCGTCGCGCAGGCGATCCCGTGGCCGCTCGACTCGAGGGACACGAGCGCCCGAATCGACAGGTAGAGGCTCGCCCGATGGTCGTGGGCCTCCACGCCGTTCGAGGTGGCGAGGAAGTGCTCGTCCTCGTACTTCCAAAAGGACCCCGCGCATTCCTTCGCGCCCTGGTCCGTCGCGCCGCCGATTGCCGCCTCTAATCGGGATTTTGCTGAGAGCCCTTCGCGATCTTCACGAGGCGTTCGACCGCCTCGTCCACCCTCGACAGGTCCTTGATGTCGCTCGCGAGGACCCGCTTGTCGTATACGAAGAAGACGGACGCCGTCGATTCGCGCCACCGGTTGCTGATGACGGCCTCGTTCTGCGCGAACCGGATCTGGTACGAGCGGTTCGTGATGACGTCCGCGATCGCATCCTGACAGCCGAGGCTGATGGCCTTCTCGACGATCCGGGAGGACACGTCTTCCATCGGATCACCTCAGGTACACGTTCCGAAGTCGGATCGTAGGCCCGCCCAGGCTCGCGTCGAGCGCCTGGCCCGGGTCGGACTTGCCGCAGAAGCCCGCCTCGAAGTCGAGGTCCTTCCCCACCGCGTCGACGGCGGACCAGAAGGCGGGCGTCGTGAGCTCGATGATCGTGTTCCGAACGGGGTGCTTGACCTCTCCGTTCTCCACGAGGTACGCCTCCCGGCCCGCATACTTCGCGTTGTAGCGCTTGTCGTCGATGTTCCACTCCATGAAACTCTTCATGTAGACTCCGAACTTCACGTCCTCCAGGAGCTCTTCGACCGAGTGGTCCTTTGGCTCGACGAACGTGTTCGCCATCCGCACGATCGCCTCGACGTTGTAGTTCACCGCCCGAGCGGCGCCGTTGCTGCGGGTGTGCATGGCCGCCGCAGTCTCGCGGTTCTGCAGGAACTCCGTGACGCGGCCCTCCTTGTAGAGGTACCGGCGGCGCGCCTTCACCCCTTCGTCGTCCGTGCGGTAGTACGCGATCGTGTGCTCGACGGTCGGATCGTCGACGACGTTCACGACCTCGGACCCGACCCGCATGCCGATGCCATCCGGTGGAATGAATGACTTGCCCGCTTGGCTCGCCTCCCGGCCGAGGACGCGGTCCGCTTCGGTCGGGTGGCCGCACGACTCGTGGGAGGCGATGCCTGCCACCTGCGGTCCGGCGACCAGATCCATCTTGCCCTCCGGGGACTTCTTGCCCTCGACCAAGGAGCGTTGCATCGAACGGGCTTCGTCGATCACCCGCTTTCGGAGGTCCCAGGCGGCGATTCCTTCCCAGCCTCCGGACCACCCATAGTTCCGGTACGTCTGTTCGACCTGCCCGTCTTGCGCGACCGTGAGGAAATAGAAGACCCGAAGTCGAGGGCTGTACGACCGGATCCGCGAGCCTTCCGAGTTCGCGAAATACTTCACGATCCGGTTGTCGCTGAACTGGAAGTACCGTGCGGGGATCTTGAGTCCGAGCGCCATGAGGTCGCGGTCCACCGATTGGATTTCGGCGATCTTCTCTTCCACGGAGACATCCGCGAGCTTCCTCTGCTCCGGAATGGACCAGTTCATCTCGATCGCGTCTTCGTGCGCGAAGGTGATCTTCGTCTTGCGCCGCGAGGCTTTGGCGACCTTGATCGCATCGTCGACGATCGCCCGGACGTCGGATTTCGTCCGCATGTTCGTGGCCGCGAAACCGAGCGCGCCGTTCACGAGCACCCGCACGCCGACGCCGCGGTCCTGGCCGACGTAGAGCGCGTCGAGGACCCCGTTCTTCAGGATGAAGTTCTCCTGCTCCTGGTGTTCGTACCGCGCCTCTGCGTATGAGACGCCTTTCTTCGTCGCATAATCGAGTGCAAAATTCGCGAGATCCGTTTCTTCGTCCATGACGATCCGCCCCGAAAGCGGCCCCCTGAGCGCGGCGTCAAGAATGAAGATATCGAATGCGTCCGCAGACCGCCCAAATCCTTATGGCGGCGCGGGGATTCGGGCCGGGTCCATGCCGAAGGGAGATCGCCCGATCATCCTCTATCCCGCATACTTCGACCTGGGACGGTCGAGGGATCAGGGCCGGCGAGTCGCGAAACGGTGGGCCGTCGAATCCCCCACCGCGCAAGAGGTCACCGCCGCGGCGAAAGCCCTCGGCCTGCAACCGGAGCTCGAGGAAGGCAAGGCGTTTCCGTCGACCCCATGGCGGAAAGAGGGACGCGTCCTCGTGCGTGCGGACTATTACAAAACCTCGATCGTCCAAAAGGTCGCGAAACGAATCAAAGAGTCCCGGTAGTCGCGATCAGCGATGGTCTTGGCCCGTGCGGACATCTTCCACCGCGCGCTTGCCGGAGGCGACGAGATCGACGGAATGGATGACCGCGCCGAGCTCCCGCAGTGCGTCCTCGACGCTCGGATAGTTGATCGACGGTCCCTCGATCGTGACCTTGACGCTCTCCGTCTCCTGGTCCACTTCGTCCAATGTACACGTGACCCCGTCGACGCCTTTGAGGCTCGACAACCGAACCGACATCTCGACAAGGGACGGCTTGTGGGGCTTGAGCACGTCCAGCACAATCCGCTTGATGTCGGTCAACGGGCGGTCCCTCCGAGGGGACGCATCGATGGGGACGTTCGATAATAAACGTTCCGAGTCGGCGCGCCGTTTACGCCGTTGTGACTTCCGCCCCGGCCGGTCCCACGATCATCGTGTGCTCCGTTTGCGACACGATTCCGCCTTGCACATCGAGGAGGGCCGGATACGTCATCACGGCCCCGGTCCGTACGAGGCCGTTCAAGAGGGCTGACGCGCGCGGCTCCAGCCGATGGGCCCACCGCTCCGCAAACGGCAGCGTCTTGAATTCGTCCGCAATGAGCCGGAGGAAGTCGTCCGACGCGGCCTGCTTCTGTGGCTTCACCTTCAGCACCCGGTAGATGTTTCCGGTCCGGCGACCGTCCACTTGGCCGGCGCCGGACGAGGCGAAAGGCTCGATCGCCACGACCTCTCCCGCCTCGAGGAAATCGTGGCCGTGGGCGATGTTTGGCACGCTCTTCCCTGCGTGAAGAAGATACCGCTCGATTGTGTGGCCCGTCAGATTGCGAACCGGGCGATACCCGTGCGCCTCGATCGCCCGTTGGATCCCCTCCCCGATCGCCCGCGTCGACACGCCGGCGTGAACCGCCTCGATCGCGGTCTGGAGGGCAAGTTCCGAGGCACGAACGAGTTCGGTCCAGTTCCGGGTTCCGACTTCGACCGTGACTGCGGTGTCCGCGATCCAGCCATCCAACTGCGCTCCCAGATCGAGCTTGACCACGTTCCCGTGGCGGAATCGCAGGGTGTCGTCATGGGTCGGCGAGTAGTGGGCGGCGACGTGGTCGATCGAGATGCACGTGGGGAAGGCCGGCTTCGCGTCCCTCTTCCGCATGAGGTCTTCGACTTCCTCCGCGACGTCGAGCAACAACGCGCCCTTCTTGACCAGCGCGACCGCGCGTTCGCGCGCCTCGCGCGAAATTCGACCCGCCCGCAGCAGCGACTCGCGGCCGTCGGCGTCCATGCACTTACGCCCCCGGATGAATCGGCCCTTGCCGAAGGATCTTGGCCCGCGGCCCGGAAAGGTCCACGACGGTCGATTCTCCGCCGAGTAGGGTCGGACCCCCATCGACGTAGAGTTCGACTCGGTCTCCGAGTTGCTCCCGCGCTTCTTCGCAGGTGCTCGGCGCAGGCTGACCGTGCCGGTTCGCACTCGTCGAAGTGACCGGACCAAACGACTTTGCAAGGAGGCGGGGAATCGGATGCGCGGGCACCCGGAGCGCAATCAGGCCATCCTTCGACACAATCGCTCGCGGCGCATCCGACGCCGCCCGCAAGACGACCGTGTACGGTCCGGGAAGGTTCTTCGCGCAGAACGCCTCGGCGATTGGAGTCCGCTGCCCGAAGCGAAAGACGTCCCCGACATCGGCGACCGAAATCGAGACGGGCAGGTCCCGGGGTCGCGCCTTCGCCGCGTAGAGCTTCTCGACGGCCCCGGCCTGGAACGGATCCACGGCGAGGCCGTACACGGTGTCCGTCGGATGAACCACGAGGCCGCCGGCCCCCAGGATGTCGCGGATGCGCCTCAATGCCGCCGGGTCCAAGAGATACTTCGTACCCAGGGACAGCGCGACGACCGTCTCGACCACGGCGCTGCAGAACGACGGGTCGCCTAAAGGTTTTCTGGCTAAACGTACAAGAGGTACGCGAGAGGGTGCGTCGGGTCCGCTGTCGGCGTGTACGGATCCAGCTGCAAGCCCGCGGCTCGGGCGAGCTTCGGGATGATCGCGCGCGTGAACGGTGCGGATGAGTCGGACGTCCTCAGCTCGGCGAGAGGACGGAACGCGGCCTCGCTCACCTCGACGCGATCCGGTCGCGGCTCGCCGCTCACGTAGGTCATCGAGAAGATGAGGAACGTGTCGTTCGCCGTCTCGGTCACCCGGTTGCGGACGCCGAGGATCGGTCCCGCGCGGCCTTTGATCCCCGTCTCCTCCGTCACCTCCCGCTCGATCGTCTGGACGACCGACTCGCGGGGCTCGACGTATCCGGAGGGGATCGTCCACATGCCTTTCGACGGGCCATACGTCTTGCGGACCACGAGGAGGTTGCCATCACGGACGAGGAACGCGCCCGCGCCGACCGTGATCGGAAGAGTCGCGACGTTCAGGGCCATGGCCCCGGTCACGCCTCCGAACGAGATGGCTTTATCTCAGGTCTCGTTCCTCGGCCACCGCGGTGGGCCATGCAACGGAAGGTCACGTTCACCCCTCGTCGCTTCCTGAAGAAAGTCTGGCAGCTCGGGAACTTCGATGTGTCCCCTGACGGCCGGTTGCTCGCGTTCGCGGCGAACAAGGGGGACCAATGGTCCGTCTACCTCATGGACCTCCGGACGAAGAAGGATCGAATCCTCCTGCAATCCGAGCAGTCCGTCCTAAATCCGGAGTTCTCACCGGACGGTCGGTGGATCGCGGTCCAGTCGGACTTCGAGGGGGACGAGAACTATAACATATACCTCGTGCCCGTGCGGGGCGCGCACGTCCAGAAGATCACCGACACGCCGTTCGACAGCGCGTTCCCCCGATGGTCCCCCGACGGCACGAAGATCGCGTTCCTCTCGAACCGAGATGGCGACCGAGACAACGTCTTCGTCGTGGACACGAGCGGCGGCGACGCCCGGCAACTCACGAACGTGGATGACATCGTCGGCGAGATTGCGTGGCGTCCGGACGGTCAGAGCGTCGCCTTCTGCGCGGGCGTAGGGCTCCTGGATTACGTCGGCCTCGTCGACCTCGCCGGTCACATGGAGAAAATCGTCGCGTTCCCGGACTCGGAGAACGCGATCGGGGGGGACCTCGGCAGGCCGAGACCCTGGTCTCCGGACGGTCGGGAGCTTGCGTTCGTGTCAAACGTCCACGACCATGTGGACATCGGCGTGCTCGATATCAAGACGAAGAAAGTCAGGTTCGTCGTCCAGAGCCGGTGGGACAAGGCGATGCCCCTCTGGGCCCCGGACGGAAAGCGGATCGCGTTCCTGGAGAACCGCGATGGAAACGTCCAGTTGAAGACCGTCTCCCGAGACGGCAAGGGCTCCCGCGCGGTGTCCCCCGCGAAGGGCTCAGCGAGCCGGGCCGTCTGGACCCCGGACGCCAAAGGGTTGTTCTACCAGC
>VBMB01000051.1 GCA_005878525.1 Methanobacteriota archaeon
CACGTCGAGCTCCTTCGTGTCCGCGACGAGCTCGTAGAGAATCCGGTACGGGTCCGTCCACCAGAACCGCACGAGGTGCTTGCGGGCGAGGAGCTCCTCAACCAGATCACCCAGGGTGACGTTCACGACCTCGCCGAACGACGCGTGGACGATCAGGAACCGGTCGAACGCCTCGACGACGATCCGGTCATCCGTGGGGATCGGGGCGCCGGACTTGCGGTGGTTCGCATGCTCCTCGACAAGTCGCTTCGCGCCGGTCTTGTTGATCGGCCAGGCCTTCGCGAAGTGGTCGATCGTCTTGGGGACCCCGTCCTGGGCGAGCCGCGCATCAATCTCCTTCCGGATCCGGCCGACGCGCTGCGCGAGGCCGAACGGGACCGGCAGCATCTCGCCGTCCCAGCCCGGGATCATCGCGTTCGGGTCGGAGACCGGGGTCACGTAGACCATGCCGTCCTTCCCGATCTTCTCGATCTTCCACGGACGTCCGCGGATGATGAAGTGCAGATGACCGGGTAGCGGCGCTCGTCGCGGATCGTCGAGAGGTTCTCGAAGTAGTAGCGACGGCCCTTTGGCGGGACGCGGATCCGGTCGCCTTCTTGGCGGATGATGCCGAGGTGGGCGAGGAATTCGGCGACGCGATCCGCTTGGGCATCTTCGAGCTCCCGGTACGGATCCGCCGTGCGAATCGTCGAGAGGATGTCGGACCATGGAGCTGTGCCTCCTTGGTCGAGCGCGGAGCCGACGACCTGGTGGGCGAGCACATCTAGAGCGAGGCGATGGATGTGGCGCGGTTCGAGATCGTTCTCCTGTGCAGCCTGGACCGCGGCGAGGGACTCGATCGCATCGTCCGAAGACACCGCGAGGACCAGCCCGCGGGAGGTGCGGTCGAGTTTGTGGCCTGAACGGCCAACTCGCTGGATTAAGGAGGTGACTTGCCGCGGCGAGTTGTACTGGACGACCTTGTCCACGGTCCCGATGTCGATGCCCAGTTCGAGGGTCGAGGTCGAGACAAGGCCTTTGATCTCCCCGCCCTTGAATCCCGCCTCGACCCGCTCGCGCTCCTCGCGCGGCAGAGAGCCGTGGTGGACCGCGACATCCTGACGGACCATCGACAGGCGGGAGCCGAGGAGCTCCGCAAGGGGACGCGCGTTCACGAAGACGAGGGTGGACCGGCTCTCATCAAGCGAATCGTCGATCGCGGAGAGGCCGGCAGCCGCCTCCGGGGTGATGTACAGGTCGCGGGCGGTCTCGAAGTCCTTGTCGATGGGACGCGGCCATTCGACGCGGTACTCGTATCGTTTCTCGAGGGGCGCGAGGAGGACTTCGAGGGCCTTCTCGCCGCCGAAGAGCGAGGCGATTGCGTCCGGGTGGCCGACCGTGGCGGAAAGGCCGATTCGCTGGAAATCCCGCTCGGTGATTCGACGGAGCCGCTGGAGGCCGACGGCAAGCTGGATCCCCCGTCGGTCCTCCGCGAATTGATGGACTTCATCGACGATGACGTATCGCACCTGCTTCAGGTGACGTTGCATCAGTTTCCCGGGGAGGATCGCCTGTAGGGTTTCCGGGGTCGTGATGAGGATGTCCGGTGGGTTGGCGGCTTGTTTTCGGCGCTCGGAAGGGGCCGTGTCCCCGTGCCTCACGGCAGCAGTGAGGTTCGTCGACGCGACGAGGCGTTGGATGCGGTCGATGAGATTCCGGTTGAGGGCTCGCAACGGCGTGATGTAGAGGACCTGGATGCCTCCTCGATCGCTCGCCCCCAGCGACTCGAGGATCGGAAACAGAGCGGCCTCAGTCTTCCCAGACCCGGTCGGTGCCACGATGAGAAGGTGCGAACCCGCCCGAATCTCCGACAGCGCTCGCTCCTGCATGTCGTTGATTTTCGAGATTTCGGCACGATGGAGCAATTGGGCAAGCGTTGTGGTACCTGCCCTGCTTCGATCCTTCGTCTCCAATGCCTCAGGTGACCGAATTCGGACGATAAAAACCGTTCGGGGGGTTGGGCGAACTCCACGGTTAGATATCCCGGCCTGCTGAGAAACAAGGTTCTAGAACACCGCTTGCCAAGGTGTATCAATAGGCACGAAGAGAAAACTACCGGGCAAATCGCGACTCGATGAGGGTACGTGTGTCTTGGTCGGGACCGTCTGTCTTCCAGAACCTAATTGCGTATTGCTGGCTGTCGGTCCCAACGAGACGGAGACTCACCCAGGAAACGGGTCGGTCGAAACTCCGCCGTTTCACGACACGAAGGTCCTCGGGGCGGATTTCACAAAACTGCCGTGCGCCAAGAGACTTTAGTTTCTTGAGCCGGGCCTCCTTTGCGGCCGCAGTTGGGAGACCTAACGGCGTGAGCTCACCTTTCAGTTCTCTCCACGGATCAATCTCGCGGACTAACACGATTCTCTTGTTTGTCACGAAGAGTTTGCTCGAGGCCTGCCCTCCGAACCCCGCGAACAGGATTTTCGGAAGGAATCTGCGCCAAGGAGATCGGACAGTCGCATCCCACCCCGTCGCGGCTCTCAAAATCTCTTCACCGGGTTCCGTGATTAGCGCTCCCGCTTCGGAGTAGATTCTTGCTAAACCGTCTAGGTCACCTGCTTTGACAATCAGACGTGCACTCCCTTGGGATTCCATCTCACGGCACCAGCAGCAACGTCGGGAGTGGAGGATCCAGCGAGTTGTCAAGCCGAGCTGTATCAGCCAGAAAATTCAAGAGTTGGATCAAGGCGTCCTCGGCGACATCTGATGGGATTTCGCTGCCGAACACATATTCGAAAAAGAATGTTATCGTAGTGCCAGGTGTGCTGACTATCTTCAGCGCGAGAGGGTTCGGCATGATGCCAAGAAGAGCCTCGGCCCCAACGGTTATCGTCAGGCCGAGCTGCCATCCAAGCATCGCCGCAGCCCCATATAGGGGCACGACGGCGATGACCGAGTCGATGAGGATAGTCCCCGCACTTTCGTAATGCGAGAGTCTCTTGATTGGGTTGTCGGTTTGACTGGCTTGGAACACTTCATACGATGCAAGGATCCCACCGACAGCGATTGCCGCAGCGACGCCCAGTCGAACGGTGATACCCGCTTTGAAGACTCGTCCTTCGAAGAGCCCTTCAGCGAGCACAGCGTCCGACCTGACCACCCCGAAGACCGCCGTTGCACCGGCGAGAACGTACACCGTTCCTTTGACGACGTCCCCGTCGCGGAAGGCCAAGATCGCCTGGCTTCCGAAGATCACGAGGGTGGCCCCGACCGCCGCGCCTCGCAACCCTGATCTAAGCTGGGCGTATTTGACGCCAGTCAGGAGCCGCGAATCATCGATATTGTCGACGATCTCGCCGCGAATCTCCCGCTCAACCACGCGGACCTCTGTGAGGGCCACGCCCGGAATCTCGGGATGCGCCACTCGCAACTTCACGGTCTCGACGGCGGTTTCGCCGATGACGTAGTACGGCCGGTCCGTCTCGATATTCGTGAGTTTCGCGACCGTGAACGTGGATCGGCCGAAGGACATCTCCTCCAACTCGCCCGAAGGAACATTCAGCACCGGGAAGAGCATGTTCGCCGTGAGCTGGCTCGTGATGGAAATGCCCAGCCGGAGCATCTTGAAGACTTTGAGGGTGACACCGAAGCCATCAGCAGACGGCCGGACCCACGCGTCCTTGGGGGCCCACGTGATCGTGTCTTGAAACGATGCAATCTCCTCTGGAGAGTCACCAATCAGGTAGATCGCATTCGCGGAGACAGGCGCCTCCGAATCGAAGGGATCCCTCATCCGGTACACGTACACGGAGAAGTCGCCGAACGAGTAGAATCCCGTTGCAAGTTGCGAGGCCGAGTCGGGCAACGCCTCCTCGAACGCCGGCATATCCGTGCCGAGCCGAGCCACCACGATTTCCGCGGACTCCTGAATTCGCGCGATGGTCGCCGCGACAGTCACCTCCGTGGCATTCAGCGCTGCCTTCGTCACGGACAATCCGTCCGTGCTCAGCCAGACGGGCGCGAGCACGAGTGTGGCCGTCGGCACGCCTTCGACATCGGTTGTGTTTTCCTCTGTTGCGACCTCCTTCGGGATGCGGAGTTGGAACTCGTACGCGTGGTCGTCGATCGCCGCTCCGACCGCGAGGTTCTGATAGAAGGGCGGCGTCGCGAGGAAGTCCGTCCCTCGGACGAGCGAGTAGAGGATGGCGGCCACCGTCGTCGTGCCATCGGCCGTCTCAATCCCGCGGTCCGCCTCTGGCCGAATGGAAAACTGCAGGACGACGCTTTGCGGCTTCGCCAGGCGGATCGGGAGGTCCATCGAGGCGTGATAGAACAGGTCTCCCGCATCATCTCGGACCGGCACCTCCACGGTGTTGACGAAGGCCACGTCGGACGCGCGGCTATCGTGGACGTACACGAAACGATACTGCCGTGGGCTCCAGAAGTCGCACGCACCATAGGAGGAAGTCGCCGTGCCCCAACTTTCCTGCCCAAGGTCTGCCGCCCTCGTTGCGGTGAAGTTTGTCTCGCCGCCGTCCACGAGGACCTGGTTGATCGTCGCGAGGACGTTCTCGATCGACTCGTTGCTGGTCCGTGTCGCGTCGGCCGTGTGATCCGACAGATAGACGCACGTTCCCCCGTCGATGTCGTACGTCCAGATCGTCGCCGAAACCGCTTGGACCCCGAGCGCATGGAACCGCTGCGTGAATCGGATGAGGCCCGGCTCGAACGCGCTCTTCCAAGGCGGACTCCAGAGTTCCGTCGGCGAGAGATCGAGTCCGTCGATCACCCCGTCGCCGTCCGTATCCGAGAAGAGGGGGTTGGTGGGCCGCCGGTTGAAGCCCGTAATCTCGTCGAAGTCGGAGAGGCCGTCCCGGTCCGTGTCGGGATCGGTCGGATCGGTGATGAATCCGAAGAGGGAAACCCCGTTCCATTCCTCGTCATCCCGGAAGCCGTCCCCATCGGTGTCCGCGGAGATCGGGGAAGTAACGAGCAATCGCACCACGGCAACCCCGTCGATCTCGGCCTGGAACATTCGCGGCGTGACCTCGGCGAAGTCGGTCAACGTGTCGCCGTCCGTGTCGGTGAGGGTTGGATCCGATCCATAACGGAGGCGCTCTGCGCCATCCAGGAGCCCGTCGCGATCCGTGTCCGGGACCGTGGGATCGGACGGATTCAATCCGTCGCCGGGAATGAGTTCGAGGCCATCCGGCAGGCCGTCGTGGTCCGTGTCGGGATCTGCGGGGTCCGTCTGGATGACGCGATCCGACCCCTGTCCATCGATTACAAATCGGATCAGTCGAGGCTGCATCTCGAGTCCGTCTCCGAGCCCGTCGGCGTCGAAATCGGGGAGGACAGGGCTCGTCGCCCGAGAGAGCCGCTCCGCCCCATCCGAGAGTCCGTCCCCGTCGGTGTCGGGCGACCCGGGGGAAGTCCTCGCGGCGAGGAGGACCGCGGCGGCCCGCACCATGCCGGCGTCTCCCTCGCCGTGATCCCGGATGACGACCCACCAAGTGCGAATTCCCGCGAAATCGGCGACCGTCGCATCCGTTCCGACGAGGCCGTCCGTCTCTGGCAGGTGTCGATCCCGCGCCAGGTCGAGGATCAATGAGGCACCGTCCGCCGTCCAGGTCACGCCGGCCTTCCCGGGAACTTGGAGTCCTTCCCATGCCTCGAGGCGGTCCCCCGACGCGAGGGACAGCCGGTGGACGTCTCCAACGGGCGCCAGCGCCCCGAGATTCCCGGTCGTCGTGCCACTCGACAACGCACACGAGGGGGAGCAGGGAGGCGGCGGGGCGGATGCTTTGTTATTGACCGTCACCTCGATGGCGCGCAGCGCCTCATTCCCGGCGCCGTCCCGCGCCCGGACTTCGAAGCGATGGAGGCCGTTCGTCAGGTCAAGGGAGTCGAGCGCGAAGGTGTACGGCTCCTCTTGTCGCACGTCGAATAGAAATCCGTCGATCCGGAGCTCCACGACGGCGACGCCCTGCGCATCGAACGCTTGCGCTTCGATGAGCGCGAAGCCGCTGATCGTCTCCCCGGATTGAGGCCGACGGATTTCGAGATCCGGCGT
>VBMB01000122.1 GCA_005878525.1 Methanobacteriota archaeon
TCTATTGGCTCGCGGCGATTTTTCAAGGAGACATGGGCACCTCGACGACGCTCGGGCAACCGGTGGCGACAGGCTTCGTCTGGTTCATGCCGAACACGATCATGTTGACGATCGTCGCCTCGTTCCTCACGTGGATGATCTCGATTCCGATCGGCGTGTATTCCGCCGCCCGCCGGGACTCCATCCTCGACCAAAGCGTCCGCATTGTGACCTTTACCTTGTACTCGATGCCGGTTTTCCTGATCGGCTTTGCCATCTTCCTCACACTGGGGACGACCTGGCGGCTCTTTCCGGACCAGGGGAACGTTGATCCCATCTTGCTCCCGACGATTCCGGACGCGTGGTTCGATCACACGACCGCCGTCTCCTATCCGACGCACATCCTTGCGATCGACGCCTTCCTCCATGGCGACTGGACCGTTGCGTGGAACTCGCTCCTCCACGTGATCCTGCCCGCCCTCGCTCTCACTCTCGCCCTGTTGGCCGGCATCATCCGGATCCTTCGCGCTTCGATGCTCGAGGTGCTCGAGCAGGACTACGTCCGCTTGGCTCGCGCGAAGGGTGTCCCGGAGCGGTTGGTCCACAACTTTCACGCAAAGAAGAACGCCTTGCTCCCGACGGTGACGTCGTACGGATACCTCGTGTCCGGGTTATTCGGCGGCGCGGTCGTGATCGAGTACATCTTCACTTTCAAGGGCATCGGATGGTGGACCACCGTTGCGTTCCTGAACGGCGACGTCGGCGTCGTGATGGGTTCGACCTTTGTGTTCGGACTCATCCTCGTGGCCACGACGCTGCTCTTGGACGTGCTGTACGCGTTCCTCGATCCACGAATCCGCTACGAGTGAGAAACCATGGCGACGGTCACGGCTATCGGGCGAAACATCCGGTTTGATGAGCTGAAGCTGTCCGGGAGGGTCTTCTTCGCCAACAAGACTGCGGTCGCGGGGCTCGGACCAATCCGGAGTGCGTAGGCACGGCGCCCGAGCCTCCATCGATCGCTCACCCCTTTGGCACGATCCAGTATGGGCTCTCAGGGATCGGCTGTCTCGACTTGTTGCAGCTGGTGATGAAAGCGATCCGGATCGATATCGCGATTTCCTTCTTCATCGTCTTCGTCGGTGCAGCGATCGGAACGCTGATCGGAGTCGTTTCGGGCTACGCCGGCAAATGGCTAGACGAAGCCATGATGCGGATTACGGACGTCTTCTTCTCGGTTCCCTTTCTCATTCTCGCCCTCGCCGTTGGATTCGTGATCGGCCGGACCCTCCTCAACATGGCCCTCGCCCTGATTATCATCTGGTGGCCGCTGTACGCCCGGTATGGTCGGAGCCTGACCCTGACCACGAAGGAGGCGACGTTCATTGAGAGCGCACGGGCCTCGGGGTCCGGACGCCTCAAGATCATGTTCCGGCATATCTTGCCGAACGTCCTCCCGCCCGTCCTCGTCCAGATCTCCCTCGATGTGGGGACGGTCATCCTGATCTTTTCGACGCTCGCGTTCATCGGCTTCCTCCCGAGCAATGCCCTCGTCCCCGAACTCGGGGTCATCGCGAACATCGGGTTGGACCTGGCTCCCTTGGGCTATTGGTGGACGGTCATCGTGCCGGGAGCCGTCATCACTCTGTTTGCGCTGGCCGTGAACCTGATGGGGGACGGCCTCCGCGACGTCATCGACCCGCGGAGACGGAGCTAGCGTGTCGGATGCCCTCGCCATTCGCGACCTTCACGTCCAGTTCCACACGCGCCGGGGAGTCTACAAGGCGCTGAATGGCGTCGACCTTGGGCTCCGGCGCGGCGAGGTCCTTGGCATCGCTGGTGAAAGCGGCTGCGGGAAGACCACGATGGGGCTCGCGGTCATGTCGCTTCTCCCGCGGAATGCGTCGATCCCGCGAGGCCAAGTCATCTTCGACAACAAGGACCTCGTGAACCTCCCGCGGGAGTATGCCGAACGCGTCGGCGATCGGTTCAAACCGAAAGAACACGAGCGGATTCTGCGCCGCGTCGGGAAGGCATTGGCCCGAATTCGCGGTAGGCGCATTTCTATGGTGTTCCAGGAGCCCATGACGAGCCTGAACCCCGTTCTATCCATTGGATTCCAGGTGGCTGAAACGGTCTATGTGCACGACCCGGCGTTGTTGGCGCGGCGCGTGCTTGCGCGATCGAAAACGACCCCTCAGATCATGCGGGAGGTCCTGACTCTCCTGGGAGCGACGCAAGGCGGCGAGGCGGCCTTGAGAAAATTTGCGGCGGACCATGATCTCGTTGGACTCGAGGAGCAAGTCCTGTTCGTCTGGAGGCGTGAGGATGTCCACATTTCGCGGAAGGAGAAGGCGATTCGCTCGCTTGCCGGGCAATCGATGAAGCCGTGGGAACGGAAAATTATTGAGACTGTGGCGAAGAGCGGGTCGATCCCCCCCCAATTCGCCCGCGTCCCGGTGCTTTCGAAGCTCGTCCGTCGCATCCTCCTGAAGGAAGGATCCCGCAAGGCGCGGGAGCTCCTGACCTCCCTGGGCATCCACCACGCGGAGCGGGTCGTGAAAATGTTCCCTCATGAACTTTCGGGAGGGATGCGCCAACGGGTCGTGATTGCGATCGCCTTGGCGAACAACCCGGAAATCGTCATCATGGACGAGCCGACCAGCGCCGTGGACGTGACGGTCCAAGCGCAGATCCTCGAGCTCGTCAAGCAGATTCGGACCTCGGTGAGCGCATCCTTCATCGTGATTTCCCATGACCTGGCCGTGCTGGCGGAGGTCTCGGACCGAATCGCGATCATGTACGCGGGCCGCATCGTGGAGGTCGCTCCGACGGCCGAGATTCTCCACCATCCCCTGCATCCGTATACGCAGATGCTCATCTCCGCGATTCCGACCCTGGAGGGGAAATCGGTCGAAGGAATCAAAGGGGAGGTACCGGACATGCGCGCCCCGCCGGGCGGGTGCGCCTTCCACCCCCGATGTCCCTTCGCTTTTGAAAAGTGCAACAGTGTCGTGCCGATCGACTTCCGGCAGGGGGATGATCAGCTGGTCGCCTGCTGGCTCTACGAGGGGAAGTAGCATGATGATCGCGGCGTACGGACTCAGCAAGTTCTTCCCCGTCCGGGGAGCGTTTCGAGCCACGACCTCGCTGAAGGCCGTGGACGATGTCGGTCTCAAGATCCAGAACGAACAGGTCGTCGGCCTCGTTGGAGAGAGCGGATCCGGCAAGAGCACGGTCGGGCGCTGCCTCATCCGGCTGCTGAACCCGACGGACGGGGAGGTCCTCTTCGACGTCCCGGACTCGGAGCTCGCCGAGTACGAGAAGGCGCGAGCCGCGGGGGCAACGGAGCGCGTCGACGCCATCGCCGACCGGTTTTCACTCCTTCGCCGGTCGACGTCCGAACTCCGCGCGGTACGCCGGCTCGTGAACATCGTGTTCCAAGATCCGTACTCTTCCCTGAATCCGAGGATGAAGCTTTCTACGATCATAGGGGAGCCGATGATTTCCACGCGGTTCTGCACGCGCGCGGAGGCCGACATCCGTGCGCGGGAACTCCTTGGTGAGGTGGGCCTCCCTGAGTTCTTCGAGGACCGATATCCGCACGAGCTCTCAGGCGGTCAACGTCAGCGGGTCGCGATCGCCCGTGCCATCTCGACGAATCCGAAATTGCTGATCCTCGACGAACCAACCTCTGCACTGGACGTGTCCGTCCAAGCACAAATCCTGAACCTGCTCCGGGGGCTCCGCGAGAAGTACGGCATGAGCATGCTCCTCATCACGCACAACATCGCCGTCGTCGCGTACCTCGCCGAGTATGTGTACGTCATGTATGCGGGCAAGATCATGGAGTGGGGCGCCAAGGGCAAAGTGCTGAGAGATCCGCAGCATCCGTACACGAAAGCGCTGATGTCCTCGGTCCCGGTGATCGGCGAGACCCGGACGCGGTCGATCCTGAGGGGCGACCCGCCCAACCTGATCAGTCCGCCGCTTGCGTGTCGATTCCATCCCCGGTGTCCGGTGGCCTTCGAGGTGTGCGGTTGGAGTCCGGAAGAGGTCGCGGAAGACCTCGAGTTTCTCGTCGGCGGCAAGTACTACGGCACTTTCGGTGACGGCGTCCGTCTGACCGTGGAGGGAGACCGAACCATCATCATCCAGGGGACAACGGAGGTGCAGAAGATCCAGGAGCTTGTCGACCTCGAGAAGGAAGATGTCCGGAGCTTGAAGAGCATCCAGGCAATCGACGTGGCGGACGGTGCAACCTCCGTCCGACTCCACGAGGCCATCGAACCGGAGATGTATCCCTCGCCGGACGGGAGAGAGGTGAAGTGCTTGCTGTTCCGATTGGACGCGTCGGCCCCAGCTGCAATGGCCCCAAGGTCTGCCGGGTAGCGCCGCGATCCGGCACCCGGTGACCGGGAACTCACTCCTCCTGCTTCGGCTCGTACACCGCGATGGCTTCGATGGCGACCTTCAGGCCCGAGTTCGCAATCCCGAGTTTCGCGGGGGACCGCGCCGGCGGTTCTTCCGGAAAGAACTCCTTGTACGCCTCATTCATGACCTGGAAGTCCGCCGGGTCGGTGAGGAACACCGTGGTCTTGACCACGGAGGCCATCGTCAGCCCGAGTTCTTCGAGGATCGACGCGATGTTCTTCAACGATTGTCTCGTCTGGCCCGCGACATCGGGCGCGGCCCACTCGCCCGCTTTTGCACCGGGAGCAATCGGCGCCTGCGCGGAAATGAAGACGAAACCGTTCGCGACGACGCAGTGGGAGTACGGCCCAAGGGGCTTCGGGTGCTTCGGCAGATCGGGGACCGCTCGCACGTCGTTCGCCTCGGGAACGACCCGACGACCAAAAGGATTGTGCCGGGGGACTCGGCGTCCTCCGGGTTCTATGCATGCAAGAGTATATTAAATTCGGACGGTGTTGATGGGGAGAACCCGAGACACACTTCGGCCCACACGGTGGGATTCCGAATGGCCAAGAGAGACCTTGTCTTTCGCATAGGCGGCGCCGCTGGAGACGGCGTCTCGTCGACCGCGGAGAGCTTCGCGAAGATCAGTGCGCGGAGCGGGATGCACACGTGGACGTATTCGTCGTATCAGAGTGTGATCCGCGGCGGCCATGTCTGGACCCAGATCCGGG
Source organism: Methanobacteriota archaeon (assembly GCA_005878525.1). Lineage (GTDB taxonomy): Archaea > Thermoplasmatota > Thermoplasmata > RBG-16-68-12 > RBG-16-68-12 > RBG-16-68-12. The sequence continues at coordinate 5,127 of VBMB01000122.1, forward strand.
GAGGTCTCGATCCGGTCCTGTCCCATGGCGTCGACCCGGACGTCGTCGTGTGCCTGAACCAGCAGACGATGGACGTCCACCAGGGGCAGGTCACCGAAGGGGGGGCGATCGTCTACGACGTCGACGGCACGAAGCCGGACCCGAAGAAGGTCCGCGGCAACGTGCGCCTCTTGGGGATCCCCCTCCGCAAGAAGGCACAGAGCCTCTCGCCGAACGCGTTGATGCGGAACACGGTTGCCCTGGGCGCGGCCGTCCGTCTGTTCGATCTCGACTTCCGGCACGTGGAGAGCGCCTTCAAAGACATCTGGGGGGACAAGAAGCCGGAGATCGTGCAGCAGAACATCGCCGCGGCGAAGCTCGGCGCGACCGCGGTCGAGGAGATGGGTGGTTCCCTGAACCTCGGACTGGCGTATCCGAACGAGCCGAAGTACCTGATGACCGGGAACGAAGCGATCTGTCTCGGCGCCCTCGCGGCGGGCGTGAAGTTCCTCGCGCAATATCCGATGACGCCGGCCTCTTCGATCCTCCACTGGATGGCATCGCATGGCCCTCCGCACGGCGTCGTCGTCAAGCAGGTCGAGGACGAGCTCGCCGCGATGAACATGGCCGTCGGCGCGGGCTTCGCCGGCGTTCGCTCGATGACCGCGACGTCGGGCGGCGGCTTCTCCCTGATGGTCGAGGCGATCGGCCAAGCCGGGATGACCGAGACGCCGCTCGTCGCGATCCTGGTGCAACGGAGCGGCCCCTCGACCGGGCTGCCGACGAAGACCGAACAGGGCGATCTCAACTTGGCGCTCGGCGCGGGTCAGGGGGATTGGCCTCGAGCGATCCTGGCCCCTCGCAATCCCGAAGAGTGTTTCCGTCACACCGCGCAGGCGTTCAACCTCGCGGAAATCTACCAGACACCGATCATCCTGATTTCCGACCTCTACCTGGGTGAGGGCTACCGGACCGTCGAGAAGCCGGACTTCAACGTGCCGATCGTGCGCGGCATGTCGGCCGCCAACGGCGGGGAGGTGAAGGACTTCAAGCGATACCTCCTCACGGAGAGCGGCGTGAGTCCTCGGGCGATTCCTGGCATGAAGGGATATCAGTTCGTCGCGGCAACGGACGAGCACATGGAGAATAGCGAGCTCATCTCCGACGTCCTCGCGGGAATTCCGGAATACGTCGCAGAGCGCAACCGGATGCACGAGAAGCGGATGCGGAAGCTCGACGGGCTTCGGACGGACACGCCACCGCCCGAGCTGTGGGGGCCGGAGGACGCGGACCTCACCCTGATCCACTGGGGGTCCACCTGGGGCGCGGCCCACGAGGCAATCCAGAGCGTCGAGGCACGCGGGATCCGGGTGAACAGCTTGGAGTTCCCGACCCTGTTCCCCTTCC
>VBMB01000123.1 GCA_005878525.1 Methanobacteriota archaeon
CCTCTGGAGGAGTCGCGACAGCGAGGGATTCCGGCTTGGAACTATCGACCCGATTGCATTGCAACCACGTAATCGTCCCACTCCCGCGAGGTCTTCCGGACGATGAACCCTCTCGCGAAGGGGGCGAACAAGCGGTATGGCCCCGTCAGGTGGACATCGAACGTCATTTCGAGCCGAGTACCTTCCGTGTCCGCGAACAAACGGTACGTATTGTGCGTGTACCCCATGTTCGAGCGAGCGTCGGCCTCCCAACCGTCGGGCGGCCGCAGGCGTACATGGAACCGCGCGACGAACGGGAACGCCATGATTCCGGACTCTTCCATCTCGATCCGGTCTCCCTCCCGACTGACCACCCTGCGTGTGCGCAGCCGGACTCGGCTCAAATCGGGGTCACTGTCCCGAAATTCCGTGCACCAGGCGTAGACATCCGGAAGAGAGGCTCGAAACCACTTCGTCACTCGGAAGAGCACGAGTGCCGAATTCGCCGGTGGCACAAAAAGCCTCGGCGAGAAGCAGCCGAGAGGCCCTCCGCTGTTGGATGCACCTGTCCCTCGGACGATCTACCCATCTCAAGGGAGTCGTCGCGTCCTTCGGGCGGGGACAGTCGGCCTACCGATTGTCAACGCCCCGATGGAGGTGTTCAAGAAATGCGCCGCGATTCGTGTGATGCGGACCGCCACGGAGTCGTCGCGACGTCGTCCGGGAAGACTTAAGTCAAGGCCCTCGGATGCGGGCGCGGGGGACAGAGTGTCGAGAGAAGACGTGCCGATCGAGATCGTCCACTTCGCAGACCCGTGGTGCTGGTGGTCGTGGGGCCTGGAGCCGATTCTGCAACGCCTGCGGGAGGTGTACGGGGACAACGTGAAGGTCACGTACAAGATGGGCGGTGAGTTCGAGACTTTAGCGGAATGGATGCGGGAGAACGGGGTCGACGAGCGGGGCACGGCTGACTGGATCCTCGAATCCGTCGCGCTCATGAACATGCCCGTGCGGCCCGATTACTACTTTCGGAGCAAGGTCGAGAGTTCGTTCCCCGCGTGCCGAGCGTTCAAGGCGGCGGAGCTACAATCCAGGGAACTCGCGGCGAAGTACTTCCGACGGATGATGGAAGCGTTCGGGCTCGAATGTCTGCCCGCCACGGATGAGACCCTCGTGAAATTGGGCGCGGAGGTTGGGCTCGACAAAGAACGCCTTCGAAAGGACACGCACTCGGACGCGGTGGAGGACGCGTTCGAGCGGGACCGGGAGGAGATGGCACGGGCCCACGCGAACTTCGACGCCCTCCTCATCCGGAACCGTCAAGGACAGGCTGAAATGAAGGGCGCGACGTTCACCTCGAAACCGTTCGAGGACATTGTGGACAAGCTCGCCCCCGGGCTCCCGAAGCGGAGTCCTGCGGACATCTTGGAGTACTTGGAGCACCACAGGGACGTGACGACCGCGAACGAAATCGCATCCGTCTTCCGGATTGGGGTGGAAGACGCCGAAATACGGCTATCCCAGTTGGAGCGAGCCGGGTTCTTGACCCACCACGACTTCGAAGGAATCGAAGCCTGGCAGTGGAAGGGAACGAAGGCGGACAAGCTGCCTCTTGAAATCGTGAAGATCTCGCACGTGCCGCCCGAAGTCCAGGTCGAGACGGTCTCCGACCTCAAGCCGATCATCACGAAGGCGGTGCAGTCGCTCTACACGGAGGTCGCGACGCGGCCCGACAAGGGGTACCACTTCCCGCTCGGTCTGGAGGCGCTCCGGTACGTCGGCTATCCGGAAGAGGACCTGCGGAAGCTTCCGCCGACGGCGACAGAATCCTTCGCAGGCGTCGGCTATCCGCACGCCGCCAACGCGATTCACCCGGGCGAGACCGTGCTCGACATCGGGTCCGGCTCCGGGACGGACGTGCTGTTCGCGTCCCTCAAGACCGGTCCGTCGGGCAAGGTCTACGGGCTCGACATCACGCCCGCGATGATCGCGAAGGCGCGCGGGAACATCGAGCGGATCGGCGCGAAGAACATCGAAATTCTAGCGGGGGACGCCACGCAGATCCCTCTCCCCGACTCGAGCGTCGATGTCGTCACGAGCAACGGTGTCCTGAACCTCGTGCCGGACAAGGTCGCGGCGTTCGCGGAGATTCACCGTGTCCTCCGGCCGGGCGGGCGCCTCCAGCTCGCGGACATTGTCGTGCAGGAGGATGTGGGCACCGTGTGCGGGCTGAACCCGCAGCTGTGGGCAGACTGCATTGGCGGGGCGGCGGTGGAGACGGAGTACCTGGAGACGATCAAGTCGGCCGGGTTCTCCGACGTCCGAGTTCTGAAGCGGCTCGACTACTTTGCGAAGTCAGCCTCGGAGAGCACGAGGCGAATCACGAAAACGTTCGGGGCGGAGAGCGTGGTCGTGGCTGCGGGGAAGCCCAAAGATTCCCGGGAGTCCCGCTCGGTTGGCGAATCGCCTCGATGACTCCGCCCCGATGGGTTTGAAAGCGAGGAGGGAAAGGTGGAACGGATGGCGAAGCGACACGTCCTGATCATTCTCGGCGGCGGAGCAGCGGCCTTCAGCGCGGCGATCCGCGCGGACCGCAACGGAGCGGAAACGTTGATGATCGATGGCGGTACCATTGGCGGGACGTGCGTGAACGTGGGCTGCGTGCCGAGCAAACGCCTCCTTGCCGTCGGGGATCAGTTCTTTCGCGTGGCGAACCGTCCGTTCCCGGGACTCCATCTCGAGGACGGATGGTCCGCGGAATTCCGAGCTGTGATTCGCTCGAAGGACCGTTTGGTTGCCGATCTCCGCAAGGCGAAGTACGCGGATGTACTCGCGTCCCTAAAGGACGTGGATTACGTGCGGGGCCAAGCCGCTTTTGTCTCTCCCCATGAAGTCAAGGTGGGCGCGGAGCGGTACGAGGGAGACAAATTCGTAATCGGCACCGGTTCCTCGCCCACGATCCCCCCGGTTCCGGGAATCGACAAGGTGGACTACATCACGAACGTGGAGGCCTTGTCCCTGAAGGAGCGACCCGATTCCATGATCGTCCTCGGCGGCCGCGCCCTTGGCCTAGAGTTCGCCCAGATGTACCAGCACCTCGGGACGCAGGTGACCGTGTTGCAACGCAGCGGTCGGATCGTGCCGGAGGAGGAACCGGAAATCTCCCAATACTTGCAACAGTATCTGAAGGAGGACGGAATTGAGATTCACACCGGCGCGGAGCTCCTCTCTGCCGAACAACGAAACGGCCGGAAAGTTGTGGTCGCTCGCGTCGGCGCCCGGAAACGAACCTTCGAGGGGGACGAGCTCCTCCTGGCCACGGGGCGCACGCCGAACACTGCGGGGCTTAACCTCCCGTCGGCGCGTGTCGAGGCGAAGGAGGATCGCGGAGTGAAGGTAGACTCCGAAATGCGTACGACCGCGCCGCATATATTCGCAGCGGGCGACGTGATCGGAAAACCGATGCTCGAGACCGCCGCGGCGAAAGAAGGATACATCGCGGCGGAGAACGCCTTGGCCGATCGCGGCCTGAAGATGGACTACCGAGCGGTGCCTCACGCCGTGTTCACAAACCCCGCTGTCGCATCTGTGGGTGCTACCGACGCCCAGGCAAACGCGGACGGCCAAATCCGATGCGAGTGCAACACAATCTTGTTGAAGCAGGTCCCGAAGCCGATCATCGTCGAGGACACTCGTGGCCTCGTCAAGATCGTCGCGGAGGCGAAGAGCCACAAGATCCTCGGGGTGCATATTCTGGCCTCTCTGGCGCCCGACATGATCCATGAAGGCGTCCTCGCGGTGAAGCACGGCTTGACCCTCGAGGACATCATCGACACCGTCCATGTGTTCCCAACCCATAGCGAGGCGACTAAGCTCGCGGCCCTCTCATTCTTCGAGGATGTGGACAAGCTCAGTTGCTGCGCCATGTAGCCGAGCCCTGGGCGGCTGGACTGCGCAGGGAAAGACGGCGCGTGCTCCGCACGTCAAGCGAGTAGGTAGGCAACCGAAGTCGGCTAACTGGGTGTCGGAAGCATTTCGCACGTGCAGCGAATGATGCGGCGTTTTTCAAAATAGTAGCTCCCGGCGGGAAGTCGGCCTATTCGGTAAGCAAACCTGGCAAGGCCATCAAGGGATATGCCAGTGGAAAGTCTCTACGATTGGGCTTAAAGCCGTACTTGCGGCCGGTTCCGGGCACCGGGGAATAGACGCCTGACAGTGTGCGCAGGAGCTACATTCGTCGCGAACGTTACGACTACCGTGCAGACTTCTTCGGCAGATTTTGGCGGTCTCGAAACCTCGGGTGCTGCGCACAGGCCCGCACCCGCCCTAGCTGGCGGAGAGTCACGCAGTCACGAGGCGTCTGCGGAAGCCTATATTCCCGCCAACGATTCCCGCGCCCATGCGGTTCGGGAAGCAGGTCGTCTTCGTCACGGGCGGGTCATCGGGCATTGGACTAGCGACCGCAAAAGCCTTCCTCAGCGAAGGCGCGAAGGTGGCGATATCGGCACGGAACCTTCCTCGTCTCCGGGCGGCGACCCGGAGCCTGCGAACGTTCGGCGATGTGCTGCCGATTCGCGGCGACGTGTCGAAGGCGACGGACGCCCAACGGTTCGTCCTTGAAACGGAACGAAGGCTCGGGCCGATCGATGTGCTCGTGAACAACGCGGGCATCTGGATTGAGAAGGACCTCGAGGCCTTCACGGAGGCGGAATACGACCGGGTGATGGACATCAACCTGAAGGGCACCTTCCTCTGTTCGAAGTACGCACTCCCGGGCATGGTGAAGCGACGGCGTGGGGTCATCGTGAACGTCGCGTCGGATTCGGCGTTCCTGGGGGCCCCGGGTTCCGCCGTCTACGGCGCGTCGAAAGCCGGGCTCCTGTTGATGACGAAGTGCATGGCCCTCGAACATGCGCGCGATGGAATCCGGGTCAACGCGATCTGTCCGGGGGAGGTCCGCACCCCGATGATGGAAGCGGACGCCCGCCGATTGGGTCTCCGCTTCGGCGAGTACTATCGGCGACTATCCGCTCGAATCCCGATGGGGCGCGCTGCTGATCCGGATGAAATCGCGCGGTCCATCCTGTTCCTCGCGAGCGACGAGTCGTCCTTCATGACGGGCGCAGCCCTATCCGTTGACGGCGGATCGACCGCCCGCTAAGCGGCTCCCGTTCCCCCGGTCCACTCGACCGGAATCACGAGCTCAACTCGAGGAGCGAAGCGCGCAACCGCGCATCCGTGAGCCACTTCGAAGCGGGCCCTAACATGCAGGACTCCCCTCCGGGGCAGGACCCCTTACTTCGCGCGCGCCGCAGCGGCTTTGGCGGCGAGCGCCGCGAACTCCTCGCGGCCAAAGGCCGTGCCTGCGAGCCCCCAACCGCCCTCGGTCACAATCTCCGTGACCTCTTTGACGAGTCGCCTCTGCCCCTCGCGGGTCAACGCCGCGGGAGGCGTGATCACCTGGACGCGCACCGTGCGGGCGGAGTCGGTCGCGGCGGTGTGAACCGCGTGCGGGTCCATTCGGTGGATGAACGCAGCGGTGTTGTTCAGGTGGAACGGTCCAGGGCTTGTCACACCCTCAGCGCGGAGAACGGCCATGGTGAGCTCCTTGCCAAGCACGCCGTCGGTCCCTGCCGGGAAGAGGTTTGCCGGCGCATAGACGTCAATCATGGGCATAGCCAGTACCACGTGAGGGCTGGATTTATGGCTTTGCAATGCGCAAGTGCTCCCAGCGGGCGCCCGAGTGACACGATCTATCTATGCAGGGCGGCTGCAGTCAGCCCTTCTCGGCCTCTTCGAGCGCCGCGATCAAAGGACCAAATCCGGGATAACCATCGTATCTCGCGCCACCAATGAAGAACGTCGGCGTCCCGTTCACACCGCTCTTGACGCCACCCATGAAGTCTTCTCGAACTCTCCCCAGATGGACATGCTGAGCAACCTCTTGCTCTAGCCTCTTCACGTCCAGCTTGAGTTTCTTCGCATAGTTGGCGAAGAATCCATGGTCGGATAGGGATGCTTGGTTCTCGTAGAGAAAATCATGCATCTCCCAGAACCTCCCCTGGGCGGCCGCCGCCTCGGCCGTTTCCGCGGCCCACTCCGCTTGCGGGTGGGAGGTAGTAATGGGGAAGTTTCTGAAAATGAACCGCAGCTTTGTTCCAAGTTCCTTCTGGACCTTCTTCACGATCGGGTAGGCCGCCCCGCAGTAGGGACACTGGTAGTCCCCGTACTCGACGAGCACCATTCGGGCATCGGGCGGCCCTTCAATGTGGTCCCGCTGTCCGACGGGTAGGGTCAGTCTCGGCGGTTGGTAACCCGAGGTCGTACTGATCACTCGCTTCAGCCGGTCCACCGGATGATCCCCTTCGGATCAATCACGAAGAGCGCCCGCGCGGATTCGCCGTTGCGTTCGGTGAAGACCCCGTACGTTCGGGAGATGGCCCCCTTGGGGTCGAAGTCGGAGAGAAGGGGAAAGTTCAGGTTGCGATCCTTTGAAAACGCCAGATGACTCCAGACGCCGTCCACGGAGACTCCGAGCAGTTCAGCATCGAACTTCCTGAATTCAGACATCAGCTGCGCATAGAGTCCCAGTTGGTCGCTGCAGACGGGGCTCCAATCCGCGGGATAGAAGCAAAGCACCACAGGCCTACCGAGAAAATCTCGGAGAGAGACATGCTGATCCGGGGTTGTCTTGAGGGTGAAGTTCGGCGCCTTGGTGCCGGGTTTCAAAGGCGAGACTTTTTGGTTTGTCGTCTTGAGTTCTTTCATCTTACTTGACCTTCATCGCGGACCATGAAGGAGTTCTCAACCTTGCCATTGGCGCGCCTCGTTACGGCTTCGGCGGCGTATAGGGTTTTGGTCATCGACGTCACGACCAGTGTTGGGATGCTCCCGGCGGGTCGCAAACCCCTGGGCATTAGCGAGGCCGCAATCCGGGCAGCGACTATCAATCACTTCAGGATCTAGACCTCTTGCGGTTTCGCGTCGTCCGTTCCACGTAGGCCATCACGAGGACCGCAAGTGGAAGCACACCAATCCCGACGGCCAATTCCATCGCTTGGATGAGCGACACGAGCGCGGTGATTCCGACGACCAACCCGGTTAGAATGGCCCAAGCCAGATTGAGCAACCAGAAGGACCTCTTTTCCCAGAGAATCAAGCCCTTCGCCCTCTCCGCTTTGGCAATCACCCCAGCACGGTTAATCAGAAACGCCGAGAAGGAGAGGACATCAATAACGAAAACCCCCAACAGAAAACTCGGTTCCGCAGCCCCTGTAACGACGAAGAAGAGGCCCACAGCGAGCACGCCAAGGAGGATAGCGAACCCGCGGTGATATGGACTGTGGGCTTTTCGTCGGATTGTCGCGTCACCCGCTGAGAGCTTTAACGGCTGACTTCCACTAGCCACGATTTGTAACTATCCTACAGAGGTTAAGTACGTTCAGTCTTCGTTGACATAATGAAACGGCGAAGGCCCTCTGAAGCCAGAGACGTTCTGCATGGCAATGCGTCAGTGCACCCAGAAGCCGACGTGGTCCATGAAAGATTTTGAAAGCGAGCGGGAGAACTGCTACCAGCCCAGTCCTCCCCCAGATGAGTGCTCCCGGCGGGAAGTCGGTCCATTGGCCAGCAAATCAGGCAAGCCCATCAAGAGATATGCCAGTGGAAAGTTTCTACCGACATGTGCAAGGCGGCCTGTTCGGGTCAGTTCCGATTCGTGTGACCTTTTCGATGAATCGTCAAGTTTCGGACGGATGTGATTGGGGCTGGTCCCTCGATGGACTGGCCATCTGGGATCGATACGCCCCATCGGTTTCATGGGCTGTCGGCCCTTTGCCCAGCTTCGGCAGGTTGCATGGAACATCACGGCCACGCGGAGCACAAGCCAACGACCGCGCGATCCGAGGAGGGCAAACTCGTCCTCCAGATTCGCGACTTCCTACCGCCCGACTGCAGCGACCGCGTCGAGGCCCGCCTTCTCGACGTACCTGGCGTTCGCGCGGCCTCCCTGAATCCGATGATGGGCACGGTCACGGTCACTCTAGCCCCTGAGGGGTCATCTGAGGCGGTTGTGCAACGCCTCCGAGAACTCGGCGTCGAGTGCGGTGCGCGCCCCTCGACGGTGCAGATGGCCGAGGCGGAGCACCGGGCCCACGCGACTGGCCGGCCCGCGGAGCACGACCACCACGCGATGATGGAGGAGGAGATGCGTCGGCGGTTCCTCGCCGTCCTCGGCCTCGCGATTCCCGTCCTGATCCTCTCGCCGACGATCCAGTTCTGGGCCGGTTACCGTCTTCCGGATCTCCCCGGACTCAACCTCGTCCTCGTGATCCTTGCCTCGATCATCGTCCTGTACGGCGGCGTTCCGTTCTACCGGGGCGCTGCGACCGCGCTCCGTGCCCGTACGGCCGACATGGACGTCCTCGTGAGCCTCGCGGTCCTCTCGGGCTACCTGTACAGCGTGGGCGCGACCTTCCTATTCGCGGCTTCGGACTTCTACTGGGAGGTCTCGACCCTTGTGCTGTTCCTCCTCTTCGGGCACTGGATGGAGATGCGCTCCGTCCGCGGCGCCTCCGGAGCGTTGCGGGAACTCGTGAGGTTCATCCCGCCGTCCGCGAACCGCCTGCGGGCCGACGGCTCGATCGAGGAAGTCGAGACGGCCCACCTGGTCGTCGGCGACGTCGTCCTCGTGCGACCCGGCGAGAAGATTCCAATCGATGGCGTCGTGCTGGAAGGTGCGAGTTCTGTGAACGAGGCCCTCGTCACCGGGGAATCGAAACCCGTGTCGAAAGGTCCTGGAGCCAATGTCCTTGGCGGGACGATCAACGGGGAAGGCGTGCTCCGCGTGCGCGTCACGAGGACGGGCGAGGAGACGGCCCTCGCTCAGATTGTGAACCTCGTACGCGAAGCGCAGGAATCCAAGCCGCGAGTGCAACGCCTCGCGGACCGCGCGGCGACGGCCCTCACGTTGATCGCCGTGAGCCTCGGCGTCGTGACGTTCGCATATTGGTTCGGCGTAGCGAGGGCGGATAGCCTCTTCGCGCTCACGCTGATGATCACGGTGTTCGTGATCGCGTGCCCGCACGCCCTCGGCCTCGCCATCCCCACGGTCACCGTGATCTCGACGACGATGGGTGCGCAGCGAGGGCTCCTGATCCGCAACGCGGACGGCCTCGAGGCCGCTAAGGATCTGGACATCGTCCTCTTTGACAAGACGGGCACCTTGACGACGGGCCGGTTCGGCGTCACCGATGTCATCCCGTTCGGCTCCTGGTCGGAGGCCGACATGCTCCGGCTCGCCGCCGGCGTGGAGCGGAACTCGGAGCACGTCATCGCGAAGGCGATCGTGGCTCACACGGAATCTCGGGGGCTCGCTCTGCCCGAGGTCGTCGACTTCACTGCCCTCCCCGGGAAAGGCGCCCGCGCGAAGGCGGAAAGACACTCGGTCGTCCTCGGGAATCGCGCTTTGCTCAAGGACCTCGGCCTCGAACCGCCCGCGGAAGCGGATCGCCTCGCGGCCCAGGGAAAGACGACCGTCCACGCGGTCATCGACGACCGCCTGGCTGGCGTCATCGCACTCGCCGACCTCATCCGGGACGAATCGCGTGAGGCCGTCGCCGGTCTCAAGACGATGGGACTCGGCGTCGCGATGCTGACGGGGGACAACCGGGCCACGGCCGCTTACGTCGCCGGTCAGCTCGGCCTCGACACGTTCTTCGCGGAAGTCTTGCCCGGCGACAAGGCCGCCGCGGTCGAGCGGCTGCAGAAGCGGGGGCAGCGGGTCGCCATGGTCGGGGACGGCGTGAACGACGCGCCGGCCCTCGTCCAAGCGGACGTCGGCATCGCGATCGGTGCGGGGACGGACGTGGCGATGGAGTCCGCGGATATCGTCCTCGTCCGGAACGATCCGAGGGACGTCGTTCGCCTGATCCGATTGAGCCGGCTCACGTCGAGGAAGATGAGACAGAACCTCATCTGGGCGACCGGCTATAACGCGTTCGCTCTGCCGCTTGCCGCGGGCGTCGGAGTGCCGGTGGGAATCGTCCTACGACCCGAGTGGGGGGCGCTCTTCATGGCCGCCTCAAGCGTGATCGTGGTGACGAACGCGCTCCTCATGAGGCGTAAGGCCGTGTGACTGTTCACGTCGAACCACGTCGAGCACGAAGGCGGCTGTGACAACCAGGCCGGCGCGGAGGAACTGGCCCCAGACCTTGTACAAGCCGGGAGTGGGGAACGTCGTCTCAAAGGCCACGTCCGGCCCGCCCCGCCAGGATGGATCGACCTCCCGGGTGGGATGGACATGGAGGAATGTCTGAGCGTCCTGTCGGATTACGACGCAATGGCCACCTGCAGCCATGAGGGGTTCGAGGTCTCTCACCGGACTCCCGTCTGCACGGGCAAGCGAAAACGTTAGGACGACGGGTTTTTCCGCCGCGACTTCGCCCCGAGGTGCGAGGGTCACGCGGTATTGTCCGTCCATCACGACCTTCGTCCTTTCCCGATCTGGAACGAGAGCCAGGGGTCGATGAATCGGCCCGCCCTCGATCTCCAGGCGGAACGCGACCAGGGTTCGGCCGCCGCCTTTCGGCTTCGCGTCGGCCCAGAGCCGGTACGGACCGGCTTCCGGAAACCGGTAGGCGAGTCGGAAGACACCATTCCCGAGTTCCGGATGGACGTGATCGAAAAATGCGAGGTCCTCCGAGACGACGATGAGATGCATGAGTCGGTCGTGGACCAAGTCGAACTCGCGGATTGGATCATGAGCGGCCAACTTCGTCACGACAAGAAGGAGCCGAGTGGGCCGATTCGCGATCGGCGAAACGGGACTTGTATGTAGCTTGATGTCGTAGACTCCGGCCCTGTCTCCGTTCTCCTTCGAAGTCGACGCGTTGTCCGTCGCATGATCAGCCCCCTGCGAGCGGGCGGAATGATCTTCCGTCATTGAATGGACCCCGAAGCTCACCGGGACAACGATAGGCCCCAATAGTCCTTAGACCGGAAGTGGGAGAGCAGGTCAGTTGGGTTGGGCGGGCCAGGTTACA
>VBMB01000026.1 GCA_005878525.1 Methanobacteriota archaeon
AAGCTCCTCACGGGCGGACGGAAGTTGAAGGGCGGAGCGTACGACCGCGGATTCTTCATCTCCCCGACGGTCTTCGCGGTCGACCGCAAGAAGCGCCTGGCCCAAGAAGAGATCTTCGGACCTGTACTGAGCCTGCTCAAGGCGAAAGATTACGAAGACGCGGTCGCGATCGCGAACTCCGTGAAGTATGGACTCAGTTCGTCGATCTACACGAACGACCTTCGGTGGGCGTTCCGCGCGATGCACGAGCTCGAGGCCGGGATCACGTACGTGAATGCGCCGACGATCGGGGCCGAGGTCCAGCTGCCGTTCGGCGGCACGAAGGAGACGGGTCCGACCGACACTCGGGAAGCGGGAACGACAGCGCTCGAGGAGTTCACCTACTGGAAGACGGTCTACGTCGACTACTCGGGTCGCCTGCAACGGGCGCAGATCGACACGGAGAAACTCGTTGGTTCTTGAACGGAGTGCTCCCGCTGTTCCCGATCGGCGCGCCTCTGAGAGATTCTCGAAGCTCAAAGCTCGAGCTTGTACCGCACGATTCGATTGTGTTCTCGGAAGCCGTTCTTCTCATAGACCCGCCGGGCGGGGGCGTTCGAGGCCTCCGCGACCAGATACATTACGGCGAACCCCGCTGCGCGTGCCTCTCGGGCCGCCGAGCGCACGAGACGCGTCCCGATTCCCCGACCCTGGTAGTTCGGATGGACGTGGAGTTCATCCAGCTCCGCCCAGCGCTCCACCCCGCGGTCGAACCAAGCAGGCTCCAACGCAGGACCCCACATCACGAACCCGACGGCGTGGCCGTCCGCCTCCGCCACGACGATCCGGCTGCTGCCGTACTTCACCGCGTTGTCGACGAAGAACATCGGGTATATGCGGCACAGGTCCCCGGCGTCATCGAGGCGGAACGGCCTAAGCCTTGCCCGGGAGGGCTTCCGTCGCGTCATGTCGCGTTCATACCACCTCCCTTGGCGGCGCATGTGTCAGCGAGATGAAAGACCTTGCGGCTTGCCCCGGTCGCGGTCCGATTCGAGGCTTCGGTCTAGGTCGTCGATGATAAACTCGTAGTCGCGTACCACCTTGCAGGCCTGGACGGAGTAGTGATCGTAGAACTCCTCGCGGCCACGGCGCTGCGCCTCGCGATGTTCCGGCTGCTCCTTCCACGCCTTCAATGCCTCCTCGTTCGCGAAGCGGACCAGATCGATCTCCTCGCCGTCCTCGCCCGTATACGCCTTGATCGAAATGAATCCGGGAATCCGCTCGACGAGTTCGTGCATGCGCCGGGATGTCTTCCGGTACGCTTCCGAGTCCGCTCCGTCCCGTAGATGGGTCTTGAAGATGACGACGACTTCGGTGGGATCCTTCACGCGGCGATACGTCACGCGTCTCCGCTCCGGCCCTTCGGGGCCGCTATCGGGAGCGAGGGGCGAGGGCATGTACCTTTGCGGCCGACCTCATCTGCGGTCCTTCGCGCGGTATACGAGTTTCAGTCCGGACCACGTTTCATCCACGGCACAGACCTTCACGTCGACGAGGCCGTGGGCCAAGGCGACGGCGCGTACGACATCCTCGGTCAGGTCGGTCGTGACTCCGGCTGCCCGTTTCGGCCAGGAGATCCAGAGGCTTCCATCTGGCGGGAGAGCTTCTTTCCAAGACAGGAACCGAGCGGCCAGGTCTGCGTGAGTCCGAACGAACGCGTGGATCATGTCGATGCGGCCGTCCCGCCCCTCGCGGATCGTCACGAGGTTCGGGAGGCGACGCAGGAGCCGCTGGTATCCTTTCGGAGGATGGATGACGAGCACCGCGAAGCCCTCTTTGATGCCGAGTTTCTCCGCCTGCGGTTTCCTTCTCCGCTTCCTCGGCGCTCAAAATGCCCTTCTCGATGACGAGCTGCTTGACCGTCTTCCCGGTGAGCCCGGCCTCTTTCGCGATCTCCGCGGCCTTCTCGTACCCGATGATGGGGTTCAGCTTCGTCGCGATCGCGGGGCTCGATTCCGCGTAGCGCTGGAGGATGTCCACGTTCGCGGTGATCCCATCGACGCATTTGTGCGCGAAGACCCGGGCAACGTTCGCGAGGAGCTCGATGTTCTGCTGGATCCGTTGCGACATCACCGGCATCATCGTCGAGAGATCGAGGTTCGAATGGGTGTTGGCGACCGCGATCGCAACGTCATTGCCGATGACCGTGACGCCGACCTGCATGACGGCCTCGGGGATCACCGGGTTGACCTTTCCCGGCATGATCGAGGAGCCGGGCTGGACCGCGGGGAGGTTCAGCTCGCGGAGGCCCGTGTGCGGTCCGGATCCGAGCCACCGCAAGTCATTCGCGATCTTCATCATCGAAATCGCGACGGTGCGAATCGCGCCGCTCGCTTCGACGAGCGCATCGCGGGCCGCCTGCGCCTCGAAATGGTTCTCCGCGACCCGGAACTTCGTGTTGGTCGCGGCGCTGACCTTCTCGACGACGCGACCCGGGAGGTCTGGGTGCGCGTTAATCCCCGTGCCGACCGCGGTCCCGCCGATCGCGAGTTCGGCGAGCGCGGCCCTCGCGGCGGACACCCGCCGGATCCCGTGATCGATTTGGGACTGGTACCCGGAGAACTCCTGGCCGAGTCGGATCGGAGTGGCGTCCATCAGGTGGGTCCGTCCGGCCTTGACGATCGGATCGAATTCCTTTGCCTTCTTCGCGAGGCTGTCCTCCAGCTCACGCAGGGCCGGCAACAGGCTCTGGTCGATTTCCAACAAGGCGGCGACGTGGATCGCCGTCGGGATGACGTCGTTCGAGGACTGACCCATGTTCACATGGTCATTCGGATGGACGGGGCCCTTATCCTCGAGCGGATGGCCCAGGATCTCGTTCGAACGATTCGCGATCACCTCGTTCGCATTCATGTTCGTCGAGGTCCCGCTGCCGGTCTGGAAGATGTCCAGAGGGAAATGGCCGTCCAGTTTGCCGTCCATCACCTCTTGGCACGCTTGGACGATCGCCTTGCTGATTTTGTTGTCGAGCAATCCAAGCTCCATGTTCGTCTGGGCGCACGCCATCTTGATCAGGCCGAGAGCGTAGATGAACCGCCGGCCGAAGCGGATTCCGCTGATTGGGAAGTTTTCGATCGCTCGTTGAGTTTGGACTCCCCAGTATGCGTCCTTTGGGACTTTGACCTCCCCCAAGAAGTCTTTCTCGACGCGGAACTCCGCCATTTGAATGCGCCGCCGTGCCGACAGAGCCCGGGGAGCATTAATATTGCCAATGAGTTCGTACATACGAACGGCTCGGACCGTCCGATACCGACCACCGTCTGCCTCGGCCTACTGGCCCCTCGAGGTCACGGTTTCCGGAGTGCGATCGGAGCCCGGAGGCACCGATGGTCGAGCGTCACTGGCCGTTAGGACGTCCTTCGTCCTAGCGGGGTCCGACCACTCCCTCTGTAGAGGTGGCTCCTAACGTTGTTACTGCGAGCGATGACAAGGTATAATATAAACGCGTTATATTAACGGAATTGAGACCTGAGAGCAGAAGCCCACCGGAAGGTTGGTCATGCCGAGCAGTACGCCGGCGGAACCGGTCGTGGAAGAGGACCGGGTCTGCCCTGAATGCGGGAGCGAGCACCTCGTGCGCGACTACGCGCGCGGCGAGCTTGTCTGCGATTCGTGCGGCCTCGTGATCAGCGAGGGAGCGATCGATGAAGGTCCCGAATGGTCGGCCTATTCGGTCGAAGAAAATGACCGCCTCGCGCGCACGGGGGCTCCGCGCAGCTACGTCGCTGGCGCGTCCGGACTCACGACCGTGATTCCGCTCGCGAACAAGGACGCGCGGGGCAACACGATCCCGCTTCGCGAGCGCGAGAAGTTCTACCGGATGCGCAAACTCCAGCGTCATTCCGGCCACTCGCGTCCCGGCGAGCGTAGCTTGCCCGAGACGATCCGTTCGCTCGACCGCGTTGCGTCCCTGATGGGCCTGCCCCGTCCGGTGAAGGACGAAGCCGGTTTCATCTGCAAAAAGGCTTTGGAGAAGGGCCTCGTCCGCGGTCGGTCCATCGAGGCGATCGTCGCCGCCGCCGTGTACGCCGCGTGTCGAATCGATGGCGTCCCGAGGACCTTGGATGAGTTGCAACAGGTGACGGGCGTCCGCAAGAAGACGATCGGCAAGGCGTACGGAGCCCTCCTGCGAACCCTGACGTTGCGCGTCCCGCCCTCCCGGCCGACGAACTACGTGAGCCGGTTCTGCTCGAGGCTCGGCCTGTCGAACACGGTCGAGGCAGAGGCCCAAAAGATTCTCAAAGAACTCGAGAAGATCGACAGCTCGATGTCCCTGTCCCCCTCGGGGACCGCCGCGGCCGCGATCTACCTCGCGTCCCTGTCGTGCGGGGAGCGCCGCCCGCAGAAGGCGATCGCGAAGGTCGCGGGCGTCAGTGAAGTGACGCTCCGCAACCGCTTCCAGTTCATGGAGGGCTTCATGCAGCAGCTCGTCCTGCCACGGGGTCGCGCGCCGAAAATCGGCCCGTCGTCGCAAGGTCCTCCGTAGGAAATGCCGCGAACGAGTTCTCTCCCGCGGAATCTGGAGGAAAGGATTGATAAGGTGCTCTTGCGTCCCTCACTTCGTGTTCGGACCACGCGGAGCCATCGACGAGGTAGAGGGCCGGACGTCTGGCGTGTCCCTCCCGAGGAATGGGGAATTGGTAAACTCCCAAGAAGGCTCCCGCCTTTGGGCGTGAGGGCGGCATGATCCGATGAGTTCCTCTGCGGCGAAGGTAAACGACCTCTCCTGGATGATCGGAGGTCCGCAGGGGAGCGGTGTCGACTCGTCCGCGAACGTGTTCGCGCGCGCCTGCGCCGCGGGCGGCTTGCACATCTTCGGGAAGCGCGAATTCTATTCGAACATCATGGGCGAGCACTCCTACTTCGCCCTCCGCGCCCATTCCAATCTCGTCCGCTCGCACATCGACGACGTCAACGTGCTCGCGACGTTCGAGGCGGAGACCCTGTTCCGGCACGCCCGCGAGGTCACGGACGATGGCGCGATCATCTACGATCCGTCGCTCGGAAAGACGCGCCTCTCGGACATCCCGACGATCGAGACGCGGCTCGCCGCCGACCTGAAGACGTACTTGATCTCCCGCGGGGTCGGGGAGACGCTCGACGACGTGCTCGCCGCCTCGAAGCAGCGGGGCGTGAGCCTCGTGCCGATTCCATTCAAGGACCTCCTCGAGCAAATCGCGGACGAGTTCCAGATCGACCAGCTGAGCAAGATCTCCCGCGTCGTGAACATGCTCGCGGTCGGCGCCTCCTTCGGCATCCTCGGATTCGACTTCGAGATGATGCGCCGCGCCCTCGAAGACGTGTTCCGTGCGAAGGCGAAGGTCGTGAACATGAACGCGGCGGGCGCGCGGAAGGCGTACGACATCGCGAAGGCCCTCGTGCCGGAGTTCCCGTACCGACTCGAGAAACTCCCGCGGCCGGAGGCGCGGCTCTTCCTCACCGGCAGCCAGGCGACCGCCCTCGGGAAGCTGTACGGCGGGATGCGATTCCAGACATACTACCCCATCACTCCGGCGTCGGACGAGAGTGAGTTCCTCGAGGAGAACGAGCTGCTCGACCTGAATGGCCATGGGCTCGGCCCCGAGACCCGCGATGCAGCGACGCCGAAGGAGGAAGGCGCCTCCATCCTCGTCGTCCAGACCGAGGACGAGATTGCCGCCATCACGATGGCGACGGGCGCCGCGCTGACCGGGGCTCGCTCCGCGACGGCCACGTCCGGGCCCGGGTTTTGCCTGATGATGGAGGGCATCGGCTGGGCCTCGATCAACGAAGTGCCGATCGTGATCACGCTGTACCAGCGCGCCGGCCCGAGCACCGGGATGCCGACCCGCCATGAACAGGGCGACCTTCGGTTCGCGCTCCACGCGGGCCATGGCGAGAGCCCGCGGATTCTCCTGGCGTCCGGAGACTTCGAGGAGTGCATCCGAGACGGGCTGTTGGCCTTCAACTACGCGGATCGGTACCAGATGCCGGTCATCCACCTCGTCGACAAGGCGCTCGCGAACAGCTACGCCACGACGCCGGTCCCGGACCTCTCCGATCTCCGGATCGACCGGGGCGCCCTCGCCCTGGAGAACAACGGTTACTCCAAAGACAATCCGTACAAGCGGTTCGACCTGAGCAACGGTCCCGTCTCCCCCCGCGCGTTCTTGGGTCAGGAGGGGACGATCTTCTGGAACACCGGCGACGAGCACGAGGAGAGGGGACACATCACGGAGGACCCGATGGTGCGGGATGCGATGATGGAGAAGCGGTTCGCCAAACTCGACCTGGCGGCGAAGGAAATCCCGCGCGACGTCAAGTTGCGCTACTTCGGTCCGAAGAACCCGCCCACGGTCATCGTGAGCTGGGGATCGACGAAGGGCGCACTCCTGGACGCGCTGGACCGACTCTGGGCCGAAGGCGCGAAGGTCGGCTACCTCCACGTTCGCCTGATCAACCCGTTCCCGACCGCGGAGATCCTCCCGTACCTCGCGAAAGCGAAACGCCGGATCGGGATCGAGATGAACTTCGGGGCGCAGCTCGCGGGAATCGTCCGGGAGCAGACGGGCGTCGAGATGACCCACTTCATCCTGAAGTACAACGGCCGCCCGATGTCGAACACGGAGCTGTACGACGCGATCCAGGCCGTCGTCCGCGGGAAGGCGGCGAAGAGGACGGTGTTGACCCGTGGCTCTTGAGCAGATCCTGAAGCCCTCCGACTTTGCGACCGACGTCCACAACGACTGGTGCCCCGGATGCGGGGACTTCGGCATCCTCCGGACGATCCAGATGGCCCTCGCGGAGCTGAAGATGGAGCCCCACCGGGTGACCATCGTCTCGGGGATCGGGTGTTCTGCGAAGACGGTCCACTACGTGAAGACGTACGGAATTCACACGTTGCATGGCCGCGCGCTCCCGTACGCGACCGGAGTGAAGCTCGCGAATCCCCAGCTCAAGGTGCTCTGCCTCAGCGGCGACGGCGACGGGCTTGGAATCGGCGGCGGACACTTCGTGAACGCCGGTCGGCGGAACTTGGACATGTTGTACATCATCCACGACAACGGCGTCTACGGGCTGACGAAGGGACAGGCCGCGCCGACCCTCAAGCTCGGCGTCCAGACGAAGTCTCTCGCCCATCCGAACATCAACGAGGCCGTCAACCCGATCTGGCTGGCCCTCGCGGCCGGCGCGACATGGGTCGGCCGGGGCTACTCGTACGATATCAAGCATCTCGTCGCGACGATCAAGGCGGGGATCGAGCACAAAGGATACGCCTTCCTCGATGTCCTGCAGCCCTGCCCGACGTACAACGACCTGAACACGAAGGAGTGGTACGGGGGCGAGGATCGGAAGGATCCGGCGGGCGGTCGACCGCTGCCTCGCGTCTACAAGCTCGAGGAGGAGGGCTACGATCCGGTGGTCCGCGATCCGTCCGAGGTCGAGAAGAAGACCACGCAGGCGCTGGAGAAGGCCCTCGAATGGGGAGACCGCATCCCGATTGGCGTGTTCTACAAGAACGAGCACGTGCCGACGTTCGAGGAGCGCATCGCGCAGCGTGTGCCCACGTACATGAACCACCCGCCCGCCCTCCAGCCGATCGCGGGCCCGAACGGCGAGCCGAGGACGGATTTGACGCGGATCCTGCAGCGCCTCACGTTCAAGGCCGAGTGATCTCGACGCGTTTCGCCCCGCGGTCTCCCTCCAGAAGATCCCTTGCGGGGGTCCCCATCTCCCAGATCCGCTCCGCCATCTCGGACATCGCATCCGCGATCGCCAGGTCGTCGGTCCAGATCGCGATGTCGTCGCCCCGGTACGATGAATCATCATCCGGGATCGGGTGGCTCATCAGGAACTCTTTGCCGTCGAAGACGTGCATGTAGACGGGCATCATGAAGTCGATGTGGCGGACCTCGGCATGCTTCAGGAGGGCGCGCACATCGTCGCGGTTCTCCGGCGTAAAGCAGAAGGCGTACTTCAGGCGAACCCCCTGCTTCGCTTTGTCGACGAGGTCCGGCATGAACGCCCCGAGGATTCGTCCGGGGCTCTTCGTCGTCCCGATGCCGATCACCTCTCGGGTCGCGCCGTCGTACATCTTCAGGAGTCGCTCTCGGACGTTCTTGCGGCCGTAAATCGCCTCGAACCGTCCGCGCGATTCCGGCTCCTGCTGAGGGCTGATCGCGAACTCGCGCGCAAGGGTGTCCAATCCCGTGTCAATCTGCTTCGCCCGGGAGCGCATGTCGTCCGCCAGGGCATGCAGGTAGGTCGCGAACGGCACGGCCTTGTACCGGAGCGGTGTCTCGGGTAGGATCTGGACGAGCCCCTTCTCGTGGAGCTGTTGCATCGTCGCGTAGATCCGCGTCCGAGGGACCTTGGACAGCGGGGAGATCTGGCTGGCGGTCGCCGACCCAAGGTCCAACAACGTGAGGTACACGCGGGCCTGGTACTCCGTCAGCCCATGGTCCGTCATCTTCCGCAGGCGATCCTGATTGATGGGCACCCGAACCATCGAAGGCGGTGCGCGACATAAACGTTGTTCCTGCGGCCGGTGACACGCCCGTGCGAAAAGGGCAAGTGAGTCCCCGGCGTTGATGCGCCGTTCGGATGACCGGCTCTGCGGACGATGCGACCCTTCGGCGAGCCTTGGAACACGCGATCGGAGCGGAGAAGGTCCGCACCGACGATTCGATCCTTCGGACCTACTCCACCGATGCGAGCCCGTGCGCGGTCCAGCCGCGAGCCGTCGCGTTCGCCGAAGCCGAGGACGACGTCCGCGCAGTCCTGCAGGTATGCCGCGAGCTCGAGGTGCCGATCACCCCGCGGGCATCCGGCACGTCACTGTCCGGCGCCGCGATCGGTCCCGGTGTGGTCCTGGACACGACCCGATTCAACCGCATCCTCGATTTCGATCCGGAGCGCCGGTTCGTGCGCGTCGAGCCCGGCATCCTTCTCGCTGACTTGAACGCGTATCTCGCGGAGCGCGGAATGCGATTCGCTCCCGATCCCGGAAGCCAAGACCTGTGCCGGATCGGCGGCATGGTCGGGCACAACGCCTCGGGATATCGCAGCGTGAAGTATGGCCAGACGAGGGATCACGTCCCGGGCCTGAGGGTCCTCCTGGCCGACGGCACGCCGCTTCAGGCGCATGACGTCCCGGTGAACGGGGCCGAGTGGAAGGAGATCGTCGGCCGCGCGAAAGGGCTGGGCCGAGTGCAGAAGGAGATTGAGGCTCACCGCGACGCGATTCTCTCGAGTCGCCGTCCCATTCGGAAGCATTCGTGCGGATACGACCTCATCGGCCTCGTGGAGTCGCTCGCCCGCGGCGTCTTTCCCCTCGCGTCGCTTTTCGTCGGGAGCGAAGGCACCTTGGGAATCGTGACCGAAGTCACCCTGCGCGTCCTCCCCGTCCCCGCTCGTCGGGTCACGCTGCTCCTCTACCTCGACCGATTCGAGGACCTCGGCCCGGCGGTCGCCGACATCCTGACGTGGGGTCCGAGCGCGATGGAGGCCGTCGACGGGGACTCGCTGGCCCTCCTGGACCGGGAGGCCCTCGGCATTCCCCGCAACGCGAAGGCGATGCTGCTCATCGAGTTCGACGAGGGCGATCTCGATGCGATCGCGGACGCCGTGGTGGGGCGTATCGTGACTCACTATCGGTTGAGCCGGGACGCCGAGGTCGCGTCCGATCCGGTGCGTCAATCGACTCTCTGGAAAGTCCGACGATCCTTGTTCCCGACCATCATCCAGCGGCCCGGGCCGCGTAAAGCGTGGGGCTTCGTGGAGGACCCGATCGTCCCGCGCGACCGGGTGCCGGAGTTCATCGCCTTCCTGGTGGACCTCGCGCGGCGTCACGGCACCCTCGCGGGGATCTACGGCCACATCGGAGACGGGAACACGCACTATCGCCCGTTCTTCGATCCGACCGACCCACAGGATTTCGAGCACATGCGAGCGTTGCGAGAGGAGTTCGATCGAGCCTTGCTCGAGCGTTTTCGCGGCGCGCCATCCGGCGAACACGGAATCGGTCGGATCCGTGCGGAGACGCTGCCGCGCGTCTGGGGAGCCGAGGTCTACGGCGTGATGCGACGGATCAAGGACGCGCTCGATTCCCGCGGGCTCCTAAATCCCGGCGTCATGTTCTCGTCGGACCCGTGGTGGACCACCTGGAGCGGGCTCGAATCTCGTGTGCCGATGTGATAGGTGCCGAAGCTTTAAGCCGACCGGGGAGTTCGTTTCATCGGGCTGCGACCATGGGCCGTTGCCCGGAGACTATCGGGGATGCGAAGCCGCGAAGGAAGGGTTAAGAGCGACCCCGATATTCGAGCGCTCCGGGAGCGATTCGCGGGCCGCACCTCGGGAGTCCAGATCGAATGATCCAACGCGCGGAGCAGGCGAACATCGTCGGCCTCCGCTCGAAGGATTTCGTCCAATGGGTGGAGGAGAACATCGATGCCCCGATGAAGCGCGGCCCGGGCGGAGCCATCCTCGAACGGCTCAAGGCCGGCCTCGTCGGGGAGTTCTTCAACTGGGCGAAGCGGAACTCCACGTGGCCGTTGCACTTCGGCATCATGTGCTGCGCGATCGAGATGGCCGCGACCTCGGATCCGCGGTACGATATCGAGCGATTCGGGGTCATCTACCGCTCGTCGCCGCGGCAATGCGACGTCCTCCTCCTGAACGGTCCGATTTCGCTCAAGCTCCGCCCCGCGGTCCGCCGGCTATACGAGCAGATGGCGGAACCCAAATGGGTCATCGCGATGGGTGAGTGTACGATCTGCGGCGGTCCTTACTACGACTCGTACTCGGTGGTGAAGGGATCGTACACGTTCGTGCCGACGGACATCTTCATCCCCGGCTGTCCCGTGCGACCGGAAGCCCTGATCGACGGCTTCCTGAAGCTCAGTGCGAAGATCAAGGCCGAACGGACCGGCTGGGTGCGGACGAAGAAGGGGCGCCTCGTCAGCGCGCGCGAGGGCCAGCTGATGGACATGCAGAAGGGCGAGTACACGTATGAAGTCCCCCAAGTCCGAAGCTAAGGCCGGCCCGAAAGTCGGCACGATCGGGGGCACGGTCCGCCCACTCCTCGCGACGATTAAGCAGGCATTGGTCACGATGCCAGGGCTCAACCGCCTCATCCCCGGAGGCCGCAAGCCCGTCACCCATCTCTATCCGTATCAGAAGGTCGAGCTCCCCGTGGCGTTTCGAGGGCAGCACAGTATCGACTGGTTCAAGTGCATCGGCTGCGAGCTCTGCGCGAAAGTCTGTCCGAACGAATGCATCTACTTCGAGTTCTACGAGGTCGAGCCGACCTCCGAGTATCTCCACCCCAGCCGTGCGCAACTCGATGAGATGAAGAAGATTATCCGGCGGCCTGCGGTCGACGTCGGGCATTGCCTGTTCTGCGGAAACTGCATGGAATACTGCCCGACGGACGCGTGGAACTTCACGCAGGAATTCGAACTCGCGGACTATGCGCGAGAGGACCTATACTACCGCGCGGACGAGCTCCGGATGCCGAAAGAGAACTCGGACAAGGAAATCGTGTTGATCAACCGCATCGGCGAGCATCCGATCCTCGAAGTGGACGTCTGCATCGGCTGCCGCAAGTGCGAGCGCGAGTGTCCGACCCGATGCATCGACATGCTCGACGGTCCGAACGATCGGAAGGGCAAGCCCATCGTGATCCCGGAATTCGACTACACGAAGTGCATCGGCTGCCAGCAATGCGTCGACGTATGTCCGGTCGACTGCCTGCACATGGAAGAGATCGGCTACAAGGATCTGGAAGGGTTCTACCACATCAACCTCCAGGGCGAGGTCAAGCTGCTCGAGGAGCAGGTCGAAAAGTAGCGCGCCGGCGTCGAACCGCGATTATTCGTATCGGAATTGTAGACCTTTTATACTATTCCCATTATCCATATCCGTCCTCGCTGCCCGGAGGGCTCCACTTGGTCCGAACCACGGTTGTCGGGAATTATCCGCGCATTGGCGACACGTTCGACGAGCAATCCTTGCGGCGGGCGATTGCTCGATTCGACAAGGGAGAGATCAGCGCCGCGGAGCTCGGAGACGCCGAGCGAGAGGTCGTCAAGGCGGTCCTGCGGGAGCAGAACGATGGCGGAATTAATCTGGTGACGGATGGCCAGATCTCTTGGTACGACAGCCAGAGCCACATCGCCCGCCGCCTCGCCTCCGTCGAGATCAATGGCCTCGCGCGGTATTTCGACACCAACACGTATTACCGCCAGCCGGTAGTCCACGGTGCGATTGCCTGGAAGGAGCCCATCCTCGTGGACGAATGGAAGTTCGCGCAGGCAAATTCGAAAGCGGCGGTGAAAGCGGTCCTCACGGGACCGCTGACCCTCGCTTCGCTCGCCCTTGACAAGCACTACCGCAAGAAGAAGCCCCTTGCCGTCGACCTCGCGAACGCCCTCGGAGAGGAAGTTTCCGGCTTGGTCCGTGCAGGCGCAGCCCACATCCAGATTGATGAGCCGATTCTCACCCGACATCCGGAGGACCTCCCGCTCGCCGTCGAGGGGCTCGAGCGCATTCGGGCTCGCAAAGGGGCCGCTGCCCTCACCCTTTTCACGTATTTCGGGGAGGTCTCGAAAATCTTCGAGGAACTCATCGAAACCCCCGTGGACGCGATCGGTCTCGACCTAGTCCAGGGAGCCGCGACATGGTCCGCGATCGCGAAACACGGCTCTGAGAAACCGCTCGTCCTCGGCCTCGTGGACGCCCGCAACACGAAGAAAGAGGATCCGGCCGAGGTCGCCAAAAAGGTCCTGGGTCTGAAAGACCGGATCAACCTGAAGGCGTCGTTCCTGTCTCCCTCGAACGGCCTCGAGTTCCTTCCCCGCGAGCGGGCGCGGGAGAAGCTCCGGATCCTGTCGGCGGCTGCGAGGAAGGTGGGGGTCGCCGCATGACCGGTCTCCTGACGACGAGCGTCGGTTCGTTCCCGAAGCCCGAATACCTTCAGCGTGCGCGGACGAAAGCCTCCAAGGGCGAGTTGTCGGAAGAAGGGCTCCGGGCCCTCGAGGAGAAGGCGACCGCGGAGTGGATCCACTTCCAGGAGGAGATCGGAATCGACATCCCCGTGGATGGCGAACAGTACCGGGGCGACATGGCCACGTACTTCGCCGAGAACATCGACGGAACGGAGATCTCCGGCCTCGTCCGCTCCTACGGCAACCGGTACTACAAGAAACCGATCATCGTCGACGAGCTCCGCCGGAAGGGTCCGATCAGCGTGGACTGGTTCAAGTTCGCCCAGGCGCGAACGAAGCGCCCCGTGAAGGGCATGATCACGGGACCGTACACGATGATGGACTGGTCGTTCGACGAGTTCTACGGGTCGCGGGAGGAGGCGTGCCTCGCGTTCGCGAAACTGCTGCACGAGGAGGCGCTCAGCCTCGAAGCCGCGGGCGCGAAGATCGTCCAAGTCGATGAGCCCGCGCTCTCGACGCGCTTCGATGAGCTGCCGCTGCTGGTCAAGGCGGTCGGCACGGTGACGAAGGGCCTGCGGGCGAAGACGATCCTTCACACCTGCTACGGGAGCTATGACGAGATCTTTGAGTTCTTCAACAAGCTGCCGGTGGACCAGCTCGACCTCGAGATGTCCAACTCCGGCCTGGACCTGCTGGATCGCTTCAAGCGGGAGCCGCTGAAAAAGGAGATCGCGTTCGGCGTGGTCGACGTCCACAGCCATGTCGTTGAGCCGGAATCCCTGATCCGCGAGCGCATCGAGAAGGCCCTGACCATCTTCGAGCCGGAGAAGCTCTACATCGATCCGGACTGTGGCCTCAAGACCCGGAGCGTGGAGGAGGCCCAGGCGAAGCTGCGGAACATGGTCGCCGCGGCCCGCGCGGTGCGGGAAGCCCACCGCCTTACGTAGGGCAAAGAGTAAAGTCCTTCGTAAACGATAGATACCGCGAGGAACCCGATGGGAAGCCCGACCGATCTCCGTCTGCACTCGGACGCGCTGTTGCGCATGTTCACGGTGACGGAGGCGAACGCGCTGCTTCCGCGTCTCGAAGAGGCGTTCCTGCGACTCGATCCGAAGCTCGCCCGCCTGCGAGAATTGCGCGAGCTGATCGAGGACGCCGAATCGTACTACGGGGAAGGACTCGCGGCCGCACCCGCGAAAGAGCGCGAGGCGTACGCGGAATCCCTCCAGGAACAATCGGACCTCGAACGCTCCGTGCAAGCGGATGTGGACGAGGTGCACGCCCTCGGCTGTGAACTGAAAGACATCCACCGCGGGCTCGTGGATTTTCCGGCGCGAATCGGGAATGAGGTCGGATACCTGTGCTGGCAACGCGGCGAACTCGCGATCGGATGGTGGCACACGCTCGACACCGGATTCGCGGGCCGGAAGGCGCTCGCGCCGGAAGCGGAACGTTAATATCGGACGGCCCTCCTAAGAATCCGAGGATTCGGAACATGGCGACCAAAGATGACGTGATCAGCGTCCTCCGAAAGTGCTACGATCCCGAGATCCCGATCAACATCTACGACCTCGGCCTCGTGTACAACATCGAGCTCAAGCCGGACGAAGGCAAGGTCGACGTCCGCATGACCCTGACCGCTCCCGGATGTCCCGCGTCCGCGTACATCCACCAGGACGTGAAGCGGAAGCTCGAGCAGCTTCAAGGGGTCAAAGAGGCGACGGTGAACATCGTCTGGGATCCCCCGTGGACGCCCGAGATGATGTCCGAGACCGCGAAGAAGCAGTTCGGCTGGGGCATCTGATCTCGATCGAGGTCCCGCCGTTCTCAGTACCAAATCTTGATATTCTCTCCCCCGTATCCAGCGGTCTGCAGCGTTTCCGGGGGTGGCCGGGTACTTGACCTCCAAAGGTGGAAAGGAATCGGACGCCCTCGCACGGGCGTTCGGAGCCCTGGTTGAGGGGCTGACGTTTTACGACTTGGCCAACGTGGCGGTCGCGGAGATGCGGGTCAAGGTGGCCTTCGAGGAGCTCGGCCGCCACAAGAAGGACCAGCTTTCGCGGCTCGAGAGCGTGGCCGGGTCGGGCGCGAAGGACGTCGCCGTGATGCCCGGCATCTATCCGATCAACGTCGTCGCGAAGGTCGAGTGCTACGTGTGCGGCTTCGTGGCCGAAACGAGGGCGATGCCGAACACGTGTCCAAACTGCGGGGCCGCGCGCTACGCGTTTGAGAAGGAGATTTCCCTGTCCAAGGCGTGGGAGATCGCCGCCGAGTCGGGACGCAAGTCGGCCACCCTGTTTGGCGAATCCGCGGCTCACACGGCCGGCCGCGCGAAGGCCGTCCTCGAGGAGCTGGCTCGGGACGAAGAAGGACAGGCGGTCCAGGCAGACCGGCAACTCGCGGGCCTCCGGACCTGAACGGTGGGATCGAATGCCGCGCCTCGCGAAGATGCCTCCCATTCAGGAAGATATCCACGCCTGCACGATGTGCGGCTATTGTGTCCCCGTCTGCCCTGCGTATCAGGAGGCGGGCTGGGAGGGCGCTTCGCCTCGCGGTCGCGTCTTCGCCATGCGCCAGTACGAAATGCGCGGACCGCTGGACCTGCTGCTGCGTCGTCAGGTGAAGCCCGGAGAGGATTTCGCGCGGAACACGTGGGAGTGCACCGGCTGCGGCGCCTGCGAGGAAGTCTGCCCGGTGGACATTCCGTTCGACAAGCTGTGGGACGATGTCAAAGAGTGGATGGTCAAGTCGGGCTTCGAGCGGAAGGAGCTCGAGCCCTACCTGGCGAACGTCCGAGAGACGCACAACCTGTTCGGCGAACCGACGGAGGCCCGAGGCGCTTGGATCCCGCCGGAGGCCGTGCAGTCGGCCAACCCCGAGGTACTGTACTGGGTCGGCTGTGTCGCGAGTTACAAACGACAGCAGATCGCCCGAGCGGTCGTCAAGATCCTCAACGCCGCGAGGGTGCCGTACAAGATCCTCGGCTCGGACGAATGGTGCTCGGGCGCGCCCCTCGCCCGGATGGGCTACCAGGAAACGACGAAGAAGGAGCTCATGCCGCACAACGTGAACGCGGTGGAAGAGACCGGCGCGAAGATCCTCGTCACCGCGTGCGCGGAATGCTTCCGCGCCTTCGCCCGAGATTACAAGCAATGGGGTGGCAACCCGCCGTACAGCGTCTTCCACATTTCCCACTACGTCGAGAAGCTGATCCGGGAAAAGCGGATCGCCTTCACGAAGCCACTCCCGCAGAAGATTGCCTTCCATGACGCCTGCCATATGTCCCGCGTGGCGAAGGTCTACGAGCCTCCGAGGCAGGCCCTCAAGTTCATTCGGGATCTGAAGGTCCTCGAGATCCTCCCGCACCACGAAGACGCGTTGTGCTCCGGCGCCGGCGGGGGCTTTCCCGCGGTCTTTCCGGAGCAAGCCGCGGGCGTGGCCCAGCGCCGGCTCGATGCCGCGGAGGACACCGGCGCGGCGGCCCTCGTGACGACGTGCCCTCACGCGGAGATGCATTTCGAGGGCGTGGCCCGTCAACGCAACATGACCTTGAGCATCGTCGACCTCGCCGAGATGCTCGCGAACGCGCTGTGACGGATCCTCAGATCGTGAAGCTCAGACCGCACGAACAGGAGTGCTTCGCGTTGGGATTCGTGATCTTGAACTGGCCGCCGAACAAGTCTTCCTCCCACTCGAGCTTCGAGCCCTGCAAGTACGTCAGGCTCTTCGGGTCGACGAACACCTTCACGTCTTGCTCGGCGACGACGATGTCCGTCGGCCGGGCGGCGTCCGCGAGGTCCATCCGGTACTGCATCCCGCTGCACCCGCCCGCGATGATCCGCAGACGGAGCGAGGCGGCCGGCTGGTTCTCTTTCTGCCGCAACACGCGGATGCGCCGGACCGCGCTGTCCGTGACGGTGAGCGGCAGTTGCTGGGGGGCCATCAAGCGAATCGCGTCTCGACGCGTTCGAACGCGGGCCGTCGTCTTAAGTCTTCCGCCGCGAATCGCGCCCTCGGCACCGGGTGGGCGTCATTCGCCGCACGTACGACCAAAGATATATATAACGACGTTATAGTCTACATTCCGCTTCTCGAAAACGGGAGGCCCGCCTATGGTTTCCAAGAGCGTACTCCAAGAGCAAATGGCGAAGCAGGAGTACAAGTACGGCTTCGTCTCCGATCTCGATGAGGACAAGGCGCCGAAGGGCCTCAACGAGGACATCGTCCGGCTCATTTCGCGCAAGAAGAACGAGCCCGAGTGGTTCCTCGAGTGGCGTCTCCGGGCGTACCGCCACTGGCTCACGATGAAGGAGCCGAAGTGGTCGAACGTCACCTATCCGCCGATCAACTACCAGGACATCATCTACTACGCCGCGCCGAAGCCGAAGAAGCCTGTGAACAGCCTCGAGGACGTCGATCCGGAGATCCGGAATCTGTACGAGAAGCTCGGAATCCCGCTGATCGAGCAGGAACGCCTCGCCGGCGTCGCGGTCGATGCGGTCCTCGACAGCGTCTCCGTCGCGACGACGTTCAAGGCCCGGCTCGCGGAGCTCGGGATCATCTTCTGCTCGTTCTCCGAGGCGGTCCACGAACATCCGGACCTCGTGAGGAAATACCTGGGGACCGTGGTCCCCTTCAACGACAACTTCTTCGCGGGCCTGAACAGCGCCGTCTTCAGTGACGGTTCGTTCGCCTACGTGCCTCCAGGGGTGCGGTGTCCGATGGAACTCTCCACGTACTTCCGGATTAACGCGCAGGACACCGGCCAGTTCGAGCGCACCCTCATCATCGCAGACGAAGGCGCGTACGTCAGCTACCTCGAAGGCTGCACCGCCCCGATCCGCGACACGAACCAGCTCCACGCCGCGGTCGTCGAGCTGATTGCCCTCGACAACGCGGAGATCAAATACTCCACGATCCAGAACTGGTATCCCGGGGACAAGAACGGCAAAGGCGGTATCTACAACTTCGTCACGAAGCGCGGGAAAGCGCTCGGTGTGAACTCGAAAGTCTCCTGGACGCAGGTCGAGACCGGCTCCGCGATCACCTGGAAGTACCCGAGCTGCATCCTCCAGGGAGACAACTCCGTGGGCGAGTTCTACTCCGTCGCGCTCGTGAACAACTACCAGCAAGCCGACACGGGCACGAAGATGCTGCACATCGGGAAGAACACCCGCAGCACGATCATCTCGAAGGGCATCTCCGCCGGATACGGCCGGAACACGTACCGCGGCCGGGTGCAGATCCACAAGGGCGCGACGAACTCCCGCAACTACAGCCAGTGCGATTCCCTCCTGATCGGGTCCACGTGCGCCGCGTTCACGTTCCCGGACATCCAGGTCCAGGAACCGACCGCGCAGATGGAGCACGAGGCGTCGACTTCGAAGATCGGGGAGGAACAGCTGTTCTACTGCCAGGCGCGCGGCATCACCCCCGAGGACGCCACGAACATGATCGTGAACGGCTTCTGCAAGCAGGTCTTCCTGAAGCTCCCGATGGAGTTCGCGGTGGAGGCCCAGAAGCTGATCGGCGTGAGCCTGAACCTCGAGGGCACGGTCGGGTGAGCGCGCCGCGCGCAACGGAGGGGACGACGATGCTCGAAATCAAGGACCTACACGTCAAGGTCGCCGGCAAGGAAATCCTGAAAGGAATCGATCTGTTGATCAAGCCGGGCGAAGTCCACGCGGTGATGGGGCCGAACGGGAGCGGCAAGACGACGCTCGCCCAGGTGCTCGCGGGCCGTGTGACCTACGAGGTCACCGGGGGCCAAGCCCGTTTCGAGGGCAAAGACCTCCTCGCGATGAAGCCCGAAGACCGCGCCCGCGAAGGCGTCTTCATGGCGTTCCAGTACCCCGTCGAGATTCCGGGCGTCAGCAACGCGTATTTCCTTAAGGCCGCGTTGAACGCGATTCGCAAGTATCACGGCCGGGAGGAGATCGACGCCATGGACTTCGTGACCTTGGTCCAGGACAAGGCGAAACTGCTCGGGCTCGATGAGACGTTCATGAAGCGCGGGCTCAACGAAGGCTTCTCCGGGGGCGAGAAGAAGAAGAACGAGGTGTTCCAGATGGCGGTCCTCGAACCGAAGCTTTGCGTCCTCGATGAAACGGACTCCGGACTCGACATCGACGCGTTGCGCGTCGTCGCGAACGGAATCAACGCGATGCGCAGCCCGAACCGGGCGATGCTCGTCGTCACGCATTACCAGCGCCTCCTGGACTACGTCGTCCCGGACTTCGTCCACGTCCTCGTCGACGGGAAGATCGTGAAGAGCGGCGACGCCGACCTCGCGCGAAACCTGGAAAAACACGGGTACGGCTGGATCCTCGAGGAGACCCCGAGGCCCCCGCAGGCCGCGCGCGCATGAGGCCGGTGACGACCGTGGCGGCGTCCGTCGACACGAAGCAAACGTACGTCGCGGAGTTCGCGTCCTCGGAACGAGAGCTCGGCGGGCCCGAATGGCTGCGCGCGGTCCGGAAGAAGGCGATCGGGCGCTTTGAGGCCCTCGGCTTTCCCACCCAGAAGCACGAGGAATGGAAATACACAAACCTCGCGACCCTGCTCCGCGTCCCGTTCAAGCCCGCGATCCTCGGCCGGCCCGGCGGCGTGGTCGCCGAGAACCTCGAGCCCTTCACGTTCGGGGTCCTGAAGACCAGTCAACTCGTCTTCGTGAACGGTCGGTATGCGCCGCGCCTCTCCTACCTACGGTCTCTCCCGGAAGGCGTCCGCGTCGCACCGCTCGCAGAGATTCTCCGGACGGAGCCGGAAACCCTCGAGAAGCATCTCGCCCGGTACGCGCAATTCGAGGACGACCCGTTCGTCGCCTTGAACACCGCGTTCTTCCAGGACGGCGCCTACGTCGAGGTGCCGAAGGGCACCGTCGTGG
>VBMB01000027.1 GCA_005878525.1 Methanobacteriota archaeon
ATCGTCCTCTCACCCCTGATAACCGGATCGATTCGTCGGCGCCGCCAGCAAAAGGTTAACGCGCGCGGTTCGCATGCATGTATGGGATGGCGAACGGTGTGGACGTGGAGTGGGTGCGGGCCGCGAAGCCCGGGGAGCCTTCGAAGCCTTCCGAGGACCTCGAGGGCGAATTGCGGGAGTTGCGGGACGAAGTCCGACGGCTGAGGGAGCAGGTGGCCGCATTGGCCGTCGAGTCCGCACGACCGGCGCCGGGGGACGAACGCCTCCCGACGTACGTCGGCCGGCTCGATCGCTCCTTGGAGGGTGGGGTCCCGAAAGGCAGCGTGATCGCGATCACCGGTCCGGGCGGCTCGATGAAGACGTCGCTCGCGCTGTACATCCTGATCAAGAACCGCGCCGCGGGTCGCCGCGGAGTTTACGTGACCGTCGAGGAGAGCCGCGACTCGATCCTCCGGACGATGCGCCATCACGGGCTCGGGACCGAGGAAGACTTCCTCGTCGACATCGCGCGCCTCCGCGTCGAGCACGAGGGCGCCGAGGAGATCCGGGACTGGCTCCGCGTCCTGAAAGATTTCCTCGTCCGACGAAATCAGCGCGAGAAGATCGACGTCGTCGTCATCGACACGATGGACGTGCTCGTTTCGATGGCCCACCTGCAAGACGTGCGGAACGAGCTGTTCCACTTCTTCCATTTCCTGCGTTCGATGGGCGTGACCACGTACGTCATCGCGAACGTCGATCCCGCGCGGGGCGGCGTCGCCAACGACGTGTCGTTCCTCGCGGACGGCGTCTTCGAACTCCGGTTCAGCGGCGCGGGAGAGGGAAGGGTCCAACTGCTATTCCGATGCGCGAAGATGCGCCACACGAACCATTCTCGCGACTACTTCGTCCTCACGTACGACAAAGGGTTCGCGGCGAAACCGTACGAAGCCCCGAAGCCGTCCCGCTGGCGTCGACGGACGTGATTCAGAAGGCGCCTTTGATCTTCGCCCGGTCGATCTTGATCCCGGCGGGAGTCGCCATCAGGACGTTCTTCCCCACGACGGCCACGTCCCCGCCGCAGTCTCGGACCGCGCTCTTCAGTTCCGCCGTGATCCGCTTGAGCGCGAGATCGTCGCTCGCGAGGCTCGTGTAGTCGATCAGCAAGATGTTCCCGTTGTACACGTGGGTCGTCAGGTCGGCGATGTCCTCGTAGCGGTAGACCTCCGCGACCTTGACCAAGTGTTCGACGGGCTCACCCAACGCCCCGCCATCGCCCTCGAAGCTCAGCTCCCCGAGATCGATGTACGTATCCGCCTCAGCGCCCTCGGACAATCGTCGGAATGGCTTTTTGATGAAGGCCATGCCACATCCCTTCTGCGCCGCCCCATAGCCGACACCACGAATTTAAAGGTATCGCGGAGGACCGTCCGCCGATTCCGGAACGGTCGATAATTATCCATACAATCATAAGATAGCCGTGATTCTTCGTGCCACGGCCACGTCGGCGGGGACAACGTTTAAGAAGGAAGGGCCTTTGTCGCTGGGCGCCCATGGTCTACGACGTCATCGTCGTCGGGGGTGGCCCCGCCGGTCTGACGGCCGGCGTCTACGCCCGGACCCGGA
The DNA here is from genome assembly GCA_005878525.1 of Methanobacteriota archaeon. Taxonomy (GTDB): domain Archaea; phylum Thermoplasmatota; class Thermoplasmata; order RBG-16-68-12; family RBG-16-68-12; genus RBG-16-68-12. The sequence goes on from VBMB01000027.1 coordinate 1,606, forward strand.
AGCTTTCCACCCTGATCCTCGAGGCGCAGGCGACGGGCGGCCAGCTGGAGTGGCTGTACCCGACGAAGTCCGTGTACGACTATCCGAGCTACATCGCCATCGAAGGGGGCGAACTCGCGGAGCTGTTCGTCCTCCATTCGCGGGAGAGCGGCGCGGAAATCCGCGCGGAGGAGGTCGTCGACGTCCAACGACAGGCGTCTGGCTTCAAGCTCACGACCCGCGAAGGGAACGTCTACGAGGCGCGGTCGATCATCCTCGCGATGGGGATGGGGTTGCTCGAGCCGAAGCGCCTCGGGGTGCCCGGAGAGACGGAGTTCGAGTCGAACGGCGTGGAGTACCGCGTGCGGGACCGTCGGGAGTTCAAAGGCAAACGGGTGGTCGTTGTCGGCGGCGGAGACAGCGCCCTCGAAATCGCGCTCGAGATCGTCGCGGCCGCGAAGAAGGTCATCCTCGTGCATCGCCGCGAAGAGTTCCGGGCGATGGAGAAGAACGTCGAGGCGGTGATGGAGAGCCCGATCCAGGTCCTCTTCAACGCCGAGGTCACGAGCCTCGAGGGGAACGGGAAGGTGGAACGCGCGGTCGTCTACGACAACCGAACGCTGAAGAAGACCGTCCTCGACGTCGACTCCGTGATCGTGAACATCGGCTTCGAACCGAAGATTACGCCCCTGCCCCGCTGGGGTGTCGAGCTCGAAGGCGACCGGTTGATCCGCGTCAAGGCGGACATGTCCACGTCCGTCCGCGGGATCTACGCCTGCGGCGACATGGTGTCGTATCCGGGGAAGGACAAGCGAATCGTGACGGGTTGCGGCGAAGCCGTGACCGCCGTCATGTCGGTGTACAAGTACCTCAAGCAGCCGTACTGGGCGTGAGGGCCCGAAGGAGCGGCGGCAGCGCCTCGGGCGTCTCGATCAGATAGTCGACGCCGGCGGCCTCGAGCCGCGCGCGGGTCCCGTAGCCCCAGGTGACGCCGATCGTCCGAGCGCCCGCCGCCTTGCCCGCGCGCACATCGTTCTCCGTGTCGCCCACGACGGCGCACTCCGGCGCCTGCACGCCGAGTCCCGACGCCGCCCGGAGAATCGGGTCCGGCGCGGGTTTCTTCCGCGGCACGGAATCGCCGCCGAGGACGAGGGCGAAGAACGGGAGGAGGCCGGTGACCCGGAGGGCCTCGACGGACGTGTCGTGCCGTTTGTTCGTCACGGCCGCGAGCTTCCAGGCGGCGAGGGAGGCGAGGGCCTCCCGGATGCCCGGGTAGGCGCGCATGCCTTCATGCACGGACTCGGCCTCGACCCGCTGAAATTCGCGAACCGCCATCGTGAGTTCGTCGCCCGCGAGACCGCAACGCTCCGCATAGATGACTTCGATCGGAGTGCCGATCCATTGCGACGCCTCCGAGCCGGAAATCGACGTCTTCCGGATTGCCGCGAGACCTGCATCGAACGCCGCGACCCACGCGTCGCGCGTGTCGAGGAGCGTCCCGTCGATGTCGAAGAGGACGGCACGAAGCCTCGGCACGTCAAGGCTCCTCCTCGCCGAGCCGCCAGATCTCGTCGCCCACGTGGTGGATCGTCTGGATCGCCTTGCCTTTCTCCTCCCGGGCCATTGCGGCTCCTTCCATGATCGCCCGTCCGATCGCAAGCGGCCGGCCGTTCTTCTCGTCCCGGACCCAGACGATGTCGCCCGCACGGATCCCGGGGTCGGCGTCCACGATGCCCGGCGCCATCACGTCCGCGCCGTTGTAGATGAACCGCACCGCCCCCATGTCGACCGTGACGGCCCGTTTCTTCGCGGGGAACACGAGCAGCCCGCGGATCGTCGGCGCGATGCCGCCATCGAGGAAGATCGCGATCGCATCGTTCTCCCGCAGCAAGAGGCGGTGCGGTCCGGCTTCCGCCTCGTCGAGAGGCACGTCGTCCAGAGGGACCGCCATGCCGAACTCGTCGCCGAGTCGACCGAGGAAGTCGGTTACCTCCTTCCGGCGGAGCCTTGAGCGCCGACGGATCTTCAGGGCCATGGATTCCGGCACGCGGCCGGGGAAGATAACTCCTCGTTTGCGCGGCCCGATATTTATCGATTCGGATCGATAGATGTCAGGTCGATGCCGCGCCTTCGGACCGCAGATTGAGGGCCTGCGAGGATGTCGGGTCGAGTCGCAGCGCCTGGTCGACCATCTTTCGTGCGCGGGTTTCCTGCCCCAAGGCGCGCCAGGCGCGCGCCGCATCACACCACGTCTCTGGGTCCGTCGGATTCAGTCCGATGGCGGCGTCGAACGCCGCGACCGCTTCCTTCGGTCGATTCAGGCGCAATAGCAACTCACCCTTCCTGCGGTAGACGAGGTCTCGGCCAATCGCGGTCGCCCGGATCGCGGCGCTGCAATCCGCAACCGCGTCCTCGATGCGACCGAGGCCCGCGTGAATTTCTGCGCGAAGGAGAAGTGTCTCCCCGCTAGGCGCCTCGATCCCGTCAAGGGCTGCGAGAGCGTCGTCTGCTCGGCCGAGGACCCTCAGGGTGCGCGCAAGTTCGGGTCGCGCTTCGGCGGCCCCGAGGTCCGCGGCCTTTCGAAGCGACGCCTCCGCATCCGTGGCCCGGCCCGCCGCGAGGAGCGCGCGGCCGGCCGCGAGCCAAGCGCGGGAATCGGATGGATCGCGCGAGCGCAGTTCCTCCGCGGGGACGATCGCGTCCCCGGGCCGGCCGACTCGGAGCAGGAGCGCGGAAAGCCGGAGCAGGGCGTCGGCTCCATGCGCCTTCGACGCCGACGCCGCGTATCCGTCGATCGCCTCGTCGACCCGCTCCAGGTCCTCGAGCAGGACCGCCTGATGATACCTCAGCTCGGCGTTGTCCGGCTCGATCTCCAGGGAAGCGTGGAAGCATTGGAGCGCTTCCTCGTAGCACCGTTCCGCCTCGAGCGCGTTCCCCATCTCTTCGAGGATCTTGCCGCGGAAGACCCACGCCTCGTCGAACGATCCGTTCAGGATGAGCGTGTTGTTCAGCGAATCGCGGGCCTCCTCGAGCCGGCCGAGATGATGGAGGGCCTCCGCCTTCGCCATCCACGCGTGATCGTAGTTCGGGTTCAGCTCGAGGCTCTGACTGATCAGCTCGAGCCCCTCTTCGTGGCGGCCGAGCGAATCGAGAGCATGGCCTTTCGCGTACAGCGCGTAATCGAAATCGGGCTTGATCTCGAGGCTCTTGTCGTGGTACTTCAGGGAAGGCTCGTGGCGACCCATCTTGTTCATCGCGTTCCCGATATTGTTCCACGCGATCTCGTATCGAGGGTTCACCTCGAGCGCCCGCTCGAAGTACGGGATCGACTGCTCGTACCGACCGAGGTTGTACAGCGCATTTCCCAGGTTGTTCCAAAGGACCTCGTCGCCGCGGTCCATCTCGATCGCCTTCTCGTACGCCGTCACGGCCTCCTCGAGCCGGTTAATCCCGTGGAACGTGTAGCCCTTGTTGTACCACGCCTGCTTGTACCTCGGATTAATCGCGAGCGCTTTCTCGTAGCAAGCGAGCGCCTCCTCGTGAATCCCGAGCATGAAGAACGTGAAGCCTTTGTTGTTCCACGCCTCCTCGTTGTTCGGCTCCGCCGCGATCGCGCGGTCGTAGGCTTCGACGGCCTCCTCGTATCGTTCGAGCGCGTACAGCGCGTCGCCGAGTCCGGTCCACGCGTCTCCGTCCTCCGGATTCTGCGAGGTCGCGGCGTGGTAAGCGTCGACGGCCTCGTCGAACTTGTTCAGCTCCTCGAGGAGTTGCCCCTTCCGCGTCCACGCGACCGCGTTCCCGGAATCCGCGCGGACGAGGGCTTCGTAGACCTGCAACGACGGCCTGGTGCGCCCGAGCCGCGCCAAGACGAGCGCCTTGTCGTACAACGCATCCGCGTAGGCCGGGTTGATGGCGAGGGCGCGGTCGTACGCGACGAGCGCCTCCTCGAACTGCCCGAGTTGCGCGAACGCGTTCCCGAGGTTGTACGCGGCGATCTCGTACTTCGGGTTGCGTTGCAATGCCCGGGTGTACGCCTGAATCGAGTCCTCATGGCGGCCAAGCCCGTCGAGCGCCACCCCGCGATTGTTCCACATGACGTGGTCCTCGTAACCGAACGCCGCCGCGCGATCGTAGGAAGCGAGGGCGTCCGAGAACTCGCGGGCGTCGCAGTGCGCGTTCCCGCGGAGGAACTCCGCCTCCCCGCGAGCCAAGTCCGCCTTGGCGGGCACGGCCGAGATCGCGAAGGCGAGGGGGAGGGCCATCGGGGCGCATCAGAGTCGACTGCGATTTAATGGTTCCGCGGTGAGTTTCGGCCGCGTTAGTTTGCATACTTTCGCCGACGTCTCCAGGAACTGTTAATGACCGGGGAACGATGTGGACGCCGGGCTCGCGTCAGTAGTTCGAGGACCGATGAAACCGACCTTCTTCACAACTCCACAGGAGTTCCGAACGTGGCTTGAGAAGCGACACCTCCGAGCCCGAGAATTATGGGTCGGATTCCATAAAAAGAGCTCGGGCCAGTATCACGTGGCCGGAGGCAGTCGACGGAGCGCTCTGCTTTGGATGGATCGATGGGCAACGGAAAGGCCTCGACGAAGTCGACTATGCGATCCGTTTCACGCCGCGCAAACCGGGCAGCATCTGGAGCGTTGCGAATGTCAAACGCGTCGAGACACTCCGCGCACAACGGTGCATGCAGCCGGCCGGCCTTGAGGCGTTCGAGGCACGCGCGAAAGATCGATCTGGAATTTATTCGTACGAGCAACGCAAAGTGGCGGAGCTTGACAAGACGCAATTGAGGAAATTCCGGGCGAACCGGAAGGCTTGGGAGTTCTTTCAAGCGCAACCTCCATCGTACCGGAAGGCGGCCGTTTGGTGGGTCATCACCGCGAAGACGGAGACGACGAAACTCAAGCGCCTCGGACAGCTCATTGACGATTCGGAGCACGGACGAACCGTGCCGCCGCTGACCCGCCGCACCCTGAAGCGCGGCTGATCTGTGACCGCAAGCCTTCCGGTTGTCACCGCGATCGGGAGGCCGAGAACGGGGTCGTCGGATTTAAGTAGAGATAGTTCCTTGAAGCGGGTTTAGGGGAGACGCATTGTCGACGATGGACACAGAGTCCTTCTCGAAGACGAAGGCGATGGAGCTCCCGCGGAACGTCGTCGTCGGCCACGATGCCCTACACGCGGTCGGAGAGGTCTGCCAGTCGCTGAAACTGGGGAAACGCGCCTTGATCGTCGCGGACGAGACGACGATGAAGATTGCCGGCATGACCGTCGAGAAGGAACTCGCGGCACGCAAGATCCGTACCTCGGAATTCTTGATCCCGGATGCGACGATGAAAGAGGTTCGCGAGGGAGAAGAGAAGATTCGTAAAGGGAACATCGAGTTCGCGCTCGGTGTGGGCGGCGGGCGTTCGATTGACGTCGCGAAGTGCGCGTCCTTCAATGCGGGCGTGCCGTTCGTGAGCGTGCCGACCGCCGCGAGCCACGATGGCGTCGTGTCGTCGCGCGCCTCGATCCAGAAGGACGGGGAGAAGGTGAGCCTCGCGGCCCAGACGCCGATCGCGGTCATCATGGACACCGGCGTGATCGCGGAGTCCCCGTTCCGCCTCCTCGCGTCGGGATGCGGGGACATCATCTCGAACCTCGCGGCGGTGAAGGACTGGGCCCTCGCGCGGAACCTCCGGAACGAATACTATTCGTCGTACGCCGCCGCGCTGAGCGAACTGGCCGCGCACCTCGTGATCGAGAACGCGTCGACGATCAAGCCTCGACTCGAAGAGAGCGCGTGGTTCGTATGCAAAGCGCTCGTCTCGAGCGGGGTCGCGATGTCGATCGCCGGCTCCTCGCGGCCCGCGTCGGGGAGCGAGCACAAGTTCTCCCACGCCCTCGACCGAATCGCGAAGAAGCCCGGCCTGCACGGGGAGCAGTGCGGCGTCGGGACAATCATGATGATGTACCTCCATGCCGGGAACTGGCAGGAAGTCCGGGACGCCTTGCTGGCCATCGGCGCGCCGACGACGGCGCGGGCGCTCGGCGTCACGGACGATGAGGTCGTCCAGGCTCTCGTGCACGCGCACGAGGTCAATAAGGAGCGGTACACGATCCTCGGTGACGAGGGCCTCACCCTCGAGGCGGCGGAGCGACTCGCGAAGATCACGAAGGTCGTCTGAGGCGTCACGGCGCCCTAATGCAGGACGCCGAACCGATCGAGCGATTCCACGAGTTCGTTTGCATAGGCCGCGATGTCGATCCGGAGATCGTAGCGGCGGAAGTACACCTGAAGGGCCGCGAGTCCGCTCTCCAGTGCCGCTCGAGCCTCCGTCAGACGGACCCACGGCGACGACCCGGCGCGGTCCACCCGGATCGACTCGGAGAAATCGATGACCCAAGGTTCGCCCTCATGGACCAGGACGTTGAAGGCGCTCAGGTCGCCATGGACCACGCCGGCCCCGATGAGACACCGGATCATATCGAGCACCCGGTCGAGGAATTCTCTCGGGTCTTCGAGCACGACGTCCTTGAGTCGAGGAGCCGGCCCTTCATCCGTGCCGAGGTATCGCATCGAGAAGCGATTCTCGACACGCCGCGCGGGTGTCGGCACACGGACCCCACCTTTCCAGGCCTGGCGCATCATCTCGTACTCGTGCGCCGCCCGCCAGCCCATGGAGTCCTGCTTGACGGGCCCTCCCCCGCGATGCGAGGTCCGATACAGTCGATACGACTTGATCGCGAGCGGCGCGCCGTTGTACCGCGCCAGGTACACGTTCGCTTCCTTGCCTGCGCTGATCAGGCCCACGACTTCCGTCGCAAGCCCGGCGGCCAGAATCGCCTCGACGACAGACCGGTAGTCCGGTTCTTCGAGGGATAGCTGCCCGGAGTTGATGCGCCACTGGACGCTGGCGTCCAGGTAGGGGCGGTTCGGCATCGGTTGGGTTCGTTCTTCTCATACTGGCGTTCACAATACGGGCTCAGGAACGCCGGGACGCCGAAGCGGTCTTATGCGGCTCCCGGCGCGGTTCGGAAAACGATGCAGGACATCATGCCGGGAACCTCCTGGTCGACGCGACCGTCCCGTACCATGGTCGCTTCGACCTTGAAACTATCGGCACGGGAATCGGTCCGTCGCGGACGATCCAGGGAACGGAGACCCTTAAGCCGCACCGCGCCTTAGGTCCGGGAGAGGCCCTCGTCGTGGTCCAGATCACGCTCGTCGGCGAGCGGCAAGCGCAAGCGGGCCACGAATTCATCTACCGCGGGCCGCAGCCCGAGTGCACGCCGTGCAAAGTACGCAGCGCATGCCTCAACCAAGACCTCGGGCGTCGGTACCGGATCACCCGCGTGCGAGACGTCTCGCATCCGTGCCTCCTGAACGAGGAACGAGCGCGGGTGGTCGAGGTCGAACCGATCGCTCCGGACTGCAGCCTCTCGGCCCGGATGGGCGTCGAGGGAGCCGTCCTGGCGTACGAGAAGATCCTTTGCTCCAATGGCGCGTGCCCGAACTTCCGCCTCTGCCACCCGGTCGGCGTCGACCCCGGGATGCGCATTCGCGTCGTCGAACTGGGGCCGGAGCTCGAATGCCCGCTCGGCTACTCGCTCGTGTCCGCGAAGGTCTCGTACGGCAACTGAAGGGAACTCCGATGAAGGCGTCCCTCCCCCGGCGGATGACACTCCCCGCGATCGAGGCCGCGGTCCTCACCCTCGGCTACCGCGTGAAGCGCGAACCGTTCGACGTCGTCGCGTTCCGCGCGCTGTACAATGGCAAGCGGTTCCACATGCGCCTCGAGACGCACGGGCTCGAGCGCGTCCCGAAGGGCTCGGAGATCGACCTGCACGTGGACTTCATGCGCGACGTGACGGCGTTCCACGGATCCAAGGCGGAGTCCGACGAGATCGCGTTCGAGATGGCCCAGCTCCTCGGAGCGCTGAAGGCCCAAGATCCCGAACGAAGCCGCCCGCGGGTCCGTTGCCCCGAATGCGGGAAGGAATTCGGACAGGAAGCGTTCCGCGCCCACCGAATGGTCGTCCACGGGCGCTAGACGATGTCCCGACCGTACACGGTTCGCCCGCCCGTCCGGAAGCCCATCGATTTCCAGAATGCGGCCGCGGCCGTGTTCGTGGGCGTCACCTCGAGGTCGATCCGCTCGACGCGCATCGCCTTCGCTTCTTCCAGGAGACGCGTCGCCAAGGCCCGCCCGACTCCCTTCCGGCGCATCGCGGGATCGACGAAGAAATCGTTCAGGACGAGGAGCCGGCCCTCCTCCGCGGAAGGAGAGTATACCGCGAGGGCCACACCGACGACCGCTCGCTTCTCCCGAGCGACGAGCAAGACGCCGCCCACTCGGTTGCGCATGACCTGCTCGACGGCCCACGTGATCCGTTCGGGCCGCGGCTTCACGCCCTCGGAGGTGAGGTAGGCCGCGATGAGGCGTTCCACGTCGAGACGGTCCGTCGGATTCGCGCGCTCGATGAGGACCATCGGCGGCGGGCGACATCCCGCGGGCCTATAAGGATTGCTCCGGAGCGGTCGATCAGAAGAGCGTCACGCGGACGGTCTCCCCCTTCTCCAACAAATCCACGTTCGCCGGAATCTCGATGTACCCGTCCGCGTGGGCCATCGACGTGATCGCGCCGCTCTCCTTGTACGCAGGGACCGCCTGACCGTCGACGATGCGGACCGTGTGAAACTCGACGCGTCCGATGGTCGAGACCACGCGCTTCGCGAGCGGGACTTCGGCGATTCGTTCGTGCCGCGGCGGTAAGCGCGCCATCCGTCGGAGCATGGGCGCGAGGATCATGTAGCAGTTGCTCAGGCAGGACGTCGGATAGCCTGGCATCCCGAGGACCGCTTTCCCGTCCACTCGGCCTAGGACCGTTGGCTTGCCGGGCTTGACGGCAATCCCGTGGAACAGGAGATCGCCCATCGACCGCAGGACATCGACGATGATGTCTTTCTCCCCGACGGAGGATCCGCCCGAGAAGACGACGAGATCGTTGGCAATCGCCTTCTTCAACGCGGAGCGGAGGGACTCGAGGCGGTCCGAGACGCGGCCCAGGAGGACGGGCTCGCCGCCGTTCTCTCGCACGACGCTCGCCATCGTGTGCGAGTTGATGTCGTATACCTGGCCCGCGCGGATCGGTTTGCCTGGCGGCACGACCTCGTCGCCGGTCGTGAGAATCGATACACGAGGCTTCGCGTACGCGGAGGCTCGGGCCATGCCGATGGCCGCGAGGGCACCGACTTTCGCGGGCGTGAGGACCTCCCCTTCGCGAACGACGAGGGATCGACGGGCGATGTCCTCACCGCGGCCGGAGACGTTCTCCCCCGGATGGACCGGTGAGTAGACCGTGATTCGATCCCCATCGTGTTCCGTGTCCTCCACCATCACGACCGCATCGGCGCCTTTGGGGAGCGTCGATCCGGTCGCGACCTCCGTGCAACGGCCCGACGCCACCCGCTGTCGCGGGACGCCGTCCGCGTAGAGGGTCTCGATTCGACGGAGTGTCACGGGCTTGAACTTCCCTGCCCGGAACGTGTCTCGTGCCACGACTGCGTATCCGTCCATCGCCGCTCGGTCCGCGAGCGGCACATCGATGGGGGAGCGGACATCCTCCGCGGACACGCGATGGAGGGCGTCGAGGATCGGGACCGTTTCTTTCCGCTCAATTGGGCGGACGAGATCCATCGCGATCCGCATCGCCTCATCGAGGGAGATGAGCGCCTTCAGAGGCCGCATGCCGTGTCCGGCGTGGGCGCGGTCCTCGTGGTCACGGAGGCGGGCGGTCAACGGCCCATCACCCCAACCGCGTGTCCCAGCTCCGGAACGATCAGCTTCTCCAGCGCGAGCCGACAGGCGTCTGGCGATCCAGGCAAGCAGAACACGAGGCGACCGTGATACACTCCCGCAATCGCCCCAGACATCATCGCGGCGCTGCCAATCTCCCTGAACGAGAGAGAACGAAAAAGCTCGCCGAACCCGGGAAGCGTCTTCGCGAACACGGGCAGGAGAGCCGCAATCGTCACGTCGCGGGGCCCGAGGCCAGTACCGCCGTTCGTGAGGATGGCATCGCATGTCCACGAGGCTTGCTCGAGCGCGTCGACAATCTGCTTGGCCTCGTCCTTCACGATCACCTGGAAGAGGACGGTGTGCCCGGACCGGAGGAGGAGATCTCGGATCAGCTTGCCCGACTCATCGCTCTCCGGGGTCCGGCTGTCGGAAATCGTGATGACCCCGCATTTCACGGACGCGGGCGCATGTTCCTTGTGCTTCTGCGGAACCGCCATCGGATGAACGAGCTGAGGAAGACCCGCGTGGGTCTAAAGGTTCGCTGTCCCATGTTAACCTTAAACGAGGTTAAGTTCTGTCGGATTGGAAAACTCCTCCCATGGCCTCCGATCTCTCACGCCGCGAGGCGGAGGAAGGGGGCCACGCGTTGCGCCACGGCGGGATCGTCCAACGATGCCGCGAACGCAGGAAACGAATCGAACGGCCTCGCGCGGACGATCCGCGCGGCTCGCTTCTCCCCGATGCCCGGGAGTGCGCAGATCGCGGCGAGCGGCGCGCGGTTCACGTCGAGCGGGTACTCGATCGCGGTGAGGGACCGCTGGCCATGGCTCGTCACGCGCACGTCGACGAATCGATTCAACGCCATGTCGTACGGGAGGCCGACGAGAATCGGATATGTGCCGATCTGCCGGCCGTACGTCACGTGGCCGTCGCGAATCTCCAGGAACACATCCCGAAGGATCGTGCCTTCCGGAATCACCCGTCGGAGCATCTCGTGGTCGATCAGGGTCCGCACGGCCTCCTTGAACTTCCGGAATTCGCGATACAGTCCCGTGGGCTCGAACTCCCGACGCACCGGACGGACCTGACGGATGTTGATCCGGCGGACCCAGAGACCCTCGTTCAGGAGGCGTTTCAGGAACGCGAGATTCAGGTCGAACGTCTTCTTCGTCTCGCCCTCGAGGCCTACGACGAAATTGAGGCCGGGGAGAAGCCACGGCATGCCGTTCTCGCCCCGTTCCCGCCCGACGGCGTTCACCATCCGGATCGCCGCGAGACACCCGTCCGCGTCGATGTTCAGGTTGTTCGCTTCCGTGACGCGTGGATCCGCGGACTCGAGTCCGAATGAGAGGCTGGTGCCCGGCGTCGCGAAGGCCACGAGGTCCCGCATCGCTGCCATGGCCTCCTCCGGATGCGCGACCATCATCGCGGGATCTCCGTTGTCCGTGTGCAAGACCTTCAAGTTCGGGGCCGCCGCTCGAATTCCTTCGAGCAGCTCGCGAATCGCGGGCCCATTGATTTGCGGCGTCGCGGAAGACCCCAGGCCGATCGCCTGGTAGCTGAAGAAGTCCGCTTGGCCTCCCAGCCGGAAATTCACCGCGCCGAGCTCCGCGAGACGACGGACCTCCCGAAGGACGCCGGTCACCGGTCGGAACTTCGGCTTGCCGTACATCGGCTCGATGCAGAACGAACAGCCCTTGTTGATGTACCGTACGCAGCCTTTCGAGGTGTCGAGTTCGACCGTCAGCGGTTCCGGGAAGTCAGGATGGGATTGGACCGCATCCGCACCGAGCAGGGCCCAGCGGTCCCACTCCTCCATCGTTCGATCACGGTTGGTCCATTCTCCGGTCGTCAGGTGATCGTAGATCGCCGTATCGATGTCGCGCAGCGCGATCCAGTCGAACGGCTCGACGAGTGCCTCGTCGTAATAGCGGAATCGTGCGAGCGGCCCCCCGAACACTCGCGGACCTTCGAATGCGCTCGCATGATGTACGATCTCCCGCTCGCTGATCGGCAGGCTGCGGAGATATTTGCCCGGCACGATGGGGCCCGAGATGAGGACGAGGAGGTCGCCATTCAGCGGATGGCCCACGCGGACCTGGTCAATCGTGACGTACTCCGACGTGTGGCCCGCATCGTGGATCGCGCCCGTCACGTATCGCGGGTACGGCGAGATGTACGGCGGCACGCCGAAGTTCGACGGCTCGTCGACGTAGCCATCGAGGATCACGACCTTCATGAGCCGGAATCCATGCTACCATCGCGATAAAAGGGCTTCGCCTCTCTCGCCGCCGCGACGCGCGGGCCGCCTGGTTTACTTGCTGCCCCAGCGGCCAATCACGATGATGAGCACGATCAGCACCATGGTCAGGACAAGCGCCGTCACGAGATAGCTAGCCCAACCGAGCGGTGTGATGTTCGCGAACGTGGCGTCAACGCCAGCGACCTTCAGGCCGCCAGTGACCACGTTGTTCCACAACAGGGCGATCACGAACCCGAACGCCGCCGCCAGGGACGTCGATATCGTCTTCCTCACTTCGGACATTGAAACCTTCCGTTCCTCCGCCATATCCAACCCTGGCACGCGATGGCCTTGGGATTTCTAAGCCCTTTCGCAAGCGATTGGAAGCACGTCAGAGGCGGCCCGCTTTCTTTTCCTTTGACAGGACTCTGACGCCCTCAATCCGCGCACTCGGATACTGTCCCTGGGCGTTCTTCTCGTGGGTCTTCACCATGTCCCAAATCGTTAGGAGAGCGACAGTGGCCCCGTAGAGCGCCTCCATCTCAACGCCCGTCTTGTAGGTCGCTTCGACGGTCGTCGTCACAGTGATCCGATCCGATTGCACGATGAACGTGACACTCGCCGCGGTAATCGGGATCGGATGGGTGTGCGGGAGGACTTGCCAGACCGCCTTCATCGCCTGGAGTGCGGCGACCTCGGCGGCGGGGAGCGGGTCGCCCTTCTCGACATGTCGCGCGCGGATCGCGCGGATCGTCGATGGCTTGAGACGGATTCGCCCGGTGGCCACCGCGCGACGGCGCACGTCCGGCTTGCCGCCGATGTCGACCATCTTCGCCATTGCTAACGGAAACGCTTCCGGCGCTATTTCACCGTGCGGTCTTTGTCAATGCAACCGCGTCTCTCGGGAGGGCAAATGGACGATCGCCACGCGCGCGCACGAGGCCTTTGTCAAGTCTCGATGTCGGACGCGAAAAGAGTTATCTACGATGCGCGGGCCTCCCGGGGCTGCGTGCGGATGGGATGCGCGCACGATGGGATGGGAAGGGAGACCGCCACGCGGGCTCCCGGACAACGATCCTCTCGCCGCGCCATCGCGACCTGCGCGACACGACACGCGAAGGAGAAAAGGAGAGGCGAAAAATGATACGGCGAAAGACAGCGGTGGCCGTGCTCATCGCCGTGATCGTGGGGGCGGCATTCGCCGCCTACACGTTCCGGCCGAAGGCGACGAATTCGAGCGTCGCTGTGAACGAGCCGAACACGGACACCGGAAACCCGGGAACGGGGACCGGCACCACGCCGAGTACCCCGCCAACGCCTCCCGCGAAAGCGAGCCAGGGACCGAAGCACGGTATGTGCGTCCACGAAAACGACCACATCCCCGACCAAGCTCGGGTCCACGGGGCGAACTGGTACCGGTTCTACGACCGGGCCGCGTGCACCGCCCTCGAGTCGCTCGCAGATTTTGTGTCGATTTTCTAGACACGTCGCGGGACTGAAACCCTTTACCCCCTCGCGGGGGATCGTGGCGCGGGGTCCCAACGGCCCCGGCCGTATTTCTCAGGGAACCTTCCGGTGGGCCGCCGGGCGTCCTCTCGGATTGCCGTCGGGCTTGGCGCGCGGTCTTCGAGGGCCGGCTTCCGTCTTCCAGATGGGGACGATTCGTTTGACCTCGTCCATCGCCCAGGCGCACGCGGCGAACGCCTCGGACCGGTGGGCCGCGGCACACGCGAGGACGACGGAGTCCCCTCCGACCGGAACGCGGCCCACGCGGTGGACGATCGACATCTCGAGCGCACCGAACTTCTCTTTCGCCCGCTCGACAAGTTCCGTCAGGGTCCGCAACGCCATCGGCCGGTAGACCTCGTAGTCGAGGGCTCGGACCTCGGGATCCGATCGGACCGACCCGAGGAAGACGACGATGGCCCCCGCGTCGTCCCGGCGCACGCTGTTCACGACCGCCTCGACATCGATCCGGGATCGTTGGATCTGAATCACCGAGCGCCTCCGCTCACCGGAGGCAAGAGGGCGACCTCGTCCCCTTCCCGCAAGACGCTCTCGGACCGGACGACCTCGTGGTTCACCGCGAGGAGCATGCGGTTCCCATGACCGACGAGCCGCGGGTATTTCGCGAGGACCGCTTCCACGAGCTGACCCACCGTCGTTCCGTCCCGCAACGTCCATGCGAGTTGCCCCGCCCCGACGATCTCGCGGTACGTGGCGAAGAGCCTCACCTGCACCTGCATGATTCGGATTCCGATGGCCTCGGCCGGCGATAAGGGCTTCGCGTCACGGCGGCAAGGCCCGCGCGAGGACCTCGGCCCGTTTCCGTCGGACCTCGGCGGTGACGCGCTCGAGGTACGCGTCGAGGGCCTCCGTGAGCTTCAGGCGGGCCGCCTCGGACCGCGCAGACCCGAGATACCGAAACGCCTGGACCCGGCGACCGCCGCGCTCCTCGTAATGCCAGAAATACAGGTACGGCCGTCCGCGAATCGCCTTCGTCGTCACGCCACAACCGATCTGCACGGCTCCGACATCCGGTTAACCTTACTTAAGGTTAACGCGCCCGCTCGGGGCGGGATGGCGGGGATGGCCCCACCCCTCGATTTCCACTGGAAACGTTCATGGCGGGCCGGCCCCTTCGGATGGGCGTTGGACGTCCTCCTCGTGTCTCTCACGGCGGAGGTGGGGGAAATCTCGGCCCTCTTGGCGTCCGCGGGCCATCGGATCGTCGACGCCATCGTCCAGCGCCGGGACCGCCCAGACAGCCGCACGTTCGTGGGCCGCGGAAAGCTCGACGAGGTCCAGGCCCGCGTCGACGCCGGCGGGATCGACGCGGTTGTGTTCAACGGCGAGCTCCGGCCCACGATGCACTACCAGCTCGAACGCGATCTCGGCGTGGAATGCTACGACCGCCTGCGGGTCTTGCTGGAGCTGTTCGCGCAACGGGCATCGAGTCGGGAGGGGAAACTCCAGGTCGAGCTCGCGCTCCTCCAGTACGAGGTGCCCCTCCTCCGGGAGTGGATTCACGAAGCCGACGTCGGGGAGCGGCCCGGGTTCATGGCGGGCGGCGAGCTCCGCGTCGACGCGTACTACGAAACGGTGAAGCGGCGGATCAAGAAGATCCGGGACGAGCTCGAGGCGATTCGACGGGAGCGGGCCGTGCGCCGGTCCGTGCGCAAGGAACGCGGATACCATCTCGTCGCCCTCGCCGGATACGCGAACGCCGGTAAGTCGTCGCTGCTGAACGTCCTCGCGGACGAACGCGTCCTCGTCGACGACCGAATGTTCTCCACCTTGGCGACGACGACCCGAAGTCTCACGGGGACGCGGAAGCGCATCCTGCTGACGGACACGATCGGCTTCGTCGACGGCGTTCCGTTCTGGATGGTCGAGGCGTTCAACGCGACCCTGGAGGAGATCCTCCAAGCGGACTTGGTCCTTCTCCTCGTGGACGTCTTCGATTCCGAAGACGAAATCCGCCGCAAGGTCCGTCTCGCCGCGCGCACCCTGTTCCCGAAAGTCCCCGCGGATTCGGTGCGGCCCGTCCTGACGAAAGCCGATCTCCTCCCCGAAAGTCAGATCGCCGCGAAGGCCCAGGTCCTCGGCGAATCGGAATTTCATCGGACGCCCATCGCGATTTCCACGCGGACCGGACGGGGACTCGACGAGCTCCGGGACATCATCGGCCGCGCCTTCGCATACCCGATCGAGGTCCATCTCGTCCTCGTCCAGGATGCGGAGGCCGGCGGGAAACTCCACTGGCTCTACGAACGCACGGAAGTCGTGTCGGCGGTCCACACGCCGGATCGGATCGAGGTCGTCGTGCGCTGCCGACCGCGCGACCGCGACACGGTCGAACGCCTCGGACGGGTCCTGCTCGCCCGCACGCTCGAATGATCAGCTCTTGATCCGAAACTCGCGTTTCTTGTCGAGGAACCGCCGTTCGTACGCGGAGGGCAGATGGTCGTACGTGAGCTCCTCGATCCGTCCCATGTTCTTGACGAACACCTCTTTCGAGGGCGTCGAGAGGAGTCGCTCGAACTCCCGCTCCTTCCGAATCGTGTCGACGAAGTAGAATCC
>VBMB01000028.1 GCA_005878525.1 Methanobacteriota archaeon
TTCCTGGCGATCGTCACCGTGGTCGCCGCGACCATGCTCCTGGATGGCAACCTCACCCAATACGAAGGGGTCGCTCTCATCGCGCTGTTCGTGCCGTACGTCCTGAACCTCGCGATCTCCCAGCGGACCGGACCCGCGGAAGAGATCCGAGAACGGATCGAGGACCTGGAGATCGGCCTCGCCTTCACGGGTTGGATTTTCGGCCGGAAGGTCGTGGTCCGGGCGGGCCTCAAGTGGCTCGTCTTCGGCATCCTCTGGTCCGTGATGGGCGCCCAGTTCCTGGTCCAAGGCGCGATCGGCCTGTCGAACGCGATGGGCCTGAATCCGTGGTTCATCGGGATCACGGTCGTCGCGCTCGGGACATCGTTGCCTGACATCGCGGCCGCGTGGCACGCGACGCGCCTCGGCTATACGGACCTCGTCCTCGGGGAGGGGATCGGCGCGAGCGTCGTGACGACCCTGTTGACGCTCGGCATGATCGGGATCCTGCGGCCCGCGGGCGCCGTGCTCGCGTCGAGCTACTTCGCGATGGTGGCGTTGAACGTCCTCTGGATCCGCGGCTTTCCCTGATCAATAGACCGCGCCGCAGCGGACGCACGTGAGCTTGCCGTCGCCGCGGGCGACGAGCTGTCCCCCGCAGGCGGTGCAGAACTTCATCTCTTTCACGAGGCGGCCCTGTTCGTCCCACTGGTGCTGAGGCCACGTGCTCGGAGCCGGCGCGGCACCGGGCCACCCGCTTCCTTGCGCGGCGGGGGCCGCCTGCGCGCTCCCTGGCGCCGGCGGCGGATTCGTCCGCGGGGGCGCCTGCGGCATCGTCATCGGGTACGGACCCGCGTGTTGCATCATGCGGAACTGCTCTTCCATGTACGCGCCCTGGTCGACGCGCGTGACGGTCGTGCGAGCGATGCGGTCGAAGAGGCGCTGGCGCGGATCGCCCTGCGTGACACCGCCGACGATGAGGTCCACCAGGAACAGGAGCCAATAGATCTTCGAAATGTTTCGGACGAGGCAGTGCATGATGTCCAAGTTGCCGTCGATCGCGACGACGCGGAGACTGAGGAGCCTCTTCCCGATCGTCGCGCCGAACAAGGTCTCGAGGAGCATCGAGTAGAGGAGCCAGACGATGCCGTACAAGAACGGGGTCACGTACCACGCCAGAGACACGAAGGCCAGCGGGAGCGCGAACAGCAGATAAATCACAGCGACGACGATTGCATCGATGAGCGCAGCGAAGAACCGGCGGATCCAGTGCTCCTGCAGGGCCGGATTATGTCCAATCAGGTCGATGGCCGAAGGCATGACTCACCCATCCGGACGCGACGATATCCTACGGGCCTTCATAAGAGTATCGGGAGAATACTGGGAGAATAATATTCGGTCGGCCGATTGAAAATCAGTCGGTCGAGTCCGCCGATGCTTCCGATGGCAATTCCTCTTCGACGCGATGCGACCGTCGGAGGAATTCTCCGGGAACTTCTTTGGACGTGTAGACGGTCTTCCCGGCCTTGTGGATCACGACCCCGGACGAGCGGGCGGTCTTCGCGTCGATCTCGAGGATGACGGGTTGGGCGATCCGAACGCGGCCCGCCTCGAGGGCGGCCTCGAACGTGGCACTGAGGTGGACCATCTTGCGGTCCGAAGGCCGGAGGCCCGCCTCCATCAGGAGATGGCTCTCATCCTCCGTCGTCGGGTAGAACAGGACGTCCGGGATTCCTTCCGTCGGCAGGTCGAGGTCGATGTCTTTCGAGTGGCCGTACGTGGCGCGCATCTTCCCGTCCTCGAATTGGTAACGGCCTTTCGGGTCGGTCTCGATCAGGCCCACGACGTGATGCTGGCGGACGAAGCGGAACCGACGGTTGCGAATCTGAACCGCGGTCAGGAAGTCCCGCAGGTCCACCCAACCGTGCGCGTCCATCTCCAGGCCGTACCGCTCCGGGAAATGTCGGAGGACGCCGGCCATCGTGCGGCCGAGGAGTTCGACCTCCTCGTCGTTGAGGAGGAACTTGCCTTCGCTGCCGCAGTGCGGACAGAACTCTTCCCGGAAATACCCGTGAGAACGGCATTCCTTGAGCATGCGTCCCCTCCCTTGGGCGGTTGGTATTCGCCCACGGCTTATCAAGTTTCGTCCTCCCGGTCCGTCGGGAGGTCCGCCTCCTCGACGATACGGAGGCCCAGTTTCTCCAGGCGCTCCTCAAACGCCCGGACGTCCGGTTTCGCAAGGCTCTTGCGATGCACGTACGCCATCGTGGCGCCCTTTGTCCGCTCGACGGCCTGGTCGATCGCGCGACCCGATGCGCCCTCAAGTGCGTACGCGGCGAGAAGGTGACCGAAGGCGACTCGTCGCTGTAGAGCGAGATCCGTGTGTCGCGGAACGTAATGTCCGCCACCCAGGCCGATAGCGATCGGGGCGTCGACCTGTTCGAGAGCGAGGAGCACGCGTGCGATCGCTCGAGAGGCCGCGAGGTCCGCCCACTCCGTCTCCGTGCTCCCCTGCTCGATGTAGAACGTCGGTTTGGTCAGGTACGGACCATGGTGGGTCGCTTCGAACGTCACGTTGTACGGGAGTCCCTTCGCCTCCTTCCGCAGTCCCCTCAGGGCCGCGGTCATCCACCGAGGCGCGGACGGCACGAGGGTCTCCGGTTGCCCTCCGAATTCGGCGCCGCGCGGATTGCCGATCGGATGGACGGTCAGGCTGGGCCGCCGGCTCTCGGAGACGTGCTTCGAAAGATAGACGACGAGGTCGACGGGCTCTCCGAACGCGCCTTCGAGGGCCCGGTCCAGGTGGTCGCGATACAGGTGGTGCTCGGGAATCGTCACGATGACGGTGTCCCGCCACCGCCATGATGTCCGTCCACCGAACGCGGCGTCCGACTTCCACGAAGCCAAGGCGAGAAGCGCGTCGCGTTGGTTCCGGCTCGCTTCGTCCGCCTCCGAAGCCACGAAGCACCGCACGGACATGGGTAAGGACTCCGCGTCCAAGGCCTTTCCTCTGATGGACCTGCGCGCAATGTTTATGTGTGTCGCTCCGGTACGGCGGTGGGAGCCCATGGTCGCGGTCACCTTCCTGTCGTCGGTGCAAGGGTACCAGGAAGGTCGCGTGGAGGAGATCGTGAAACGCCTCCGGGCCGACCACCCGGAGTGGAAGGCGGACATCCTCTCCCCCGAGGCGAGCAAACCCGTCCTGGCCACCTACAAGCTCCAATTCGGGCCGGCGATCCTGGTCAACGAGCGGATCGAGTTCGTGGGCGTCCCGCGATACCGGATGCTCGTCGAGCGGATTGCGATAGTCGCCGCGGGGAAAATCTCTCCCCGGACCGCCCAGCCTCCGACGCCCGCGACGCCGGCGGCGGGTGGGGTGGCAAAACCGGCGGCGCCGGCCAGGCCGCCGACGACGCCGGAACAGAAACCGCCCCCGTGATCCCCGCTCCGACGTCCGAGGCGCCGTTTCCACTGGAGAATCGGACTCGTCGCGAAAACTATATGAAATCTCTAGACCATTAATTCCACGGGGTTGAAGAGAGGGGACCGCGCGCTTCGCGAAAGCGGTCCGAGTCAGGGAAGGAAGGATTCCCCAATGAGTGTCGAAGACGAGTTCGAGGAGACGCGACGCGCGCTCCATCGCATGCTCAAGGATGCGTTCGAGGGGAAGCTCGGCGTCTTCCGTGAGCCGTTCATCTTCGGATTCACGACGCGATCCCGCGAATCCCGTCCCGAGACCGCGAGGCCCGCGCTCGAGGGCGAGGAGATTCGCACCCGCGATCCGCTCGTCGACGTCATCTTGACGGAATCCGCGATCTTCTTGACCGCGGAGATGCCGGGCGTCGCGCGGGAGGGCGTTCGCGTGCGGCTCGAGGAGGGGAAGCTCTTCCTCCAGGGAGAGGGGGACCGTCAATATTTCACGAAGGTCGACCTGCCGATTGACGCGGACCGCGACACGCTGAAGTACACGTATACCAATGGCGTGCTCGACGTGGTGATCGCCCGAAACCGGTCCATCATTTGAATCCGGTCGTTCGGGCGGGGGGCACGGAGGTGTCCGAATTCCGTCCGCGGAGAAAGCCGATCGGAAGTTGAAGCGGCTTCGACAGATCGAAGCGGGCTATCGCGCGGAGATTCGTCGGGCCCAACAGAGCTTCAAGGGGGCGACCGTCGACCGGGTGAAAGCGGAGCGGCGGTTCGAGAAAATCCGTGCGAAACTTGAGGCGAAAATCGAGAAGGTCCAACCGAAGATCAAGGCCCTCACGAACCTGAAGGCCGAGCGGAAGGCGTGACGCCGCGAAGGCTATGAGTCCACCCGCCTTTGCAGCCGCGTGGCCGGCCCGGACGAGGAGCGCGTCGCGCTCCTAGAGACGACGGCCGAGGCGGTGCGATCGTGCACCTTGTGCCGCCTCCACTCCGGCCGGATTCACGCGGTGCCCGGGGAAGGTCCGCTCGACGCGAACGTGTTCCTGATCGGAGAGGCGCCCGGACGGGAGGAAGACGCCACCGGTGCGCCGTTCGTCGGGTCGGCGGGGAAGATCCTCGACAAGGCCCTCGCCGCCGCGCGAATTCTCCGCAGCTCGGTGTTCATCACGAACGTCGTGAAGTGCCGACCGCCCGCGAACCGGGGACCGCGCTCGGATGAGATCGAATCCTGCCGTCCCTATCTGGTGACCCAAATCGCGGCGGTCCGTCCGAAGGTCGTGGTGACGCTCGGGTCCACCGCGTTGAGGACCCTCCTGGGGACGGGAATCGAATTGAAGGACGCGCGCGGGAAAACGCTCGGGTTCGGCGACGTCCCCGTCCTTCCCACGTACCATCCCGCGGCGGTCCTGTACAACCGGCGGCTCGAACCCACCCTGAGGAACGATCTTCGGAAGGCCGCGAAGCTCGGGGCGGCGAAACGCGCTCGGATCCGAAGTGGTCCGCCGCGCAAAGGAAAGCCGACGCAAGCGACCGCGTCCAGCGGGGCAGCTGTGGTGGGACCCGGAGACCGGATTCTACTGCTGCGCCGCGCCGACGAGGACATCTGGTGTCTCCCGAAAGGGACCGTGGAGCCCGGGGAGAGCCTGGAGGAAACCGCGGTCCGCGAGGTGCGCGAGGAGACCGGGCTCCGAGTGCGGCTCCTCCAACCTCTGCACAAAGTCCGCTACTCCTTCTTCTGGCCTCCGGGCGGCGTGAATTACGACAAGACGGTCGCGTACTTCCTCGCCGAGCCGATCGGGGGACGGCTCGAGCCGGAGCCCGGGTTCGATGAGGCGCGGTGGGTGACGCGCGAAGAGGCGATGCGCCTCCTGCACTGGAAGAACGACAAAGAGGTCGTGGCCCGCGCTTTCGAGGCGATCCGCTCTCCTCGACGCTAGCGAAGGAAGTCACGGATTTTCTCTAGAGGCCACGCGTTCAGGACCTCGGCGGCGGTGAGCCAGGCGCGCCGCGCGGTGCCGACTCCGAAGCGCATCCAGACCAGGTTGCCACTCGCATGGCTGTCCGTGTCGACGGAGATCGTGCAGCCCGCGTTCTTCGCGGCCCGCGCCTGCGTCGAGTTCAGGTCCATCCGCCTCGGGTCCGCATCGATCTCGATCGCGGTCCCCGCTTTCGCGCAGGCCTTGAACACGTCGTCGAGGTCGAGTTGAATCGGTCCGCGCCAGCCGATCTGTCGTGTCGTCGGGTGGCCGAGGATGTTCACGTGCGGGTTCTGGACGGCCGCCACGATTCGTGCGGTCTGTGTCTCCTCCGGCAACGTGAACCGCGAGTGGACCGATGCGATCACGAAGTCGAGCTCCTTCAGGACGTCGTCCGGGTAGTCCATTTCGCCCCCGTCCAGGATGTCGCACTCGGTCCCGAGGAGGACCGTGAAGTCCTTCGACTCCCGGTTGAGGGCCCGAACGCGGTCTCGGCGCGACAGCGCTTGTTCGGCGGTCATCCCCCCAGCGACCGTCGCGGACACGGAGTGGTCCGAAATCCCGACGAACGCGTAGCCACGGCGGCGGGCGGCCTCGACCATCGCCTCGAGCGGCTCCGTGCCATCCGTCGCATTGGTGTGCACGTGGAAGTCCCCGCGGATGTCGGGGAGCTCGACGAGTTCCGGCAGCCGGCCGGTCGCGGCGAGATCGATTTCTCCCTGGTCTTCTCGCATCTCGGGAGGGATCCATGCGAGTTCGAGGGTCGAGTACATGCTCTCCTCGGTGTCCCCGGCGATCCTCTTTTCATCGCGGAACACGCCGTACTCGTTCATCTTGAGGCCGCGGCGCTCGGCCATCGTCCGCAGCCGTATGTTGTGGTCCTTCGAACCCGTGAAGTACTGCAACCCGGCGCCCCAGCTGTCCGGATCGAGGATCCGCAGATCCACCTGAATCGTTCGCCGGGATCCTTCGTAGTCGTGATACTCGAGGCGGACCACGACCTTCGTCTCGCCGGAGGCGAGGACCTCGACGACGCCCGGGAGACGCTCGAAGGCGGCCCCGGCCGCCGCACGGTCCTTCGCCACAGCGAGGATGTCGACGTCTCCCACGGTTTCCCTCATCCTCCGGAACGAGCCGGCCGCCTCGATCCGTTCCACGGTCTTGCCCGCTTTCATTCGCTCCGTGATGCCGTCGACGATCCGCGCGGCATCGGCGAGGAACGTCCGGGCCTCCCCCTCCTTGACAAGCTCGATCGCACGCAGGATATTCTCTTCCGTCTTTTCGCCGAATCCCTTGACGCGGCGAAGGAGATGTTTCTCGGCCGCCGCCTTCAGCGTGTCGAGATCCGTGATCCCGAGCTCCTGCCACAGGACCTTCACCTTCTTCGGTCCGAGCCCGCGGACCTTCAGGAGGTCCAGGACGCCGGGAGGGAACTTGGCGCGTAATTCGTCATAGTATGGGATCCGACCCGTCGTGACGTACTCCGTGATCTTCTCGGCAAGCGCGCGGCCGATTCCTGGAATTTGGTCGACGCGGCCCTCTCGCACGAGGTCCTCCACGTTCTCCGTAAGGGACTCGAGCTGTCGCGCCGCGCGCTGGTACGAGAGGCTGCGGAACGTGTCCTCGCCGAGGATGTCGAGCATGTCCGCGATCTCGCTGAATCGAGTCGCGATCTCTTCGTTCCTCACGCGCGGTCGCGATGTCCCGCGGCCGTCTTTATAGTTTCCAGAGTGCTTCGTCCGCCTCGTGATTTGCACCGGCACGTGCGGGTTCGGGCGCCGCCAGGCGGATGCCCTTGCACAACTCGACGCGGTCGAGATTCAGGAGACCTTCTATCGGCCCGTCTCGATCGAGCGAGCCGCGAAGTGGCGGGCCAAGGCGCCGCCAGAGTTCCGGTTCTGCGTGAAGGCGTCGCAATTTATCACGCACGAGGTGACGTCGCCTACGTACCGCCGGTCCGGTCGCACCATTCCCGATTCGGACAAGTCCGCGTACGGATCCTTCCGGGACACACCTCCGGTCCGCGAGGGCTGGGAGGCCACTCGGTCCGTCGCGGAGGCGATCCGAGCCACCGTGATCGTGTTTCAGACGCCGGCGTCCTTTGGCCCGACGGAAGCCAATCGCACCGCGCTCTACCGCTTCTTCGAATCGATTCGGACGGATGCCACGAAGGCGATCGAACTTCGCGGTCCGTGGGCCGTGCATATCGTCGAGAAAATCTGCGAGGACCTCGGTCTCGTCCACGCCGTCGATCCCTTCGATAAAGAGCCCGCGACCTACGGACTCGCGTACTTCCGTCTCCACGGGTGCCCTCCGGGGAAGACGATGTATCAGTACACTTACACAGACACGGACCTCGGACGGATCCATGCGATCTGTCGGGAGTACGACGACGCGTACGTGATGTTTAACAATTTCTCGATGCACCCGGACGCGGTTCGCTTCCGCTCGCTCGTTCGAGACCAAACGGATGCCGCGGTTCCCGCTCACGAATGACAACGCGGGGGAAACCTATGTATATCCGGCCTCTCTGTTTCGACGCGGTTCCGTGCCGCCTCCCACCGGTCGCATTCCCCGCGAGATTGTAGAGTTCTTCAACGCCCCGGGAGGGCACTCCCTCATCGCGAAGGGTCCCGCCGGCACCGGTAAGACGACGTTCGCCCTGCAGTTGACTGAAGCGCTGGGCGAGGTCACGGCCTCCCACTACCTCAGCTCCCGCGTCTCGGACGAGTCCCTGTACCGCCAGTTCACCTGGCTGAAGGACCGGATCAAGCCGGCGATCCTGCAGACGGGATCAAAATCCCCGCACAACACGAAGGTCGCGCGGCATGCCTTGGACCAGCTCGAGGGGAAGCTCGAAGAGGGAAAGGAGGGCGAAGACGAGGAGCCCGAGGCGATCGGGAGCGGCGAGGTGAAGGGAAACTTCCTCGAGGTCACCCTCGGATTCGACCTGCCCGAGCTCGAGGCGGCCTACGACTTCGTCGACGACCGGATCCCGGAGCGCTCCCTCGTGCTGATCGACTCGATCGACGCCCTCGCGGAGCACTACGGCATCCCGGCGGGGCGGCTGATCACGGTCCTCCAGAAAGACCTCGTGGAAGGGAGCAAGCAGAACGTCCTGTACGTCCTCGAAAGCAGCGGCGAGACCCGCCTCGACTACCTCGGCGACGGCGTCGTCAGCCTGGCGTCGACGGACCACCAAGGCCGCCGGCTTCGCGTCCTGACGATCGAGAAGCTCCGGGGCCAGCAGATCCAGCAGCATCGGTACCTGTACACGCTCGACGGCGGCCGCCTCACCGCGTTCGACATCCGCGAGGAAGTCCGAGCCGTGAAGCCGCAGCTGTGGCGGCCCGTGAAGGACCTCTCGAAGGACGCCGTGAGCTTCGGGCTCGAGCCGCTCGACCGGCTGACGGGCGGCCTCTACCGCGGTCGCGTCGTCTCGTTCGAGATCTCCAACGCGGTGCCGTCGGACTACGTCGACTGGCTGCGGACCGCGATCATCTGCAATTTCGTCGCCCAGGGACGCGGCGTCGCTCACGTTCCGCCGCGGAAGGGGAGCGCCGAATTCCTCCGAGAGTTGGTCAGTCCCCACCTGCCTCCGGGTGCGTTCGACGCGCATGTGCGCGTCTTCGAGACGGCGACCCTCGGCTCTGCGGACGTGTCGCGGACCGTCCTCCACATGGAAGGCACGAACGTCGACTCGGACCTAAAGTGGACGAACGTGGAGTTCCAACTCCCGAAATCGGAGCGGCCGTTCCTCGCGTTCATGGCGTTCGACACGCTCGAGTCGGTGTACGAGGAGAAGGTCCTCGAGGAGATGTCCGGCGTCTTCTCGTCGGTCCGGCGAGCGAAAGACGTGTTCATCGGATTCGTCACCCCGCAGAGCGCCTCGGCCGCCAAGCTGGAGAATCTGGCTCCGTCGGGGTCCCGAAGGCGGAACTTCGGCCGATCGTGTGATCGGAGCTCATCGCCGAAAACGGGCCCGTTCCTCTCGATCCGCGAGTATCAAAATCGAGAACCGGATAGGAGAGGAATTAATATCCATCACTGAATCGAGAGCAATGCGAGAAAAGGACGTCTCTCGCTTACTCACGGATGAGTACGCGGAGCGGATTCTCGTTGCGACTCAGATCACGTCGCGGTCCGTCCAGGAGATCAGCGACAAGTACGACATCCCGATCGCCGCATGCTATCGCAAAATCCACGAGCTCGAGGAAGCGGGCTTCTTGAACGTCGCACAGATCGTGACGACGCCGAAGGGGAAGACGATGAAACTGTACCGGTCCCTCCTGAAATCGGCCCAGCTGGTGTACCAGGAAGGCATCTTCAAGGTCAAATTCGAGTTCGATGTCGAGAAAGAAATCAACGGCAAATGGATCGAACTCAACGCAGCGCTCGACTCGTGAGCGCGCGCGTGCGCCCGCGTTTCCAGGCGGGTTGATAATCATTGGCCAAAACGAGTTTCTTGTCTGATAATCAAGCGCGATAGCTTAAATATCCCGCGAAAGCATCGACCGCGCAGAACTGTGCGGGGTCGGTACCGTGGAGGGAAACACCAGCCCGGAAAATGACGGATTTCAAGGGACCTCGAAGTTGCTATCGCCCCTCGAGGCCTCCCAGCTTCTGACCGACGAATACAGTGCCAAGATCCTTCTCGCCACGTACAAGCGGAAAATCAGTGCCCAGGAGATCAGCCAGCGGTACGGCATCCCGATTGCCGCCTGCTACCGCAAGATCCGCATCCTCGAGGAGGTCGGACTCATCCAGTGCGTCGAGCGCATCCTCACCCAGAAGGGGAAGAGGAAGAACCTCTACACATCCTGCCTCCGGAACGCGTACATCTTCTTCGAGAACGGCAAGCTCCGCGCCCGCTTCCAGCTGGCGACGGGCCAGGTCAAGGACTTCGGGGGCGACTGGAACGGCCTCGACCTGATGAAGCAGTGAGATCGCGCCCCACCCGATTCTTCCCATCCCCCTTTTTTCTGTTTCCCGATTGGGCGTATGCGCTGGAGCGAGGACCTTGAAATCGTTATCATCTATCGTACCGGAGAACCACGGCGTCGCGTTTCATAGTCTCGCCGCGCCCTCGAGTCGTCGCGGGACCTTGAAGATCCAGTTCCACAAGATTCTGTCGGAAGGAAGGAGCGTCCGGTACGACCCAGACCCGGACGACGGTGTCCTCCACCTCAGCGTCATCGTGACCGAGGACGAGGCGCGCCGGAACCGCGCGAAACGGGCCCAGTAATCGGCCCCTCAGGCGAGGACGCCTCTCTTATTCCCATGCGGCCGCTTTGCGTTGCGAGTGGGTCGACGAGGCGACTGCCCCGGCCGTTAGCGATTTAATACGGTTGTCGCGTTTCAGTCGCGCGATGGCGGGAACCGAGGCGCTCTTCCAGCAGCTCACGATCCTGCTCGTCCTCGCGACCCTGAGCCATTTCACGATCAAGCGGTTCCGACAGCCGACGATCGTCGGCGAAATCGTGCTCGGCATCCTCCTGGGGCCGAGCATCCTCGGCTTCTACTTCAACGTGACCCTGTTCGACCCGGCCCTCGTGGCAAGCTTCGCGAGCCTGGGCGCCATCTTCCTCCTCTTCGTGATCGGACTGGAGACCGACTTCCGCACGATCTACACCCGCAAGAACATCTTCGTCGCGAGCGGCGGGGTCGCCCTCCCGCTGGTGTTCGGGTTTCTGGCCGCCTTCTTCCTGGTGCCCGCGACCGACGTTGGCGTCAACGGGACGCAGTTCACGATGGCCCTCTTCGTCGGCGCGACGCTGACCGCCACGAGTACGGCGATCGCGGCGGCGGTCCTCCTCGATCTCGGCCTCATGCGGCGGCCGATCGCCGAGACGATCATGGGAGCGGCCGTCGTCGACGACATCCTCAGCCTGATCATCCTCTCGCTTGTCGTCGGGACGACTCGGGGCCAGCTCGACCCGGTGGCTCTGGGCATCCTCGTGGCGACCGCCCTAGCCTTCCTCGGCGTGGGCATGGCCGTCGGCCTGTACTTCTTCCGGAAAGTCGTCGTGCGCATCCAGGTCGAGGGAATGAAACTCGGGCTCAAGCACGGCGGTTTCATCATCGCGATGGCGATCACCTTCCTCTACGCCTTCGTCGCGGAGGTGGTCGGGCTCTCGGCGATCGTCGGCGCGTTCCTCGCAGGGAGTCTGTTCGGGAGCACGCCCCTCCGGGAGGACTTCACCGAGGGCGCCGGTTACCTGGGAGCCGTCTTCACGCCGATCTTCTTCATCTCTCTCGGTCTGCAAGTGGACCTCCCGGCAGCCGTCGGGAGCTCGCAGCTCCTCCTCTTCGGCGTGGTCCTCACGTTCCTCGCGATCGTCACGAAGGTCGTCGGTTGCGGGATCCCGGCGTGGCTCTCGAAGATGTCCCGCCACGAGGCCGCGTCCGTCGGCTGGGGCATGACCCCTCGCGGCGAGGTCGGGCTGATCGTCGCCCTGTCGGCCCTGAACGCCGAAGTGATCCGGGATACGCTCTTCTCGGTGATCGTGGTCGTCATGGTCCTCGTGTCCGTCCTGCCGGCGTCGCTCTTCAAGCGATCGCTCGCGAATGTGGATCGGGATCGTCGGCAAGCGGAGTCCGCCGGGGCGGGGCCTCCTTAGGCCCGCTCGACGAGTTTGCCGCGGACGACGTCGACTTTGAGCAACGTCTTGATCCGAACGCCCAGCTCCTTCTCCATGCGGGCCTTCTCGCGGGTCTTCTCGAACACGATGAGGATGTCCGCAGTCTCGGCGCCGAGAGTCCGCATGGCTTTGACGATCGCCAAGAGAGTCCCGCCGGTCGAGATCACGTCGTCCACGAACACGACGCGGTCGCCGCGCTGGATGTTGTTGATGAACATGTCCGTCTTCGAGTAGCCGGTCGTCTGCTTCAGGGAGACCTCTCCCGCCAAGCCATACTGACGCTTCCGGACGAAGACGTACGGTTTGTGGACGCGCATCGACAGCCCGGCGGCGAGCGGGAAGCCCATCGACTCGGCCGTGACGATCTTGTCGCAGCGGTTCCAGTCACCGATCCGCACGAGCTCGGAGAGGACTTCGTCGAGGACTTCCGGGCGGCCCAGCGGGATTCCGTCCGTGATCGGATGGACGAAATACTCGTACTCCCCGAAGCGCACGATCGGCGACTCGGCGAGGCTCGCGCGAAGGCGGTCGAGGGCCATCTCAGACCCTCGACACGAGATCCCGTGCGACCCCCGCGGCTTTCTCGAGGATTTCCGCTTCGCCTCGCACCCGGCGACCCCGCATCAACACGACGCCATCGCAGATCGTCGTGTCCACGATGTTCCCGTGGGCGGAGTAGACCCAGTTGCTGATGTCATCGTGTCGGGGCGTGAGCTCCGGCCGCCGCGGATCGACGAGGATGATGTCCGCGAGGCGGTCGACGCCGATGAGGCCGGCATCGACGCCGAGGGCCCGCGCACCTCCGAAGTTCGCGAGCTGGAACGCCTCGATCGCCGGCATGACGGTCGGATCGTGGTGCGCATATTTCTGCAGGAGCGCTGCGACCTTCATTGTCTCGAACATGTCGAGGTTGTTGTTGCTCGCCGCGCCGTCCGTCCCGAGGCCCATGACGACCGCCGCCTCTTTCATCGCGGCGTACGGCATCGCCTGCCCGGTCGAGAGCTTCATGTTCGACGTCGGGCAGTGGGCCACCCGCGTACCGGTGCGCGCCAGGAGCTCGATCTCGGAGGGGTCGAGCCAGCAGCCGTGGGCCGCGATGACGTCTTTCGCGAGGAACCCGAGGCCGTCGAGGTACTTCGCCGGTCGAACCCCCGTCTGCGTGACGCAGTCGTCGACCTCCCGCTTCGTCTCGGAGAGGTGGATGTGAATGAGGGAGCCGGTCTTGTCCGCGATTTCGCGGATCCGGAGGAGCGAGTCCTTTGACACGGTGTAGATCGCATGGGGCCCGAGCACGGGCGTGATGCGGTCCGTCTTCAGCGCCTCGATCCGACGGTTCACCTCGTCCGCGGTCCGCAGCTGCTTCGCGGCCCGTTCCGCGTCGTTCAGGTCCACGATGCCTTCGGCGAGGAACGCGCGGAGGCCCATCTCCTTCACCGCCCTCGCCGCCGCGTCCATGTGGAAATACATGTCGTTGAAGGTCGTCGTGCCGGTCTTGATCATCTCGAGGCATGCGAGCTTGGTGCCCCAGTACACGTCGTCGGGGGTGAGCCTCGCCTCGGCCGGCCAGATCTTCGTCTCCAGCCACGTCGACAGCTCGAGGTCGTCGCCCCAGCCGCGGAACAGGGTCATCGCGGCGTGCGTGTGCAGGTTCACGAAACCCGGGAGCGCGATCTTCCCTTTCCCGTCGATCACGGTGTCCGCTTCGCGCTTCTTGCCGATCTCGGCGATCCGATTTCCTTCGATGTACACCTGGGTGACGTCGCCTTCGACCTGCACGTCCCGGATGAGGATGCTCATCGGATTCGCTCCAGCGCTTTCCCGACGACGGTGCGCGTGAGATCCGCGTTCTGTCGTTGCGTCTCTCGGATCTTCTCGAAGGTCAGCGGCTCGTCGACGATCCCATTGCAAAAGTTGTCGACCGTGCACAGAGAGGCGTAGGGGATCCCGAGTTCGGAAGCGAGTGTCGCCTCCGAGGCCATCGTCATTCCGACGACGTCCCCGATTTGCTTGAAGTGCGCGACCTCCGCCCGCGTCTCGAGACGCGGGCCTGTCGTCTGCACGTAGGTCCCGCCATCGTGAACGGTGGCCCGCGCCTCTTTCGCGGCGGTGACGAAGGCCGCGCGCACGGCTCCGTCCAGCGACGGCGTGGCGTGGACGACCCGGTCGTCGTAGTACGTCGGGATGGTCCAATATCCGATGAAGTCGTCGGGGACGACGAAGGTGCCGGGGTGGATCGTCTTCTTCAGGGAGCCCGTGGACGACGTGGCGAGAATGTGGGTCGCGCCGATTTCTTTCAGGGCCCACAGGTTCGCGCGGTGGTTCAACTTGTGCGGCGGAATCCGATGGTCCTTCCCGTGTCGAGGGAGAAAGGCCACCGTGACCGCGCCGCGTTTTCCCAACCGCGGCGGATCGCTGGGCGCCCCGTACGGGGTGACGAGGAACTTCGCCTGTTCGTCCTCGAGTTCGAACGCATCCCCGAGGGCGGATCCTCCGATGATTCCAACGACGGCCGGCGCCATGGCGAGCGGACGAGAAGCCATCGCGCGATAAAGGTTCCGTCCCCTCGCTCCTCGTTCACGGAGGGCCGAGGGAAACCCGAGGTCGGCCTTCGTTGGGCTTGCTTGCCCTCAATCGGGCGATGACGACCGCGCGACGCATCGACCCAAATGAGTCTCAGGTGCGATAGTCGATAGGATACGTATAAAAACAGACCTCCGGATGGGAAGGTGGTTCCATGTGGCGGCTCCCGTGGCCGCTCCTGCTCGCCTTCAAGGAGGACGAGCTTCTCAAGGACCTTCTCTTCGGGAAGAAGAAGGACCTCGAAGAAGGCCGCGCCTACCTGATGAAGGAGAAGAAGCCGGAGAAGGCCCTCGCGGCGTTCCAGCAGGCGGTCGACGCCGGCTGGCGTCCGATGTACATCACGCGCCAGCATCCGAACCACATCGTCCGGCGTCGCGGAGACAAGGACATCCGCGTCGTCTGGCTCTCGACGACGCTGGGCAAGGACTACGTCGATCCGCACAACCTGAACAGCCTGAGCAACCTGATCGCGAACTTCGTGACCGACGGACCCCGAGCCCTCATCCTGCTCGACGGGATCGAGTACCTCATGATCAACAACGACTTCGCGCGCATCCTGCATTTCCTCGAGTACGTGAACGAGCAGATCGCCCTGCATCGGGCGGCGTTGATCCTCAGCGTCGATGAGCGAGCCTTCGATGCGAAGGAACTCGCGTACATCGAGCGGAACACGGTCACGCTGGAGTAGTCAGACTTTATACGGAGACGGGACATCGCTTCGCCCCTCCATGTTCGAGATCGAGGCGCGAGGCGGTCTCGGTCGGAAAGGGATCTGGACCCGCGGTGATCTCGGGCTGACGACGCCTCTCGTCCTATTCGTGCATCATGGTTCGCGCGCGGCCCCGACGTACGCCGAGGGGTTGCTCGTCGCCGAACGGACCGGGGATCCCCGACTTCAGATTCGCGTCGGTGGCACCTTCTTCGCGCCGCGGCCGGCAGTCGATCCGGACGACCTGCCACCCGGGAAGGGCACCCCGCAATCGCTCGCCGATCTCGAGATCCCGCAGGAGACCGTCGCCGGCGAGTGGGCCGTCGTCGCGGGGCAGTCGGACCTCGTCGCCGCCAAGTCGGCGGGCGGGGTGTTCCTCGCGAACGGACCCGAGTTCGAACGGTCCCCGCGGGAGTTCGTCGCGGCGGTCCGCGGGGTGCGAGAGGCGCTGGGGCCCTCCAAGGTCGTCGCGGTCACCGGCCTCGCCACGCCGTCGAACCTCGCCGTCCTGGTGTACTCCGGAATCGATGTGGTCGACTCGAGCCGAATGCTGCTGGACAGTGCCCGCGGGCTCTTCCACACCGGAGACGGCACCGTCCCCTTCGCCGAAGCGGATCGCGATGCGTGCGGCTGTCCCGCCTGCGCGGCGGGCGAGGCCCTCCCGGCCCACAACGATCGAGCGCTGTACCGCGAGATGCTCCTCGTCCGGAATCACCTGGTCCACGGTCGGCTCCGCGAGCTGGTGGAGCGACGCCTCGCGAACGCTCCCTGGAACACGGCGATCGTCCGTCACCTGGACCTGCGGGAGTACGGCCTGGTCGAGGCCTACACGCCGGTATCTGGTGGCGAGATGCGGGCTTACGCCTCCGAATCGCTCACGCGGCCGGAGATCGTCCGGTTCCGTCGGCGGATCCGGGAGCGGTATGGGAAGCCGCCGTCGGCTCGGGTGCTCGTCCTGCTCCCATGCTCGGCCCGCAAGCCGTACTCGACGAGCCGCAGCCATCGCCGGTTCCGCGACGCGATCCTGGCGAGCGCGGATCCGTCCGCGGTCCACGAGGTGATCGTCACGTCGCCCCTTGGCCTGATCCCCCGCGAACTCGAGCGATTCTATCCCGCGGGAGCGTACGACATCCCCGTGACCGGGGATTGGAGCCGCGACGAGGCCGCGATGGTCACCGACGACCTCCGGGCGTTCCTCGCGACGAACCGGTACGACACGGTCGTGGCACACCTGGGCGCGGAGGCGCCCATCGTGAAGGCGGCCGTGCCCAATGTGATTCCGACTTCGAAGGAGCGGCCCACCTCGGACGAATCCCTTGCGTCTCTGACCGCGATGCTGAACCAGGTCACGTCGTCGGCGCCTCGGGTCCCAAAAGGTCTACACTTCTCGGAAGAGATGTCGAATGTCGCCCGCTTC
This sequence comes from Methanobacteriota archaeon, assembly GCA_005878525.1. GTDB lineage: Archaea > Thermoplasmatota > Thermoplasmata > RBG-16-68-12 > RBG-16-68-12 > RBG-16-68-12. The sequence continues at coordinate 16,729 of VBMB01000028.1, forward strand.
CAATTCGGCGAGGCGGGCCTCGGCCTGGTGCGGGGCGCCACCTTTCGGGGTCGGGTGCCGGATGTGCGCGTGATCCGGGAGGGCACGCAGGTCGCGATGTACACGGGACGCGGCATGCTGTCGCTCACGCTCGCCGGCGGAGGGATCCTTTCCGACGCGGACGCCTACTGGGTCGAGATCGAGGATTTCCTCCCGAAGGGGAACATCTTCGCCGTCGGCGTGGTCGACGCCGCCCCGGAGATTCGACCCGGAGACGAGGTCGTCGTGCGACATCGGAACGAAGTGCGTGCCGTCGGCACGGCGCGGTTAAGCGCTCGGGAGATGGTCGATTTTCGGCGCGGCGAAGCGGTCCACGTCCGCCACGTCTCCGAGGTACCTCCATAACGTTATGGGGAGCTGCGATATCGGCGCCGCGGATGGCGCTGATCCCGGACCTCGCCGCGGCGGCCCTCTACGCCCTCGTCGTGTTCTTGCTCTTCCTCGGACTCCTCGTCGTCTTCGTCGAGACGATTCCACCGCGGCTTCTGATGGTCATCCTCCTCGCGGCGATCCTCTTTGCCGCGTGGCTTGCGTGGGTCGGCGAGGCAGGCCTCTCGTTCCTGGCCCTCGGGGCCGCGGCGGCGCTCGTCGCAAACCACGCCTTCGAGTGGCTCACGACTCGCTGAACCAAGAGTCGGCCGGCACCCCAACGCTGAGCTCGATCCAGCCCACGAATAGTTTCACACATCCAGCCGGAGTACTTTCGCACACCTCTCCCCCGTTCCGCATCTTATACCGCTGGGGCTTTCGGACCAACGTGGCAAGCGCGGCAATGATGGCCCCGGTGAACGAGATGTACGCGGGAGACGACCAGAGCTGGCAGGACGTCTACGCCTCGTACGGATGCTCGCTCGATTTCGACGTGTCCGACGACGACGGCTAACGCTCACAACCCATCCATCCCACCGATCGGCGGAGAGGGTCGCCTCCACGACTCCGCCGGTCCCCCTATTTTTCCGTCGTCCCATCGAGTGCGTGGGGCGGGAGTTGAACCCGCGTCGTAGGCTTGGAAGGCCAACGTCCTACCGCTAGACTACCCACGCTCGGCTGGGGGACTCGACCGCAGATACTTGAGTCCTTCCTCAGGTCATGCTTTCGGCCGGTTGGAGCCTTCCTTGAGAAGTGCCTCGAGCTCGTCAATCGCCGCGAGGAGATCGTGTACATCCTCGCCCTCGTTTTCCAGATCCCGCGCGATTCGTCGAGCGTTCGGGATCGTCTGTTTCGTGAGCCACTCGCGCGTTTCCTTCCGGAGTTTCGTCGGCTTCGGCCGTTCCACTCCCTTGCGTGCCATCGTGCCATCCTGTCTGACGATTGTCAGCCCGAAATCGTGTCGCGCGTACTTAGCGCGATTGTCACAACGCAACGGGCGTTGACGAATGGGCGGATTGTCCACGGCGTAGGCCCTTGGCGATATCTATAAGTCATCCACTTTCCATGTCGGCCACTTGTCCGACGCGGCCCTGAATTGACCGCGCCCCGCGGGATGGGATGATAGGGATGGCCCTCTTCCAAGGTCTCCTCGATCGAGAAGGACGAGTGCTCGACAAGGCGAACCGACTGGCGAAGTCCGGTTTCGCGGCGCTCGAGGTGGACGCGCACGGGCGCGCGACGATCGCGTTCGTCAAGGCGCTCGAGATCCTCGGGGCGCAAGAGCCACGGGCGCGAATCGAGGATTTTCAGGAGGCCTATGCGACGATTGGGTCGGGCCTCCTTCGGGTCGGTCGAATCGAGTCCGCCCAGGTCGCGGCGACACACGCCCTGACTGGCAACGGGGGAGACCTTCGAGCGCTGGGCCTCCAGGGAGATATCTTCCTCGCCCAAGAGCGTGCGTCCGACGCCCTCGGCTATTACGACGCCGGATTGCGCATCGATCCGAAGGCGAAGGACTTCTGGGAACGGAAAGGGGACGCCCATGTTGCCTTGGAGCAGAGGCCGGAGGCGATCCGCGCCTACATGCAGGTCGTGAACCTCGATCCCGATGATGTCGACGGATATCGCCGCGTCCTCTCGCTCGTCCCCGACGATGCCGACCTGTGGGTGCGAACGGGAGAAGCCCATCGCCGGCGGAACGAACTGGACGAGGCGCAGGCGTCGTTCGACCGCGCAATCCGCATCAATTCGGAGAACAAGGAAGCCCTAGAGGGGAAAGCGCTCACATACCTCGCCGCGAGAGAGCCGCAACGGGCAGTCCGATGTCTCGATCGCGTGATTCAACTAGACCCGCACGACCCGGATGCGTGGCGGCTCCGCGGGGACGTCCTCGGGGCGTCGAACCAGAACGAGGAGGCGTTGCGATCCTACGACGAGGCGCTCCGTCAGCGAGACGGAGACGCGGTCGCGTGGACCAGCCGCGCCGAGCTGTTGCGCAAGACGGGCCGAAGCATCGATGCCGTCAGCGCGTACGACCGCGCGATCGGTCTCACCCCGAAGACGCTCGCCCCCCGAGAAGGGCGGCTCGAGGCGCTCCGCTCCCTCGCTCGATGGGATGAGGTCGTCAAGGAGGCCTCGAAAGTCATCTCTCTCGACCCCCGCCACGCGGGCGCCCTGTACGCGAAAGCCCATGCGTGCATCCAGTTGAACCGCCGGGAGGAAGCGGTCGCGGCCCTCGACGGGTTCCTTGCGGTCGAGCCGCGGTCCTACGACGGGCTCGAGGCGAAACGCGATCTCCTCCTGCGGACCGAACAATGGTCCGATCTCGTCGTCGCATGCGACGCGATCCTTGCGATCCAGCCGCACCATCCGCGGGCCTTGAAAGACAAAGGACGCGCCCTGCTCGCCCTCGGCAAGGCGGAGGAGGCCTACACGACGTTCGAGACGCTCCGGGTGGTCGCGCCCGACGACCTCGATGCGCTGCGGGGTGAGCGGGACGCGCTCCGACATTCGAAGAACGGGAAGGTCCTCCTGCGGACGTGCGAGGCGATCCTCCAGAAGGATCCCGCGGATGCCGGCACCTGGACCGCGCGCGGGGAGGCCCACCAGACCCTGGGTCAACCAGAAGAAGCAATCACCGCGTTCGACACCGTCCTCCGGCTCGATCCCCGCAACACGGACGCCTCCGCTCGCAAGGCCTCCCTATTGTTCTCGCTCGGACGCTACGCCGATTCAGTGAAAGCGTTCGACGTCGCAATCGAAGCGAACCCGGCGTCCCCGGGCCTGTGGTACGAGAAAGGCCGCGCCCACTATCGGCTCAACGCATTCGCGGAGGCGATCGACTGCCTTGATCGAGCAACGCGATACGCGCCGGGCGACGTCAAAGCTTGGTATCTCTTCGGCCTCGCCCTGGAAGGCGAGAAGCGCTACGAACAGGCGGTCGCGGCGTTCGATCGGACCCTCGCACTCGACGGGAATCACGCGAAAGCGTGGCTCGGCAAAGGGACCGCGCTGCACTGGCTGAAGCGATACGAGGAGGCCGCGGCGGCGTACGGGAAAGCGGCGATCCTCGACCCGACGATGGTGCCGGCGCTCCTGAAACAAGGGGCGTGCCTCACCGAATTGCATCGGTATGAGGAGGCGATCCCGGTGTTCGAGACGGTACTGGCCAAGAACCCGAAGGAGATCACGGCGCTCGGGGGGCTGAGTGCCGCCCTCGAGGCACTCGGACGAACGAAGGACGCGTTCGAAACCGCCATTCGTCTGACCACCGCCGAGCCCAAGGACGCGAACGGATGGGCGCGGCGCGCGCGCCTCGCAAAGGCCAACGCCGATGCGAAGGACGCCTTGGCGGCCATCACGAAGGCGTCCTCGATCGCGCCGGACCACGCAGACTATCTCCGGACCAAGCGCGACCTGTTGCTGGCCCAACATTCGTTCAAGGCCGCCGCCGACGTCGGCGAGCGGCTCCTCGAGATCGATGCCCGGGACACCGAAGCGCTGCGGGAGCTGGCGGGCGCCCTCGAAGGCACCGGAAAGGCGGATGCCGCGCTGGAGGCGCTCGACCGGGCGAGCCGAGTGGACCCGATGGACCGTCGGACCTGGAACGCGAAAGGCGCGCTCCTGGGGCGGCTCGGCCGGACGGAAGAGGCGCTGACCGCCTACGATCAATCCTTGAACCTGAATCCCGGAGACCGTGGCGCTCTCGCCGCGAAGGGCCGAATCCTGTTCGACCTCGGCCGCGTCCCCGAGGCCCGCAAGGCGTTCGAGGACGGATTGATCCTCGAGCCCAATCACCTCGACTTCCTGAGCGGGAAGGCGATGTGCCTCGCCCAAGAGGCCCATTTCGACGACGCCCTCTCGCTCCTGGCAGTCGTCTTCCAGAAAGACCCGAACCACTACGACGCCTACCGGACGAAGGGGCTGTGCCTCCTACGGACCGGCCATGCCGCGGACTCACTGCCGTGTTTCGACTTCGTCCTGAAGGCGAGCCCGAAAGACGCGCGCGTCCTGACCTGGAAGGGCGAAGCGAACGAAGCGCTCGGCCGGAACGCCGAGGCGTTCGCCGCCTTCGACTCGGCGATCGAGTCCAATCCGGAGTTCGGCGAGGCGTGGCGGGACAAAGGTCTTCTCCATGTGAAAAGTGAACAGTTCCCTGCCGCCGCAGACGCCCTCGCCCACGCGACGGTCGCCCGCCCGACCGACAAGGCCCTCTGGTACATGCGAGGCTTTTCGGAGGAGCGGGCCGGCGAATTCGACGCCGCGGTCCAGTCGTACGATGAGGCGCTGCGCCTCGACGCCCGCGACAAGGTCACCTGGAACAGCAAAGGTCTCGCCCTCGTTCACCTGAAGCGGTTCGACGACGCGCTCCGTTCGTTCGACGCGGCGCTGGCCCTCGATCCCGCGTATGAGCCCGCTCAGTCCGGCAAGAAAATCGCGGAGGACCGCGTCCACGTGGCGAAGATCGAGGGCTTCGCGGAGGCCGTCGTCCGGTTCGAGAAACACCTGTCGCGGCCCGCGACCCGAGACGAGGTGTTCCGGTATTGCTCGGTCCCGCTTGAGCAGCTCGACGAAGTCATCGCGTACGTCAACGAGCCCGCTCCCCTGGCGCCTGACCGGATCGAGGCGGACGACCTGCGGAAGTACGAGGCGGTGGGAGCCGCCGTCCTCCGGACGGTGGAGAATGCCCAGAACCTGAACGCCTTGCGCCTCACGGACGTCAGCGCGGTCCTGCCTCACGTGGATCTGGAAGAAGCCCGGACGATCTGGGGCTACATCGACTGGGTCCGTGATGCGCCCCTCGAGCCGACGCCGGAGTGGCACAACGACGACCTGATCCGGCAAGCGATGGACCTCCCGAAAGAGGAATGGAATCTCGTGGACCTGGCGAAGGAGTTGCACCTCGGGCCGTTCGAAGCGAAGAAGCTCGAAGTCTCCCTGAAGATCTTCGAGGGCGGCGGCTACAAGATCTCGACCCGCGGGGTGCCGGAGATCAAGCGGAAGAAGGCGAAGCCGCAGGTGACACGGGAAGCGGACATCGAAGCCGACGAGGAGCCCGCCGTGGTGACGAAGAGACCGGCACCGCCGAAGTCCATCGCAAAGACCGCGGACGACGGCCCCCCGGCGAAGTGCGCACCGCATCACGCCCCCGGAGTGGAACGCCATGCGTGCGGAGCGTGGCTGTGCAAGGCCTGCGTGGACGCCGGAGCCACGTGCCCCGGCTGTGACGCGCCGCTCCCGAAGGCGGAGGAGCGCGAGGCGAGGAAGAAAGACCGCGAGGCGGACTTCAGCCGCCTGTAGGCGGCCGGCGATCGGCTACGGGTTCAGCGCGATCATGTCCTCGATGAACGACCGAGAACTCTCCAGGTCCACGCGGTAATTGTTGTTCGTCGACTTGCAGACGCTGTCGCCCCAGCTCGTCACCGCGACGATGTATTCGACGTGGGACGAAGGATCCACGAAGAACGTCGGACCGCCGGAGTCCCCGAAGCACGTGCCGCCGTCTCCATGATGGATGTTCTGCGACATGTAGAGCCATGCATCGTGCAGGTTTCGGAAGCTTGAGGTCGAAATCTGACGGTCTCCGGTGAGCACGAAGTCTTGATTGAGCCCATATCCGACGTTGATGAAGGTCGCGCTCTTGAGATCACCCGCTGCGGCAAGGCCGTCGAGATAGCCCACGGACGCCGGCACGCCGAAGGTGACTCCCTCCACCGCGTTCTCGAGGATAATCACGCCGAGGTCGTGCGGATTCGACGTGGGGCCCCAGTTGTAATCGGGATGGTTGTGGTATCCGCTCACCGCGAGACGCACAGCGCCGTCCGCGAACACGTTTGGCGCGAAGCTGATCCGGAGCCGACTCGCGGGGAATGCGGCCGCCGTGAGCGCGTCGGTGCAGTGGCCCGCGGTCAAGAAGACACGCGCGGATACGAGCGTCCCCGAACAGAATTCCCCCACGCTTCCATCCAGATGAACGATGAGGATCGCGCCGACGTTCGGACGGGTCGTATCGATCGTTCCCCATGTGATGGCGGAAGCGGGAGCTCCCAACGCCATCAGCCCAATCACCGCGAGAACGCCACAGACCTGGAAGACACGCCGATTTACGACCCCGACCGCCACCACCTCGACCCCCCCGGATGCGGATGGTTGGAAAACGCCATAAACCTTGGCCGGGGAGGACGAACATTTGAGTCGTCACTCGAACGTCCAGCGGTCCCGTTCCCGCAACAGGTCACGCAGCAGGTGGGTCGCCTTCCCGCGGTCGACTTGCATGAGGAATGCCCCCAAGTGCTTGCACATGAGCCGACCGGTCGCGCGGTTCGTCTTGAAGTCGACGCAGTCGTGCTCAAACCGTTTCTCCTGCCGGTCGATTCGCACGGAGTACTCTTTGACTCGCCCCCCCAGGAGCGTGTCGGTCTCCTTATCAACTGACACCACGGATGGATCGATGGCCTTTGCGGAGGCGAGCCGGTTCGTCCCCAGGAAGACCTGCAGGAGTTCTTCGAAGGTCATCTTGTCGATGTCTTTGTTCATTGGCACGTCTGCCTGGATCGTGCCCGCCTCGTCCTCGATCTGGCCGCCTTTGATCTTGACTGCGACGCCGAACCGTTCGAGAGCCTCGTTGATTTTCTTGTCGATGTATGCTTGCTCCTCCGGCGTGTACTTCGCACGGTTTCGAGGTTCGTTGAAGTACCGGCGGGCGGCCCGCGCGTGGAACGGCGTGTGCACCGGATACTTCCAGTTCGCGGGATCGGCGTACTTCTCCGGATTCTTGGGATAGCCTTGGGGCGGGACGAGGCGGCCGTCTCGTTTCCGGGTCGGCTTCACGGCGCGGACCATCGCTGGTCGAAGGGGGTGGCCTCGGATAAAGGTTCGAGCGATCTCCCGGTGGAGAGGGGTCCGAATCCCCGGTGCGACCATTTGGGTCATCGCGCCGAGGCTTTCGACGAAGGCGATGGTTAACATCTTCTCGGTGAATCCGGGGGTCTGTCCATGCCCCCTCGGCCCCTGACTATCGTCGGCCTCGGCGACTCCACGACCGCGGGCACCCCCGGTTTTCGCTCTCCCCTCGAAGCGCCGCCGCGAGGCGATGGGAATCCAGAGAGCCAGTACGAATACTGGATGACGCGATCCCATCCGGAATGGACCGTCTTGAACCGGGGGATCAACGGCGAGACCTCGGAGGAGATTCGCAATCGGCTCGGGCGAGACGTCCTCCAAATCCGTCCGGCGTACGCGATCATCCTGGCGGGAGTGAACGACATCTTCGGGGGGCAGACACCGGAGACCGTCGAGCGTCACCTCGCCGCGATGTATTCGGACGTCCTCGACGCCGGCATCGTGCCCGTCGCAGCTACCGTCCTCCCATACAACATGGCTACGGCTCGCGCGTCCGGGGACATTCTCAGCCTCAATGCGTGGATCGAGAACCTGACGAAGGTCCTCGGGATCCTGTTTTGCGATACCCACGCCGCCGTCGCGGATCCCGGGGATACGAACCGCTTGCGGGGAACCCCGGATGGTCTCCATCCGGACGTCGGCGGGTATCGGGCCATGGGTGAGGCCCTCGCCCGAACGATCGAAGATCACATTCGTCGTTCGGGTTCGCGGTAGGGGGCCTGCCTCCGGAAGGACCAAATGGTGTTCCGGCTGTGCGGGCGGCCCGTGGACCGCGCGGGCAAGGCGCACATTCTCGGATTCGCCGTCGTGCTCGGCGTCGCGCTCCTCCTGCACTACGGGCTCCTCCCGGCCTTGGGACGACGCGCCGGGATTCGGGAGACGCCCGCATACTTCCTCGCGGTCGCTCTGGTTCCCGTGGCCTTGTGGCTCATCCCCGCTTTCTCCAGGGCGCTTGCTCGAGGCGCGTTCGAAGCGCACCGAAAGCTCTTCGGCAAAGGCGGTGTCTATGTTCGCCTCCCGGGTTCGGAGCCAATCCGGCTGCGGGACACCCTCCTGATGTCCATCGGCCCCTTCGCGATCGATGTCCTCGTGATGGCCGAGATCCTGTTCCTCCAGGGGACTGCCGACCTTCGTCAGCTCGTGGTCGGCTTCGTGGCCTTCCCGATCCTCCTCCTGGCCGGTCTGTTGACCTCCCTGCTCCCCGGTGCGTGGCTGCTGGACGCGCTCGACCTGCGACTCGTCAATGCGACACGCGGCGAGGTCATCCGGCCCGCGGAGTGGTTCGAGCGGACCCTCGGGCCTGTCGGCGCGGTTGCGATCCTCGTCGGTTTCGTGACGCTGTTGCACACCTCCGGGTATTCGTACGAATCGGCGCTCTTCCTCCTGGGCCTCTGGGCCGTGCGCCTCTTCCCCGCTGTGTTCGGCGCGGTCTGCGTCTATCGGCTCGTAATTGAGCCGCAAGTCCTGCCGACCCTGGGCGCGTGGTGCGCGAGGTCCGGGATCGAGACCCGGAAGTCGCTTCCCTCCGTCCTCAGCGAATGGGTCGCACCGAAGGCCCGAAACCCCTGAGGCTTCGTGACCGCGCGGGTCGGATTTCTGACTCAAGCACGGCGCACCGGGATCGTCGGTGCAACCGGTTCCCAGAACTCTTTCCGCGTATCGCGCAGCGTCGGTCGGAACGTCCGTGCGGTCGGAACGTCCCGCAGGTCGACGTCGGCGAGGATGGTTGACTCGACGAAATCCTCCGCGCGACCGAGGTTCTCTCCCCGAGGTCCGATGGCCTGGGTACCGCCCTGGAACACGATGTTCAGCTCCGTCCCGACGAGGTTCGCGTACACGAGGGGCATCGCATTCTCGATCGCGCGAGCCGGGAGGATCTTGTCGAAGAACGGTTTCGAGGTCGCCGGCGAGGCGCTGATGATGGCGAGCAACTGCGCGCCTTCGATCGCATACGCCTTCGCGAGTTCGGGGAAGAAGGAGTCGTAACAGATCAGCAGGGCGATCCGCCCGATCTTCGTATCCACGATCGTGAGGTCCTCCCCTCGCGCGAAGTAGAGGCCCTCCTCGAACGGTCCGAAATTCGCCGGGTACACCTTCCGGTATGCAGCGACCTTGCCGTCCGGGGCGACGAGGACCGCGGCGTTGAAGAGTCTCTGCGTATCCGCCTCCCGCTCCGGCATCCCGAACAGGACATGGGTTCCGTGCTCCGCTGCGATTGCCTGCACGGCGCGAACGGACGGCCCGTCGAGTGTTTCAGCGAGTTGAGCGAACGCGTCGCGGGCCATGTATCCCGTGAGGAACAGTTCGCCCGCGAGGAGGAGGTCTGCCTTGGCCCCGACGATGGCGCGCTCGAGTTTCTTCAGGTTCCTCGCCTTGTCGCCGACAGCAGGATCCAGCTGGGCGAGGGCGACCTTCACGCGGCCGCAACGCTCCGCCTCCGGGAAAAACCTTCGGTTGTCAGCCTGGGTGGATCGGGACCACGCAACGTTTATGTCGGGCCCACCCTTAGCGCGTCTCCGCGCTCCCGTAGTCTAGTGGCCAAGGATAGAAGCCTCTCGAGCTTCTGACACGGGTTCAAATCCCGTCGGGAGCACTCGATTTTTGCCCGGAAAACGGGATTCATGGGCCAGCGTGAAGTTGCGACCGAGTTTGCCTTGAGCCTTGGACGTGGAAAGTGCCCGCCCTGGCGGCGGGCTTGGGGGGAACGAGGGCTTCGGCAACGTAATCCGAACAGCAGGGGGCGTCCTCCGCCGCGAGACCGGTCGAAATTCGCAGAGGCACCACCTTGAAGTCGGACGGCAAATGGCTCATTTTGCGCGCCATCCGTTGCAGAAGGGGGAAGT
>VBMB01000029.1 GCA_005878525.1 Methanobacteriota archaeon
AGAACCGAGAGGAACACCAGTGCGGGCACGAGCTGGACACCCAGCACCAAAGCGTGCGCAGCCACGTATCCGGCGCCGATCGCGATGAGACCGATGGCCCGAATCCCTCGCCAATGGAAAACGAATGACACGGTGAGGGCCGCCGCTCCGAGTCCGAGGATCGCGACGAGCGCGACGATCCATCGGCCGTCCGCGATCGCGGACACATCCGAGATCGCCCATCCCAGCAAGACCGTCAGCGTCACGACGGGGGCCGCCCGCAACGCGACGGGGATCAGGCGGGGCGAGGCCATGTGCCGATCCTCCGCAAGGCGAGCGCCAACGGGGTCGCGGGATCCCAGTCGACGACCTGCGAGACGCGTCGCAGTTGGGAGATCAAGTTGTCCCGCTCCATACGCAGGATCCGGTACGCGGTCCGGTCCTCCGGCCGCTGCTCGCCGAGCCTCCATTCAATCGCGAGCGGCGAAGGCGAGACGATCGCGACGTCGTAGCCGCGAGCCTCCATCGCGATCACCGCGTTCAGCGCCGCTCGGTCTTGGAGGGGCGAGATCAGGACGATCAGGCAGTCCCGCGGAAAGAATCGGGAGAGGACCCAGGCAACGTGTGCGAAGGGCCATTCCCCCCCGGGCCGCACATGCGTGAGGTGGTCCAGGATCCGGTACAGTTGCTTCCGCCCGAACGCGGGGGGCACCCAATCGAGGACCTCCCGCTGGACGATGAGGCCGACGCGATTCTTCGACGCGAGGACGTGCTCCGCGATCCCGAGCGCGGCCCGGACGCCGTGCTCGATCGGGTTGTCCGTCTCCGTGCCGATGAACGACTCGCGGCGCGCGTCGACGACGATGACGACGTCGCCGGACCGCTCCCCTTCATACTCGTTCGTAAATAGACGGTCGAGTCGGGCGGATGCCTTCCAGTTGATCCGTCGTACCTCGTCGCCCGCGGTGTACTCGCGGACGCCCCAGAAGTCCGTGCCCGCGCCGATCTGCCGTGAGGCGACCTGCCCGAACCACGGACGCGTGCGGCGCGGCTGGAGCTTGGTCCGCCGGAGGTCTTCCATCGTCGGCGCAACAACGAGGCGCGCCTCGACCGAGAGGACCGCATCCTCGGCGCCCAAGGCGAGGGGGTCGAGCGACCGCACGCGCACCGGCCCGATGCGGAAGTCGCCTTTCACGGGCGACCGGACGGTGTAGGATAGCGGGACGCTGCCGCCGCGCTCCAAGGAGACGACGGCGTGATTCGTCCCGTTGAGGACCGCGAACTCTCGGGGGAGGACATCCACGATCTCCACGAGGTCGAGCGCCGGTCCTGTGTTCTGTACGACCAAATGGACGGACGATCACCGGCGGCAGCGCGAGGAGGACCAGCTGCCAGCTTCGGAGAGCCAAACCGGCCACGAGAAGGCCCAACGACGCCGCGGCGAGGCCTCCGGAAAGAGGCGTGCGCATCTCACGGCACCTTCGGGACCGGCACAGCAGCGAGGACGTCAGCGAGGACCGACGCGGTGCGAACCCCCCGGATCCACGGATCCGGTTTCAGGATGATGCGGTGGGCGAGGGCGGGCATCGCGACCACCTTGACGTCGTCCGGGGTCACGAAGTCGCGACCGGCGATCGCGGCCCGCGCGCGCGACGCTTTGAGGAGGGCGAGCGAGCCTCGCGGACTCGCGCCGACGTCGACCTGACTGTGGGCCCGCGTCGCCGCGACGATGTCGACCATGTACCCTTCGACGGCGGGCTCGACGTGGACGTCCTCGATCGCGGCCTGCAGGGCGCGCACCTCGTCGGGCGTCGTCACGCCCTGGATCGTCGCGTCGTCCGCGCGACGTTTCCGGCGTCGCTCGAGGACCTCGATCTCCTGTTCCCGCGTCGGATAGCCGACGTCGATCTTCAACAGGAAGCGATCGACCTGGGCTTCCGGGAGCGGATAGGTGCCCTCGTGCTCGATCGGATTCTGCGTCGCAATCACGAAGAACGGCCGGTCCAACGGGAACGTCTCGCCCTCCAAGGTCGCCTGCCGTTCCTGCATCGCCTCGAGAAGGGCGGACTGGGTCTTCGGCGGGGCGCGGTTGATCTCGTCCGCGAGGAGGACGTTCGTGAAGACCGGGCCCCGTCGGAGGACGAAATCGCCGGTCTTGCGGTCGAACACGTACGTCCCGGTGATGTCCGCGGGCAGCAGGTCCGGCGTGAACTGGATGCGGCGGAACGAGAGGCCGAGGCCCGCCGCGAACGACTTCGCGATCAGGGTCTTCGCCAGCCCCGGGACGTCTTCGATCAAGAGATGACCGTCGCCGAGGATCGCCCAGAGGACGCGTTCCAGGACCGGACGCTTGCCGACGATCACGGTCTCGACCGCGTCGAGGAGATCGCTGCCGACCTCCCGGACCGACGCGATGTTCACCGCCACGCCTCCATCCGCGTGAGGACGTCCCGGAACTCGCGGACGAAGCCCCCACGGACGCGAGCCCGTTGGACCCACGCCAATCGGTCCTCGAGGTCGCCGGCCCCGAGGTAGAGGAAGTCCACGAGCGCGTCGTCGCCGAACATCCGGCGGAGGGCCCCCGGGTCCCGTTGCGCGTCGCGGATCGTCTCCGGCGGGAGGCCCAGCGCGAGCCGGGCCCGCTCGAAGAACGCGGATCGCGCGCGGGACGCGACGAGCACCTGGCTGTACGGGAGGCCACGGGCCGCACGGCGCACCGCCGCGGCGAACGAATCGAGTTCCCCTTCGCGGGTCGCACCGGGGGACCTCGGGCCGACGAGCGGCGACGGTTCGGCGGTCCGGCGCTGGATCTGGCCCCAGGCGATCGCCGCCAGGACCGCGAGCGCGACGACCCCGAGCAGCCACCGGATCGTGCCGCTGAACTGCGCGTAGTACAGGAGCATGCCGAGCAGGATCGCGAACGCGAGGATCAGGCCGAACGCCGGCAGCGGGACGCGGCGCGGCGACCGCATCCCGGGGGGATGGCCCGTCGTGGCCGGAATCCCGCGCTGATACATCCTACGCCCCCAACGCGGCCCGGATGCCCGCGAGGCTCTCGATCGCCCGATGGCGGTCCGCCTCGCCCAGCGGATGCTCGCTGTACCGGGCCTCCTCGAACAGGGACGTCAGGGTCTCGGACGCCACACGGGAGACGTGGAGCCGTTCGACCGCGAGGCCTTCGAGTTCCCTCGGGGTGAGGGCGCCCTGGGCGGTGATCCCGCGCGCGCCGAGCAGCGCGCAGAACCGGCGGAAGCACGCCAGGATCACGGACCGGACGTCTCCGCCGACCTCGAGTCCCTCGATCGCGTCTTGCACCGCGTCGGCCGCCGCGTGGCGGGCCGCGGGATCGTCCCCCGGCGGCTCCGCTTCGATCTCGACGACCCCCGCGCCGCGGCGGAGCAGGACGACCAAGATGACGATGGTTGAGAGGACGGTCAACCCGAGGAACAAGCCGAGGGGCGCCCCGGCGGCGACCGGCCATCCGGAACCGCTGGAGGCTCCCGCGTCCCCGGTCGTCGGGGCGGTCTGGCCGACCCGGAGCGTTTGGAGCATCCGGGGCCACGCGAGCAGGAGGGCGATGATCAGGATGAGGCCGATCGCCGAGCGACGAAACTCACAAAGACGACGAGGAACAGGTCTCCCACGAGCGGGTCGAAGACGCCGAACGCGTTCGGCTCGGTGCCGCCCGAGGCGCCCCCTCCCGGAATCGCCTCGCCCCCGGTGTCGAGGTTCGCCACGTTGAAGGCGAGCGCCGCGACGAGCAGGATCGCCAGGAACAGGAGCAGCGGGACCGCCCACTCCGCCTTCCCCCGCCACGTGCGGATCACGTCTGTGCGAAGGCGCCGTGGTCTCATAACGGTTTCCCGGACTCCCGTGGGAGTCGGGCGGTCACGCGACGCCGAGCTGCTCGAAGAACTGCGCGCGGCGCCGTTGGCCGACGAACCGCAAGGCGAGGGCGACCAGACCGGACGCGACGGAGAGTGTGAACGCGAGGACCGCGAGGCCGACAGGTCCACCCCATGTACTCGGTGCCTGGGCGGCAGGCGCCGAGGCATTGAAAACAGGGGCAGCAGTCAAACCGCCGTAGCTGGCCGAAATCACCAGGAACGCGCCGATGGCGGCGAGGGTCACCGCGAGACCGAGCACGAGCGTGATCGCGACGCGCTCCGGATGCAGGATCTTGCGGCCCTTGTCCGAGAGCTCGTAGTAGATCCACTTCCGTCCTTCGTCCACGCGCTTCACGAGGCCCGCGGACTGGAGCTTCTCGAGGTGCTCGAGCAGTGTCGGCTTGCTCAGGCTGAGGAGGTTGCTCAGGTCCGTGACCGTTTCGCGCCGCACGTCCAATCGCTTCAGGATCCCGACGCGGACGTCCGAGGCGAGCGCCTTGAAGCTCGCTTGGTCCAACGTGATCTTCGCGCTGCCGCCCGAGTCCATGGTCCGGAATCCGATGCGACCGCGGGCACTTGAAGGATTCCCTGCCGTTCGGTCGCGGCCTAACGTTCGTTTCGCAGAGTTGACCGGCTGATAATCGTCCCGGAGGGCTTTTGAGCCCGCCAACGGACTGGCGGAGTCCTTGCGAATCCGCCGCCTCAAGCTCAAGATCAACGTCGTCGGCGAACGCGCCGTCGGCAAGACGAGCCTCATCCAGCGCTACGTCGAGGCGCGCCACAACCCGGAATACAAGGGCACCCTCGGCGTCCACCTCCACCGGGTCGACGTCGAATTGCCCGGCGACGAGGAAGGGGACGTCATCCTGGCGAACATCGCGATCTTCGACCAGATGGGGGAGCACGCGATCCGGGAGAACTTCCGGGATGCGCTCTTCTATGGCACCCAGGGCGCCCTGGCCGTATGCGACATCGAGCGTCCGGACACCCTGCACACCCTCACGGATTGGATCCGCGCCGTGTCTGTCGTCACGGGCGGCGTGCCGTTTCGCATCGTCTTCAACAAGGTCGACCGGGCGAAAGGCTCCAAGATCGGGCCCCAGGAGTCTGCGTGGCTCAAGGAGAACTTCCCGGGCGCGCCGACCTCCCCGACGAGCGCCGCCACGGGCGAGGGCGTCGAAGAGGCGTTCGCGGGGATCATCGGTCAGGCCGTGGACGCGATGATGGCCGGAGAAAAGAACCGGAAGGTGCGAAAGCTCCTCCGACAACGCATCCTGGTGTTCGCGGCTCGCCGCGAGGGCAACGGGATCACGAAGAGCGAGCTGTTCGCCAACATGCGGGACGTCAAGCCGGACGAGGTCATGGAGGAGCTCGACAACCTCGTGCGCCTGGACCTCCTCGTCCAGTACGACTCCGGCCCGAAGACGTTCCTCAAGTCGAGCACCTTGCCCGCGACGTTCCGATACCAGATCACGCCGCTCGGCCGCAAGGTCGCGGCGAGCCCGGCCATCGAGGACCTCGTTGTCGAGTAGTGTCTCGCGGGTCACGCGGGCCGCCTTATTTCGGCACCTTCGCCCAGTCGTCCAAGAACCGTTTCAGCCCGACGTCGGTGAGCGCGTGCTGCGTCATTTTCTTCAGGACGTCGAAGGGCAGCGTGACGATGTCGGCTCCGAGCTTCGCGGCCTCGATCACGTGCAACGGGTGGCGGATCGAGGCCACCAGGACCTCACAGTCCCACTCGTAGTTGCGGAAGATCTCGACGATCTCCCGAATCACCTGCATGCCTTCCTGGCCCATGTCGTCCAGCCGGCCAATGAAGGGGCTCACGTATTTCGCGCCGGCCTTCGCCGCCAGGATGGCCTGGGTCGAGGAGAAGATCAGGGTCGTGTTGATCCGCACGCCCTCCGAGGAGAGCGCCTTGATCGCCTTGAGGCCCTCCGTCGTCATCTGAATCTTCACGACGACGTTCTGGTGGAGCTTCGCGAGCTGCCGGCCTTGCTTGATCATGTCGTCGGCCTGGGTCGTCGTGACCTCGAGGGAGATCGGCCCGTCGATGAGGGCGAGGATGTCCTGGATGACCTCGGACCACTTCCGGCCGGTCTTCGCGACGAGCGTCGGATTCGTCGTGACGCCGTCGAGGACGCCCCACGAGGCCGCCTCGCGGATCTCGTCGATGTTCGCCGTGTCTAGGAAGATCTTGACCATGGCCGTCCGCCGCGGGCCGATACGAATGCCGGGTTAAGAACGTTGAGAGTCCTTTCTGTCGCTATCTCTTGGCGCGACGAAGAATCGCTTGATCGAATGCGAGCGGCGTGGCGCGTCGTTCCCGGCACCAGGCGAGGACCACGGCGTCGGGGTAGCTGAGCCGTCCCCGTGCCGCGCGAAAGATTCCCCAGCACCCATTCAACACGGATCGAGACGGCGCGGCGACCTCCATTCGTTTCTGAACGCGAATCCAGCTCCCTGCGGATTTCGCCGCGGCGAATCCCACGCGGTAGTGAATGAGCGATACCGTTTCCGCGAAAATCTCGCTCGGCACAAGAATGGCATCGGCGGAAGCGGCCGCTCGGCGGGCTTTGCCGTGGAAGGCGTCCGATTTCGAGAAGAGTGCGTAGAGGAAGCTGGTGTCCGCGACCTGCACCGGCTCACCCATACAGGTAGCGGTCGTGTCGCACGCTCGCTCGTGGGTCCTCGTCCTCGAACGTGGGAAGGGAGTTCAGGTCCAAGCGTCCGCTCTCGCGAGGTCGGACCAGTTCGACCTGCACGACGTCTCCCTCACCAATCCCGGCCGACTCGAGGTCTTTCTTGTGAACCCGGAGGGCCAGACCATTCCCCCATCGCCGGACTTTGGCGAACATGTATACACATAATGTATACACATCCGGCCCTTAATCTTTGCGCCGACGTGTGTGAATACGCACTCGACGACCGATCGACGGCGAATCTACTTATGGGAACGGACCATGCCGGCTGCCCATCATGGCCTCGACGCCCTCCCTGTGGCGGCACCGCGACTTCCTCCTGTTGTGGCTCGGGCAATCCGTCTCCCGCCTCGGGGACCAATTCACGGGCCTCGCAATCCCGGTGATCGCGGTCTACGTTCTCGCCGCCGGGCCGCTCGAGATGGGGTTCCTCGGATTCGCTGGAACCCTCCCATTCCTCCTCTTCGGGCTCCTCGTGGGAGTATGGGTGGATCGAAGGCAGCGCCGATCCGTGCTGATCCGTGCAGACCTGGGGCGCGGCGTGATGATCGCGGCGATCGCGGCCCTTGGCTTTGTCGGGCTCCTCCACATGGCCTATCTGTACGTCTTCTCGTTCCTCATCGGAATCCTGACCGTCTTCTTCGATGTCGCGTACCAGGCATACCTTCCGGCCCTCGTGGAGCGCAACCAGCTCGTCGATGCGAACAGCAAGCTCGAGACGAGCAACTCGGTTGCCAACACGGGGGGCCCGGCGCTCGCGGGTGCGATCATTGAGCTGTTCAAGGCTCCCGTTGCGATGATCTTCGACGCCGCGTCCTTCTTCTTCTCCGCCGCGACCTTGGTCGCCATTCGGAAGCGGGAGCCGACACCGGATCCCGGCCTGCGTCGATCCGTCCTGACGGAGATCAAGGAAGGGCTTCAAGTCGTGCTCCAAGAACCGCGGCTCCGCCACATCGCCGCGTGCACAGCGTGGTCGAACTTCTTCTCCAGCGCGGTCTTCTCCGCGCTGCTGATCATTTACCTGAAGGACGCACTCGGCTTCACCCCGCTCACCCTCGGGCTCATGTTCACCGTGGGATCCGTCGGTGGGATCATCGGAGCCGTCACGGCGAGCGCGGTCGCGAAACGAATCGGCGTCGGCGGCGCGATCATCCTGGGAGCGGTCATGTTCGGACCGGTCATGCTGCCCTTCCCGTTCGTGTCGGGCCCGTTCGCCTTCTTCGCCATCTCGGGCATGTTCTTCGTCTCGTTGATCGGCAACCTATACTACAACATCAATCAGGTCAGCTTCCGCCAAGCCATCGTCCCCGTGCGTCTCCAAGGTCGTCTGAACGCGACGACGCGTACGATTGTCTGGGGGACCTTGCCCCTCGGGGCCATTGCCGGTGGCGTCTTGGGAGACGCCATCGGAGTGCGACCCGCGATCATAGTGGGGCTTGTCGGCGGCGCATTCTCCTTCCTCTGGGTCCTCTTCTCGCCGGTCCGCCAGATCCGGGAGATGCCCGAGTCCGTGGCGTGACGGGGTCCCGCGGTCACCGGTTCATCAGTGCCGACGGGCCACCCACAGTCCGCCGTCACAAAGCGATGAACCCACCCACGGCGGCAAGTGCACCGAGGGCCATGAGGAGAACGCCGATCACCCGTGAGAACAGGAGAGTTCGAACGCCGAGCTTCTCTGCGAAGATGACGACCGAGATGCCGCCCATCCAGACGAGGCTCATCGATCCCGAGATGATGAGGACGAGCATGAAGAGCCAGCAGCACCCGATGCAATAGAGGGAGTGTCGAAAGCCCATGCGGATCGCGCCGATTCGGCCGGACCGCCAGTGATGCATCACGAAGGACATCGGCGACGTGCAGTGCGTCAAGCAGACTTCTTTCGTCCGCGTGACTTGCCAGACGCCCGCGGTTACCAGGGTCACCGCGGAGGCGAACACGAACGGGCCCGGGATGGGGCCCATGAGGCCGGACGCCATCAACGTCAACAGCGCCCCCACCCCAAACGCGCCCCAGACGAGGAAGTAGGGCGTGATGAAGAGCGCCGTCGCGGCGTCGTCGGCGGGCCTCGTCGGTCGACCCGCTTCGAGGCGCGTCATCCCGCGGAACGCGAGGATCATCGGCAAGGCCGAGGGCAACATCATCGCGACCATCATGACGACGAGGAGCGCGAAGAAGAGGACGAGGTCCGTCGACCGCAACAGGGAGGGCGCCGTGAGCGCCATCAGGACGTCCGCGGAGGTCCACGTGGCATACCAGGCGGCCCCGACGGCAAGGGCGACCGCCGCGGCAACGGGGACCGTGAGATGCCGCAGCAGCCAAGCGGGCTCGGCCGGGACCGTTTCGACCATGCCGCGCTCGGTAGGGGACGTGACGATATGAACGTGCGGAATCGGTGCGACGACCGGAGGGCCTTCGGTGCTCGGTTTAAGTAGCCGAGAGCCGATACGAAGCCTGGGCCAGGAGGGTTCGATCGATGCCGACAAAATGGAATTTTGAGGCGGAGTATATCCAGAGTTGCAACTGTGCATGGGGATGTCCGTGCAATTTCGACGCGCTTCCGACGACGGGAAACTGCGAAGCGCTCGTCTCCTGGCACATCCGAAAAGGGACGTTCGGCTCAACGAAACTCGACGGGGTGACGTTCGCGTGGGGCCTCTGGTGGCCGCGGGCGATCCACATGGGAGGCGGAACCGGCCGGGTCTACGTCGACTCGAAGGCGAAGCCGGACCAGCGTGAGGCGATCCAGAAAATCACGGGCGGCAAGGAAGGCGGGGGCGTCTTCGCGATCTTCCCGTCGACGCTCACGAAATCGTTCCCGGCGAAAACCGCGAAGATCAATTTCAAGTTCAAGGGCGTTGACAGTTCGTTCGCGGTCGATGGGGTTGGGGCGGTCGACAGCGAACACATTCGGAATCCCGTGACGGGCGACCCGTTCGAAGGTTACATCCTCTTGCCCGGCGGGATCAACATGAAGAAGTCGACCGTGACGAACATCCGTCGGTGGTGGCTCCGCGACGACGCCCCGGGTTGGGACATGGCCCACGAGAACGTCGCCGGATTTGTGACGGTCCAGCGGTACAACGAAAAGGGTCCTGTCAAGAGGGCCGCCTGATCGGGACAGGGAAGTCGAAAACCGCCGGACTCATCGCTTTCGGTCGCGGCGCTTCATCACGTCGTGGGCGCCATCGACGATCTTCTCCGCGGTCAGACCGTACTTCCGGAGAAGCTCTTCCGCCTCTCCGCTCTCGCCGAACACGTCCTGGACACCGACCATGGCGATCGGCACCGGATGGTTCCCCGCAATCGCGGAGGCGACCGCCGCCCCGATGCCATGGACGACCGTGTGCTCCTCCGCAGTCACGATTCCGCCCGTTTCCCGCGCCGCGCGGTCGATCGTCGCGATGTCGAGCGGCTTGGCCGTCGAGAGATTGATCACCCGGGCCTGAATCCCCGCGCGCTTCAGCGCGTCCGCGGCCTCGAGACAGCGGGCCACCATGAGGCCGCAGCCGATCAGCGTGACGTCGGATCCATCCCTCACCACGCGCGCCCGGCCGATCGCGAAGTCGTCCGCCGCTGACGTGACGGTCGGCACGTTCGTACGGGAGAAACGGCAGTAGACGGGCCCTTTCATTGCCGCGGCGGCGTCCACGCACTTCGCGGTCTCGGGCCCGTCCGCAGGGACGAGGACGGTCATTCGCGGGATGCCGCGCATGAGGGCGATGTCCTCGTTCATCTGATGCGTCGCGCCGTCCGGCCCGACGGTCAGGCCGGCGTGGGAGCAGAAGATCTTCACGTTCAAATTCGTGTACGCGACATTCTGCCGGATCACGTTGTAGGTATGCGCGCTCCCGAACACACTGTACGTCGCGGCGAACGGGATCTTCCCGGCCGCCGCCAGGCCCGCGGCGACACTGATCATGTTCGGCTCCGCGATCCCGAGTTGGAAGAAGCGGTCCGGGAACGACTTGCCGAAATCGATCGTCTTGATCGATTCCGTCGTGTCCGCGCCGACCACGACGACGTTCGGGTTGCGCCGACCGAGATCGATGAGCGCCTTGCCGAAGTACGCGCGCTGGCTCTCCATTTTCCAGGGCCCAGCGGTCAAATCGCGGCCTCCTGGGCGTCGAGCTCCGCGAGGGCGAGCTTCAGCTCCTCGTCGCTCGTCGCGGCGCCGTGATACTTGATCTTGTTCTCCATGAAGGAAACGCCTTTGCCCTTCACCGTGCGGGAGAGGACCGCGGTGGGCCGCCCCTTCGTGCGGTGGGCTTCCTCGATCGCCGCGAGGATCTGGCGGAAGTCGTGCCCGTCGATCGTCAGGACGTGCCAGTTGAACGCCTCCCACTTCTCCGCAAGCGGCTCGAGGGGCATGATGTCCTCCGTGCGGCCCTCTTGCTGGATCCCGTTCCGATCGATGAACGCCGTCAGGTTGTCGAGGCCGTACTTCGACGAGGACATCGCGGCCTCCCACGTCTGCCCGACGTCCTGCTCGCCGTCGCCGAGGATGCAGTACACCCGCCAGGGCTTGTGATCCATGCGGGCCGCGAGCGCGAGGCCGACGGAGAACGACAGACCTTGGCCCTCGGCGCCCGCCGCGTTCTCGACGCCGGGCGTGGTCCCCAGTTCCGGATGGCCCTGGAGGCGGCTGTTCAGCTTGCGGAACGTCAGGAGCTCGTCGACGGGGAAGAATCCGCGCTCCGCAAGGGCTGCGTACCAGACCGGGCAGGCGTGGCCTTTGCTCAGGACGAATCGATCCCGATCCGGCCACGTCGGATTCTTCGGATCGACGCGGAGGATGTGGAAGTACAGCGCGGTGACGATGTCCGCCGCGGACATCGAGCCCCCAGGATGGCCGCTCTGCACGTTGTGCGTCATCCGGATGATGTGCTTCCGCAGAGTCACGGCCTTCTTCTTGAGGCTCGCGATGAGCTCCTCGGAAACGTCGACCACGGCGTGCCCTGCCCCGCTCCCCGCCCGGAGACGGCCGGGACATGACGGGGGATTATTAAGGGCTTTGTCGCGAGGTCAAGGCGGGTTTTTCACACTTTGCACTCGAGACCAAACCACCGCCGCTGCGACCCAAAGAGAAAGAATCACAACGACGGCAAGCGCCGCGCCCAACCCGGCCATTGCGAGCACGATAACGAGGAAGGTGGAGGCGAGTGCCAAGATCCAAGGTAGCACAATGAGCAGAGGCTCAAGGGTCCATCGATTCACTCCGCCCGCCCGACGGATTTCGGGCGGCGTCGCTGAGGCCATCAAACGGCGTAGCGCTCTCGTTCGGATGAAATATTGCTGTCGGGATTTCGCCCTCACAGGAGGCCAATGTCGAAACGGTTGTGACTACAATATGGCTACCCGTCGAAAATGCGCGAGTGGAAGCCGAGGCCGACGCTTCTCGCTGAGGCGCGCCGCGTGATTATCACTCCTAAACATGTTCGACCACGCACGCAGTGTTCTACGTCCGTCTAATAATTCCCAAATACTCCAGATGTGGTTCGCCGGCTTCGAAACGGAGGAACGGAGATGCGCATCAGACCTCTTGGCATGGTTGCGGTGACAGTCACGTTGGTCGGACTCGCCGTTGCGGCCGTGGCCTTCGGTCCAGCGAATTTCGCGAACCTCGGCTCACCCACCGGGGGGAATACTCCGCAAGCCTCGTCGATCGGTACGCCGACCTGGCACGTGGGCGACACCTGGACGTACCACGTGAACTCGACACCGCCCGACGTGTTTGTGGCGGGTCCGACCTGGGGAAGCCCGTCCCTCGAAGGGACCTTGACCCGCGCGGTCGCGTCCGCAGACGCCTCCCAATACAACGTGACGGTGCACGGCTCCTTCCACCTGGGCAGCGTGTTCGACGCGGCCCGGGATGGCGGATACACGAACTCTTCGACCTTGCTGTTGTATCGGCCGGTCCTCGAGAACGCGACGGTGGACGGCTACGCGTTGTATCGCGCGTCCGACCTCGCGGAGCTGAAAGAGGTCCGAACCGTTCATCTCAAGAGCTCGCTCTGGACCGCACGCGGCTGGTTCAACGCCTCGTACACGGCGACGGTCCAGACGACGTACGAGCCGGCCCTCGACATCTGGGCCTTCCCGCTCGGCGAGAACGAGACCTGGAACGTCTCGAGCAACGCCACGATCCACGCGATGATCGCGTGGCGCTTTGACGGCCCGAACGAATCGTTCGGTTTCTGGCACACGTTCAACGTGACGGCGCCGATCCGCCTGATGCTGCACTCCGGTGAGATTCAGGACGTGACGACACCCGCGGGGACGTTCTCGTCGATCCCGGTTCGCGTCGCGCTGCCGACGATTGATCGCCTGACGACGGACGATCGCGAGGGACCCGTGGTGGGCCTCGGAGGCGACGAGTGCGGCAGGCCCCGCCTCGCGGCCGAAGCCTGGTTCAGCGGCGACGTCGGAAACGTCGTGAAGGCGGTGACCTTCATCGGCGGGATGAGGATCGTCGCCGAGCTCGCGTCGTTCCACCGAGCCTAGACGATTGCAACCGAAATCTGCCGCCCTTCCCCGCGGCATGCGTTGCGGGGAGGGAAATCTTATTCCACGGGGGTTCCTTGCGCGGGTCGATGGCCATCAAGATTGCGCCTTCGATCTTGTCTGCGCGGTTCGACCGCCTGGGGGACCAGGTGCGCGAAGCGTCGGACGCCGGCGCGGACATGCTCCACATCGACGTGATGGATGGCCACTTCGTCCCCAACCTGACGATGGGACCCGCCATTGTCAAGTCGATCCGGCCCCTGACCACAGTGCCGTTCGACGCCCACCTGATGGTCACGCATCCGCAGGACTTCGTGAAGGCCTTCGTCGAAGCCGGTGTGGACGACCTCACGGTCCACGTGGAGAGCGACCACGACGTTCGCGCGACGATCCGGGCGATTCGCGATGCCGGGGTCAGCCCCGGCGTCGTCCTGAACCCGGCCACGCCGTTTGAGAAGAGCGTTCCGTACCTCGGCGACGTCGACCTGCTGCTCGTCATGACGGTCCATCCCGGATTCTCCGGGCAGGCCTTCCGAGCGGATGTCGTGCCGAAAATCCGCGCCGCCCGGAAGTACGTCGACCAGGAACATCTCGCGGTCGAAATTCAGGTCGATGGCGGGATCAAAGTCGACACGGCACCGGTCGTCGCGGAGGCGGGCGCGGACATCCTCGTGTCCGGCAGCGGCATCTTCCCCGACCGCGTCCGAGAGAACGTGATGGCCCTCCGCCGGGCAGCCGAGAAGGGCCGCGCCAGTTCGAAGCGCATCTAGGACGGGATTCGTCGCCCCGCCGAGTCCCGGCTCGCAAACCTTTAGGAGCAAGAGGGCATCGAGGCGCTTGCGATGGTCCGTCTCGGATTCGTCATCGGCACGCTGCTCCCCGTGGCCCTGCTTGCGGTGAACCTGGCCTTGGGCTACGGCGGGATCCTCGTCACGATCGGCCTCCTGGTGTGGCTGGGGACCGGCATCCTGCTCACGCCGGCGTCCGAGGACGAAGCCTAGCCCTTTTCGTACAGCGAGTCGCCCGCCACGGAGAGCTCGACCCACTCGTCGATCGATCGGACGTCCTCCAGGAGGACGTTGACCATCTCCCCCGACTCATCCTCGACGATGAACGAATCGAGGACGTCGTCCGCCTCGTTCGTGTCCCGGACGATGCCGACGAATTCTCCGTCCGAGTCGATCACGTTCAGGCCCGCAAAGATCTCCGCCACCGGGCCGCGGAGCGTCACGCGGTCAACGATCCCGCTCACGAACCGACGGCCGAGGCGCATCCGGCCGCCGGATCCTTCGCCGAGTACGAGCGTGTTTACCTCTTCGCCGGAGACGTAGCCGACCTCGACGCCTTCTCCGTCCACGACCGCCATTCCGACGAGCGAACGACCGCGCCGTCCGGCCAAACCGAGACACCTCCGGGGTGCGCCCTGCGCGGGACGGTCCCGACGGGCGTGCGAACGGCGCGCGGCTACTGAAGCTTTTCGGGAACCGGCCCGGGACCGGTCCGAGCCATACGGTTATCAGGTGAGATATCGAGGACGCTTCATTTATACCGGCTGACCCGACATCCAACGGTGTCATTCCCTCCCGATGCGGAGGGCAACCCCTCGGTTGGAGCCACATGGCCCGCTGCCCACTGTGCGAGTCGGATGTCCCGGACGGGCGGTCCGCGTGCGACGTGTGCGGGC
The DNA here is from genome assembly GCA_005878525.1 of Methanobacteriota archaeon. Taxonomy (GTDB): domain Archaea; phylum Thermoplasmatota; class Thermoplasmata; order RBG-16-68-12; family RBG-16-68-12; genus RBG-16-68-12. Next base: position 14,754 of record VBMB01000029.1, read on the forward strand.
AGCCGTTCGACAGGGGCCTGACGACCCGGGCGGCGCTCGACGTCACGAAACGGGCGATTGCGGCCGCCCGCAAAGACCTCGTCCCTTCGAGCCGCGACTCGGCCGACCCGTCGTTCGCTCGGAGCTTGCTGGAGCGGGCCGAACAGACGGAGGCCGCGGGCGACCTGGGACGGGCTCTGGACCTCGCGCGCGCCTCCCGACGGGTCCTCGAAATCGCGCGGCGCAAGGCGCGGGTCGCGGATGCGCTCGCTTATGCGGACGCGGTCCTCGACGGCGCCAAAAAAGCCGGCATCGAGACGCTCGCGTTCCAGCGGAACATCGACCAGGCCCGGACGCTCGCAAGCGGGGGGGACTTCGTCGCGGCGGAACGCCTGCTTCGTCGAGTCTCCATCCGAACGCTCGACCAGCGACGGGAACGAGTCCTCCAGGGAATCGTCGAAAAGGCCCAGACCCGCGTGCGATACGCGGAAGAGCGCGGCGGGAACGTCGAGGAAGCGGAGGTCCATCTCGCCGAAGCCCGGAACGCGCTCGCCCTGCGCGAGTACAATCGCATCCGACCGCTCGCCTCGAAGGCGATCGAGAAGGCGGATGCGCAACGCAAGTATGCGCGCGCCGAGACGATCCTGGACCGCGCCGCGGCGGACGTCGACGGCGCCCGTCGGGATGGCGTGAACATCGCCGAGGCCCGCAAGGTCCTTACCCAGGCCCGGGACGCGCTCCGACGGGGCGTGTACGCAGACATTCCTCTCCTCGCTCAGAGAGCCCGGAACGGCTTGCAGGAGGCGCGCCGCTACGCGGTCGCCGACGCGGGCCTTCGGGAGTCCGCCCGCGAAACCGCGCGCGAGCGTCGGAAGGGCGTGGACGTGAGCCGCGCCGAGACAATCCTCGACGAAGCCGAAACAGCACTCGCGGCGAAAGAATACGGCAAGGTTCGGGCGCTCGCGAAAGACGCCCACGACGCGGTGCGGGAGGCGTCCCTCCTGCAGACGGTCCGGAACGCGTTCGCCAGTCTCCAGGTCGACGCGGAGGACCTGCGGAGTCTCGGGGCCGACGCCGCGGATTTTGAACAGATCCTGGTCGATCTCACGAAGGCCGTCGAGGCGAAAGACCTCGCGGCCGCGCGGCGGCTCGTCGCCCGAGCCCGCCACTCCGCGGAGAGCGCGCGGGACTCGCACTTCCGAACAATCATGGAACAGTCCTTGCAGATCATCTTGATGAACGCATCTCGCGGCCTCGATCCGGCGGTCGCCCGGCAGCTCCTGAAAGAGGTCGACGATGCGGTCTCGCTCGGCAAGAGGCTCGATATGCAGGCCCTCATCGACAAGCGCATGGCCGACGCCGACGCCGAGACGGAGTCGAAGCTGACCGTGCGCGTCCTCCAGGCGCGGGACGACATCGTCGCGCTCCGACAAGGCGGACAGAACGACACCGTCGGCCTGGAGGGGAAGCTCGCCGACGCCGCCATCGGGATCCAGGAACGCCGGTTCTTCCACGCGGACGCCCTCCTCGACAGCGTCGAGCACGACATCTTCGCGACGCGCGAGCTGATGCGGAGCTCCGCGGCCGAGGTCCTCGGGCAGGCGCGCGGCGAGGTCGCGCGGGCGAGGGCCGATGGCATCCAAGTCGACGCCGCGGCGCAGATGTTGCGAGACGCGGAGACGTCGTACTCCGAGGCCCGCTACGGCGACACGATCTACGCGGGCAAAGCATGCATCTCCGAGGTCGAAGAACTCGCGCACGCCGCCGCGGACACGAAGCGAAAGTCCGAAGCCGATGTCGCGCGCTCGAAGCTCGATCGCAGGGAGGAGATCCACCGCCGGATGGAGTCCGTCCGGGCCGAGATCCAAGACCTCCTAGCGCACAACGTCGATCTGGCGCACGCGCTCGAGACGCTCGCGGCGGCAGAGCAAGCGATCGACCGAGGGTCCCTCGAGGAGGCCGAACACCTGGTCGCCTCGGCGGAGGGGATCGTGACGGGCGTCAAGGTCACCTTGAACCACCAGGCCAAAGGGGCCCTGGAACGCGCCCGGAAGGCGGTGGAGCAGGCGAGACGCGATGGCGTCGAGACCCCGGAGTTCGCGTCCCTTCTGGTGAGCGCCCAAGCCGCCGTCCAAGACGGCCGGACGGCCGAGGTGCTCCAAGCGACCGGGGAGATCGACCGGCTCCTTTCGGAAAAGCGACAGGTCCGACATCAGGACGAACAGCGCCGCACGCTGGAGAAGGCGCGGAGCGCCGCGACGAAATTCATCACGGTCAAGAAACTCATCATGGACTTGCGAAAGGCGGACATCGACATCACGGGCGCCGAGGAGAGTCTGCGAGCGGCGGAGCATGCGCTCGAGGAGCGGAACTTCGACGACGTCGATGCGATCCTGACCGACCTGGATGCGACCGCGAAGGAACTGATGGACGAGCTCGTCGCCGCGTCGCGAAACCTGATCGGCCGCGCGGAGCGCAAGATTCACGAAGCGCGGGACGCCGGACTCGACGTCGACAAGGCGGTCGCCCACCTCGACACCGCGGAAGCCGCGTTCGAGCGAGGGGAGTACGCCGACGCGGTCGAGCATGCGCGGGCCGCGGAGAAAGAGGTCGCGGAAGGCCTCCGGGAGATGAAGAGTCGAGAGGCCGAAGCCCGCCGGAGGAACCAGGAGGCCGCGCGGGCGGAGCTCACCACAATCCGCAAGACGATCTCGGATCTCGCACGCGCCGACATCTCGATCCTCGGAGCGGACTCGGCGCTCAACCGTGCCGAAGCCGCGTTCGAAGAAGGACGGTTCGAGGACCTCTCGCGGGAATTGACCGAGACGAAGGAGATGGCCGCCCGCCTGAACGACGGACTGGAGGCGGCCGCGAAGGACCTCGTGTCATACGTCGAACGCGAGGTCGCCGAAGTGCGCTCCACCGGACTCGATCCGGGGCGGGCGGAGGTCGTCCTGCTCAACGCCCGCGAGGCGATCAACGACGGACGCTTCGTCGAGGCGATCGAGTACAAGAAGGTCATCGAAGACATCCTCGATGAGACCCGCCGGGACAAGGAGACGCGGGTGGCCCGGGACAGTCTTTCGGAGCTCCGGGCGAAGGTCGAGGCCCATGCGAAGCTCGGCGCCGATGTGCGATCGGCCTCGGAGATCCTGGCGCGGGCGGAGGCGATGATCGACGCCGGCGAACTGCACGAGGTCGGCGGATACGCGAAGCGGATCTCCGAAGAAGTCGACCTGGCACGCAAGGCGCATCTCGGTTCCGTGGTGGGGTCGTTCTCGCCGATGATCGAGGAAGGCGTGTCCCTCGGGCTCCATGAGGAGGAACTCGATGAGTTCCGCGCACACGCGGAGGACGCGGCGGCCGCGGACGATCTCGAGGAGGTCTACCGGCTCAAAGGCGACTTGCAAGAGCGGCTCCTCGACGCGAAGCGACACCAGATCGTCAAGAGGTCGATGAACGAGATCCACAGCCTCGACGAACTCGTCACCCAGTCGGAGCGCCTGGGCGTTCCGTCGGAAGCCGCCCGGACGCACCTGGACGGGGCGCGGAAGGCGATCGAGGAGGGCAACGTCGACGGCTTCGAGCGCGGACTCACCGACGCCCGCGCATCCTTGGAGGAGTCGCGCAAGTCCCACTTCCTCGACAAATACGAGACCCGGGTCCACGCCGTCTCGACGATGATGGCGAACGCAAAACGCCTCGGGGCGGAGCTCGGTGACGCCGAGGGTTCGCTCGAGCAAGCCGAAGCGGCGCTCCGCGCGGGCGACATCGCGATGGCGGACATCCTGATCAAGCAAGCCGAAGTCTCGGTCGGCATCCAGATCCAGAATTTCATCAAGAACAAGTACCCGAACCTGTCGCTCCGCCTGCCGTCGGCCGGCTTGCAGGCGGGGGAGTGGAACCAGTACGTCGTCGAGATCGAGAACCGCGGGAAGTTGCCGGCGCGGAACGTCCAGATCGAGTTCTCCGGCAACTTGGAGGCGAAAGGCATCGCGCCGATCGCGGAGATCGGCGTGGGCGAGGTCGTCCCGGTCCGGGTCGGCGTGAAGCCGAAAGGCACGGGCGCGGTTCCGGTCGCGGTCGGGATCACGTACAAACGGTCCTTCGACGAGAACCGCTACGAGGTCCGGGACACGAAGGAGATCAAGGTCGAACCCGAGTCGACGTACCTCGTCGAGGACGTGTTCCTGATCCATTCCGACGGACGGCTGATCGCGCATCACAGCCGCAAGTTCCGCGAGGAGATCGACGAGGACATCTTCTCCGGCATGCTCACGGTCGTCCAAGACTTCGTGAAAGACTCGTTCAAGTCGCGCACGCGCGTCGGGATGAAGCGCCTCGATTTCGGGGACTCGAAGATCCTGATCGAGCGATCGCCTCACACGTTCCTCGCGACGGTCCTCGTGGGCAACGAGCCGAAGCTGCTCCCGCTCTACATGCTCCAGGTCCTGAAGGAAGTCGAGGACCGGTACGGGAACGTCCTCGAGAGGTGGACGGGTCTCCTGCACCAACTGGAGGGCGTCGACGAGATGATCCAGAAGCTCGTGTTCGTCGCGAAGGAACCGACCGCGGACATGGGCGCGCTGTCGGAGAGCCCGGTGACGCTGACCGCGAAAGTGATCGAGGCGCTCGGCGCGACGCAGGCGACCGAAGCGAACGAACTCCTCGCGAAAGCCCAATCGACGTTGGAGACGGACATCCAGCTCGCGTGGCAGTTCATCGAACAGGCGAAGACGCAGGCGGATCTGGTCAAGAGCCAGCTGCGGGAACGGATGGGCGAGATCCTGGCCGGCGCCCGCGACACGGTCGGCGAGATGAAAGGGATCGGCGCGGACACGAGCCAGGCGGAGCTCCTCCTGAGGGAGGCGGAAGAAGCCTACAACGAAGGCAAGTACGAGCGGGTCCGGGAGATCCAGCAGGGCCTTCACGAGTCCCTCGAACGGCACAAGGGCGAGATCGCCGCAAAGAAGGTCGAGGTCGAACTCGCGTCGCTGATCAACGACATCTCGATCGCGAAGAGCCAGAACCTGGACGTCCGGGAAGCGGAGTCGTACCTCACGAAGATCGAGGGGGCGATTCAGAAGAAGAACGCGAGGCAGATGGACGAGTACCTCCGACGGGCGAAAGAATCGCTCGCGCGGCAACGCCGGCGGACGGTCCTCGACAAGGCGCGGGCGGACATGGATCGGGTCCGGTCCACGGTGGCCCAGGCGACCACGGTCCACGCAGACCTCTCCGACGTCGAAGCGCTCCTCCAGAAGGCGGAAGACGCGATGCGCCTCGAGGACCTGAAGGGGGCCGAATCCCTGATCGACCGGGCCGAGGCGACGGCGAGAGCGAAGGTCGAAGGACTCCTGAAAGACCGCTATCCGCGGCTCTTCCTCGAGACGACGAGCGCCGGGCTGCAGGCGAACCGCTGGAATCGGTTCGAGATGAACATCACGAACAAGGGAAACTGGCCCGCCGAGCACGTCACGCCAATCGTGACTGGGCCCGTCGAGGTCCAGGGACTTCGGACGATCGAGAAGATCGAACCGAACCAGAAAGTGTCCCTCGAGTTCGGGCTCAAGCCGAAGGAGGCCGGCACGATGGACTTCGACTTCGAGGTCCACTACACGAGGCCCCTCGACGACGGGAAGCATCAGACGACCGACACGGCCGTCGTCCGCGTCGAATCCGAGAACGGCTACGTCATCGACGACGGCCTCCTGTTCCATTCGACCGGCGCGTTGGTCTGTCACGAGAGCCGGACGTTCCTGCCCCCTGAGGAGGCGTCCCGCGCCGCGAACCTCGAGGCGAAGGTCAAGGAGTTCGTGAACCGGGCGTTCCCGAACGGCGGGAAGAGCATCCAGACCGCCACGGTCGGCGGGACGACGGTCCTCGCGGCCCGCGGCCCCCAGGCGTTCCTGGCCGTCACCTTGCGAGGGAAGGAACCGGCGATCCTCCCGCTGTACGTCATGCAAGTCCTCAAAGACATCCACGATTCGTACGGGCCGCGGCTGGAGGAGTGGTCCGGAGACCCGGCGGAACTCCCAGGCATCCGCGATGCGGTTCGCAAGATCCTCTTCGCGACGGACGTCGCGGGCGTGTCGCTCGGCCCGCTCGAAGACAGCCTGGTCAGCAAGATCCCGATGCTCATGGAGCGCGGTCTCCTCGCGGGGGAAGGGGACATGGACTTCATGACGTGGGCGCGGACCGCGATCGAGCGGAAGGGATACGACCAGGGCGTGGCGATCCTCCGCCAGGTCTCGGACGCGACCGTCGGCCCGACCGAGGAGATCTCTCGCCAGATCCGGCAGACGATCATCGCGTCGAAAGAAGCCGGCACCCTCCAGATTTCGGACGAGCAGGTGAACGCGTACGTCGAGTTCCTGCGGCTCACCCTCGAGGCCGCCTTCCAGGCGAAGCATCGCGCGGGGCTCGAACGATACTGGCCGGTCTCACGCATCGCGGTCAAGACGGTGGACCAGGTCGGCTACGACGCCGTGAGCGCGTTCCGCAAGGTCATCGTGGGACAGAGCGGGGCGAAAGAACTCGACCTCGTCTCGCCGAGCGACATGTGGCGGGGCATGAAGATCGACGTCCAGGTCCACATGGTCTCTGTCAGTGCCGCGTACAAGCTCTGGGCGAAGAAGATCGAAATCCTGCTACGGTCCCAGGACGCTTGGAAGATCAAGGCAGGACTGGACCGAGGCGAGTACTCCGTGGGAATCGAGGGCCAGAAGGTCCGCATCGACCCGTCGATGGTCTCCTTCATCGAGTCGATTCCGGAGTACGTCGTCGAAGAGCCGTTCGAGGGTGGCGTCGTCTACCTCGATACGCGCATGTCGAAGGAGCTCATCGCGGAAGGGTACGCGAAGGAAATCGCGAACCTGGTACGCGAGGCCCGGAAGGATATGCGTCTTCCCGACGACCGGATCGTCGAAATCGAACTCGTCGCCGGCAAGCCCTTTCGGGCGATGCTGCAACCTTGGAAGGACATGATCCTGCGAGATTCGAACGCCCTCGACATGCAGTTCGTCGCGGAACCGAACGCGAACGCGTACGTCATCGAGGCGGGGCTGGGAGAAGAGACGTTCCTCCTCGGAGTTCGGGCCGCGGAGATGTAGAGTCCGCGGTCCCCGAGGGACGACCCTCGCAAAAGGACCGGGCGTCGTTCTGGGGTCATCTTGGCATATTCCGAAGTCGCCCGACCTGGTTTCAAAAGAGGATTCGGTTCGACGTTCACCTCCGGTTCGGGCTCTAGCGCGGTCGGAAGGTCCGACGCGCGTGATAGAACGCGAAGGTCGCCCCCGCTAGCCCGACGGCGGCAACAGAGAACGCCACGGCTACAGGCGGTGCCTCGGGCGTCGCGCCGGGCGCGTAGAGGTATCGGCCGCCGACCACCAGACGGGCCTCGTTGATGTCGGAGGCCGCGCCTCCGGTATCGCCCGGAGCCGGGAGCACCGTCATCACGCCATCCTGCCACATGAACGGGCGCATACGACCGTCGGCGGAGAAGCTGATCCCAACGACCTGTCCGGCACCGTTGATGCCGAATGCGGTCGCCGCCCGACCGCCCAAATTCCCGAGGTCCCGGACCCCGCCGTTTTCCCAGAGGACCGCGTGCGTGGTGCCGTCGTCGCCGTAGCTGCTGCCGACGACCTGTCCCCTGTCGTTGATGTCCCAGGCGACGCTGAACTGGTAGCCGGGGAGTCCTCCGAGGTCGGTCATCGTTCCGTCCTGCCAGAGGAACGCGTGCATGAAACCATCCGGCGCGAGACTGCTGCCCACGACTTGGCCCGCGTTGTTGATGCCATACGCGGAGCCCGAATGGCCACCGAGGGTGCCGAGGTCCGTCATCCCGCCGGCGCGCCACAGGACGGCGTGACAAGGCGGAGCCGGAGAGGTCGGGTATCCGCAGCCGACGGCTTGTCCCTGATCGTTGATCGCAAAGGCGACGCCGGGGCCCAGATCCGTCATCGCTCCGTTCTCCCAAACGAACGCATGCATCGTATGGGTGGCATCCTCGCTCTCGCCGACGATGAGACCGGTGTTGCTGATTCCATGCGCCGTGCCGCGGCTGCCGCCGAGCGTCCCGAGGCTCGTCATGACGCCGTCGTCCCACAGGAACGGACGCGATTGGGATTCCATATCGCTGCTCGTCCCCACCACCTGTCCGGCCGCGTTGATCCCGAGCGCCTCGCTTGAGGTGTAGCCGGGGAGAGTCCCGAGGTCGCGCGCGGTGATGGCCGCCGATGCGTGAGGCAACGCCATGAGAGCCGCCACGGCTAGGGCGAGGAGAGCAATCGTGAGTGTCGTTCCCATCCGCGACATGACGCGGGCGAGCGGACCGATCGCATGATAAACTGACGATTCGGATGTGTTGGGAATGAAACAGTTTATGTCAAAGGCAATTGACCGCAAACCGCGCACGAAGGCGCGTGCCGTTCGCGTTGCGTCGCCGACGGTCGGCTCCGGATGCCGAATGGACCTTGTCGAGACAACGCGGCTCCGGGCTCCGCACCCCGCCACCCGAGGACCGGGCGGGCCGGGTGGCCTCACCCCAGCAAACGCTTTAGAATCCAGCGCATTCTGCCGATCGGATGGGCATCAACCTCGCGGACATCGTCATCTCCGAACCGCGGACGCTAGAGGACTTCTCCGGCAAAATCCTCGCCATCGACGCCTTCAACACGCTCTACCAGTTCCTCGCCATCATCCGCCAGCCGGACGGAACGCCGCTGATGGATCACCAGGGCCGCGTGACGTCGCACCTGTCCGGGATCATCTACCGCGTCTCGAACTTCGTGGCCGCGGGAATCAAGCCCGCGTTCGTCTTCGACGGGGAGCCGCCACGGCTCAAGGCGCGGACGATCGTGGCCCGAGGCGAGATCAAGCGCCGCGCGGAGCGCGAGTGGCGAGAGGCGGTGGAAATCGGGGATCTCGCGACCGCTCGGACGAAGGCGATGCAAACCTCGCGGCTCACCGAGGAGATGGTCGACCAATCGAAGCGACTTCTGGACCTGCTCGGATTCCCATGGGTCCAAGCGCCCGCAGAGGGAGAGGCACAGGCGAGCGCGATGGCCCGGACCGGGGTCGCATACGCGGCGGCGTCGCAAGATTTCGACTCCCTGCTGTTCGGCTCGCCGCGGCTCGTGAAGAACCTCGCGATCACCGGTCGCCGGAAGCTGCCCCGGAAGGACGTCTACGTGGACGTGCAACCGGAGGAGATCTCCCTCGAGGCCACGTTAGCGAACCTGGGCATCACGCGCGAACAGCTCGTCGATATGGGCTTGCTGATCGGGACGGACTTCAACGAGGGCGTGAAAGGAATCGGGCCGAAGAAGGCGCTCGCGCTGATCAAGAAACACGGGTCCCTCGAACCGGCCCTCGAAGAGCTCGGGGTCGAGATCGAATCGAAGGACGAGGTCCGCGAGATCTTCCTGAAGCCGAACGTCCTTCCGAACGTCGAACTCCGATTCCGTAATCCGGATGCCGACGGCGTCCGACGGATGCTGTGCGACGAACACGACTTCTCGCCCGACCGAATCAACGCCGCGTTGGGGAAATTCGGAAGCGCTCGATCGGAGCAGAAGCAGCGGTCCCTCGACTCCTGGTAAGCACGGTCCGAGAATCGGGTCGGAAAGGCTATAACCGGACCTCGATTTGCCCGCGCAATGCCGTTGGATTTCGTGTCCTCGGTCCTCCTCAGCACTGTCCTGACCGGGGCCCTGAGCGCCCTCGCGTACCGACGCGACGTCCTGACGTGGGACGGCAGCCTGGCGGCGTTCGTGGTCGGCATGGTCATCGGAGTCTTCGGCGACGTGACGTGGCTCTTCCTCCTGCTGTTCTTCCTCCTCTCCAGCTTCCTCGCGACCCGCTATCGGTTCGCCCTCAAGGAAGCCTTGGGAGTCCAGGAGGGGCTCCGCGGCGAGCGCAAGGCGACGAACGTGCTGGCGAACGGATTCGCCCCCATGGCCGTCGCCGCGATCTCCCTCACGATGCCCGCCGGGTTCCCGAAGATCATCAGCGGCATCATCTTCCTCTCGGCCCTCGCGGTCGCCGGCGCGGATACCTTGGCGAGCGAGATCGGCGTGCTCTCGCGACGCACCGTACTCATCACGACCGGGCAACCCGTCCCGCCCGGGACCGACGGCGGCGTGTCGCCCTTGGGCCAACTGTGCGCGATCGGAGCCGCCCTCTACACGTCCATCGTCGGCTGGTTCGTCCTCTCGAACCTCGCGCGCATGTGGAACCTCATCCCGACGATGCCGTCCGCGCCGGTGTACGTGCTGATTCCGATTGCGATCGGGTTCCTCGGCTGTCAACTCGACAGCGTGCTCGGCGCGACCCTGGAACGTCGAGGCCTCGTGAGCAAGAAGACCGTGAACCTGGTCTCGACGACAACCGGCGCGATCGTGGCGTACGCCATCCTGATCGCGGCCGGGCCCTTACCGACCGCCTAGCGCCTTCTTGATGAGGTCCACGCCTTCCGCGGCGAGCGCATCGGCCCGCTCCGGGGTCCGCCCTTCGGCATACACCCGGAAAATCGGCTCCGTGCCCGACGGCCGGACGAGGACAGCTCCATCGGCTTCGACGATCTTCACGCCGTCCGTCGTGTCGACCTTTCGGCCTTTCGTGAGTTCGACGAGGGACGCGAGGACCGCGTCGCGTCGCTCGACCGGCACGGACACGTTCGCTTTCTTGAGGTGGTATTGCGGCAGCGCGGCGACGAGAGCGGACAGCCTTTTGCCCTCATGAGCGAGGATCTCGAGCATCTTCGCCCCGGACATCGCGCCGTCCCGGCAGAACTGGTGGTCGGGGAAGATCACGCCGCCGTTCTCTTCGCCGCCAAACGCGGCCCCGGTCTCGAACATCGTCCGCGCGACGATCGGCGAACCGACCCGGGTCCGCACGACGCGTCCTCCCGCGGCGCGGACCACCTCGTCAATGAGGCTCGACGTGCTCACGGGCGTGACGACGGTCCCGCCGCGGCCTTGAATCGCCGCCTTCGCGAGGAGAGCCAGACTCTTGTCGCCGTAGACGAAGGATCCTTTGTCGTCCACGAAAATCGCGCGGTCCGCGTCCCCGTCGTGCGCGATCCCGAGATCCGCGTGGACCTCCGAGACGACGCGCATCAGGTCGCCGAGGTGGTCGGGGATCGGCTCGGGCATGCGGCCGGGGAACGCACCGTCCGGCTGCGCGTTGAGGGAAATCACGCGACATCCAAGAGACCGCAAGAGGTACGGTGTCACGACGCATCCTGCGCCGTTCCCCGGGTCCACGACGACCGTGAAGGCGCTCTTGCGGATCGACGCGACATCGACCTTCGCGAGGATCGCCTCGAGGTATCGATGGTTCGCCGTGTCGTCGGATCGGATCGACCCGACCTCGGACCACGCGGCCACGCGAAAACGGCTATCGAAGAAGATCGACTCGATCGCTTCCTCGTCCTCCCGACTCGCCTCCATGCCGCGGGCATCGAGTGCCTTGAGACCGTTGAACTCCCGCGGGTTATGGGATGCGGTCACGACGACGCCCCCTTTCAGATGGCCCGACTTCGCGAGGAAGTACTGAGCCGACGGCGTCGGCACCACTCCCAGGTCGACGACGTCGCAGCCTGCGGACATGAGGCCGGACGCGGCCGCGCGCGCGAGCATCGGACCGCTGAGTCGGGTGTCGCGCCCAAGGGCCACCGGGCCTCCTTCGAAAGAGGTGCCGATCGCCCGGCCGACCTTCAGCGCGAGGTCCGCGTTCATGTCCGGACCCACGACGCCGCGGATCCCGTTCGTCCCGAACAGCCGCGTCATGCGCTCACCCGGTCGTCGAAAATCGTCGCATAGGCCGGCACCTGGACGCCGTCGCCCACGATGCTGTCGCGGACGTGAGCTCCCTCCCCGATCGAGGCGCCCGCCCCGAGGATCGACGAGGAGATTTCCGCCTTGTCGTCCACGCTGACGCCTTCCCAGAGGGCTGCATTCGACAGCGAAGCGCGACCGATCTTGCACGACTTTCCGAGGACGACGTGGGGTCCCAGGCGGCCTTCGACGTACGAGCCTGCGCCGACGTACACGGGAGGCCGGAGCGAACCTGCGGTCACGTCCGCTTCGGGGGCAATCTTCCCACGCCCGGCATCGAGGAGGACGCGTTGCGCATTCAGATAGCTGGGGAGCGTCCCGGCGTCAGACCAGTATCCATCGTATCGATACGCGGTGAGTCCGCGCTCGACGAGCCGGGGGAAGACGTCCCGCTCCAACGAAACGGCTCGGCCCTCCTCGATGAAATCGAAGACCATCGGTTCGAACACGTAGCGCCCCGCGTTCACGAGGTTGCTCGGGGCCTCCCCGGGCCGGGGCTTCTCGACGAAGCGTGTGATCCGGCCGTCCTCGATCCCGACGACCCCGAACGCGGACGGATCGTCCACGGGCCATACGGCGATCGTGCCGATTCCGCGGCGCTGCCGATGAGCCTCGACGAACCGGTCCAACTCGATCGTGTCGACCACATCTCCGTTATACACCGCGAACGTCCCGCGGACGTGCCGCTGAATGTTCTTGATGGCGCCGGCCGTTCCGAGCGGTTTCGCCTCTTCCACGACGCGGACCTCGATGCCGAACTCGTGCGTCCGAAAGAACTCCCGCATCGCCTCGAAGCCGTAGTTGACCGCGATGATGACCTCGTCGCACATGGCCGGCAGCGAATCCAGCATGTAGACGATTTGCGGGCGGTCCACGAGCGGGACCAGCGCCTTCGGACGGTGTAGCGTGAGCGGGCGAAGCCTCGTGCCGAAGCCGCCCGCGATGATCACGAGCTGCATCCGCGCTACGAAGCAAAGGCGCCGTTATCTATTTTCTGGCCTCGCCGCTCACTTGGGGACGATCGTGACGACGTTGTTGCCCCGGAGGACCACGGTGCCGACGCGGCGAACGTTGTCCTCCTTCGTCTCTTCGGTATCCTCGAGCACCATGTTCATGTAATCGTCGTATCCGACGAGCTTGCCTTCGAGGATCCGATTGTCCTTGAGTAGGAGCTGGACCCGCTTGTTGATGGATTTTTCTAGAACGTTAAGAGGCATCACCATAGAAGGATCTGTCCCCCCTTCCGACGGCGCCGTAATCTGTGAATGCACTTAAGACTTTTCTTGCGGAGTCTATCGAGAAACGCCCGCACAATGCAGTCGCCAACGTATTTATCGCGGCGAACCCATGCATCTGCGATGCCGCTCGAACGGAAGAAAGTCGGCGAAGTCTTCCACTTCTATGGGAAGATCGGCGTCGCGGCAATCCGTCTCACCGACGATGGAATCGCGATCGGCGACACGGTGCAAATCCAAGGGCCGTCGACGAACCTGGAGCAGACCGTGGAGACGTTGCAGATCGAACACACAGACGTCTCGCGGGCGGACCCGGGCCAAGAAGTCGGGATGAAGGTCCGCGAGCGCGTGCGGGAGAAGGACTTCGTCTACAAGCTCGGCTCGATGGAAGTGCCCCTCCGGGAACCGCCCGCGAAAGCGCCTTCACCGAAAAAAGCAGCACCGCCGAAGAAGGCACCCGCCAAGAAGGCACCACGGAAGAAGAAGGCGCCCGTTAGACGAAAAGCCAGCCGCGCACCGCGTAGTAAAGCGCGCCGAGCGTCCCGACGATCGCGACCGCGTTCAAGATGATGTCGAGGGCGGCCTCGATGCCAGGACCCTTCAGTCCTGCGTCGACGAGCATGAACTTCAGCCGATGCGTTCCGTGGAACAATGATCCGCCGATGAGGGCGAAGAAAAACAATCGGACCAGGGGCTCCCGCCAGTGGGCCGCGAACGTGACGTAAGCCGCGGGATCGGTCGGCCATAAGCCGAATACGGGCGCGAGGAACAGCAGGAACACGGTGATGGGGAATAGAAAGGCGGTGATGAATCCGCCCAGGGAGAAAAGGCCCCATAGGAGCGGCTCGAGGAACACCTCGGGCTCACCGGTCTTGGGGTCCGCGTGGACGGTTTCGCGGCCCGGATTGTACGCGAGGGATTCGCGGGTGGAACCGATTTCTTCGGCCACTCAGAAGCCCCCGAAGATCAGGTAGACCACGGCGCCGGATACGCCGATCCACAGGAGCACGTTGACTCCGAACACGGCTTTCCACGAGAGGGGCCGCTCGGTGAACTGAATCGGCTGGGCCTTGCCGATCAGCATGAACCAGGTGACCGCGTGCCACATCAAGAGGACGAACAACACGAGATTGACGTACAAAATCGGCGGCGTCCGCATCATCCCGACGAACGCCGTGTACGCCGATTCCCCGGCGCGAAGCGTCCGGAGCAGATTCAGGAAGATGAGTCCGTAGACCGCGGAAACGACGCCGCCGAACTCGCGCAATTGGAAGGCCAGGTAGCGCCGGTTCCGGAGCCACCATCCCGCACGCCGGCGCCACGGATACTCGCGGGCCGTCGCATCACCTCGAGGCGGCGCCGGGCATCAAGAGCCGCCGCACGTGCCGCATCGTCGCGAGGACTTTCAACGTCTGGATCGCCGCGGCAGGATCCACGTTCTTCGGGCACACCACGGAGCACTCGCCGACGAAGGTGCACTCCCAGACGCCGGACTTCGTGTTCAGCCTCGCGAGACGTTGATCCGCGCCCTCGTCCCGCGTGTCGCGGATGTACCGCAGGGCTAGGGCCGACGCGGCGGGCCCGACGAACTCGGGGCTCGCGCCGAACACCGGGCATGCGGCATAACAGAGCATGCAGTTGATGCACAGGCTCTGCTGCCGATAGGCCTCGACGTCCTCCGGGTACTGCACGAACTCCTTCGACAGATCGGCCGACTCCTCGCGGACGATGTACGGCGTCACGGACGAGAGCTTCTCCAGGAAATCGTCGAAGTCCACCACGAGGTCTTTGAGGATCGGGAAGTTCGCGAGCGGATCGATCGTCACGGCGCCCCTGTGGACGTCGCGGATGTAGGTGCCGCAGGTGAGCCGCGGCTGGCCGTTCACGTTCGCCCCGCACGACCCGCAGATCCCCATCCGGCACGACCACCGGTAGGTCAACGTGGGGTCGACATGGTCCTTGATGTAATTCAGTCCGTCGAGGATGACCATGTCGTCCCGATACGGGATCCGGTACTCCTGGTACGCCGGCTTGCCTCCGGATTCGGGTCGGTATCGCTTCACCCGGAACACGACGTCGCGTTCGGCCATGTCAGTACGTCCTCGCCACGGGCTGCCACTTCGTGATCTTCACCGGCGAGTAATCGATGCGCGGCGCGCCGTCCGTGCGATACGCGAGCGTGTGCTTCAGGTAATTCACGTCGTCCCGAGCCGGGAAGTCCGTGCGGCTGTGGGCGCCCCTCGACTCCCGTCGGTTCGAGGCGCTATGGGCGATCGACGCCGCGACATCGAGCATGAAGTCGAGCTCGAGGACCCCGGTCATCTCCGTGTTGAACACATGGTCCTTGTCCGCCAGGCCGACGGAGGAGAATCGGTCCCGCAGCTTGCCGAGTTTCCCGCACGCGTCGGCGAGGCCGGCCTCGTCCCGGAAGATTCCGACGTCGCGCTCCATCAGCTGCTGCATTTCGACCCGCACGCCCGCGAGGGTCTCCTTCCCTCGCTCGCGACCCATGAGGCCATCGAAGACGCGGGCCTCCTCCCTCCGGAGGGTTTCTCTCGTCGCGGTTCCGCGGGGATACGCGATCCGCTGCTTCGCGTACTGGGCCGCGGCGAGGCCGCACCACTCGCCGAACACGAGGCACTCGCTCAAGCTGTTCGACCCGAGGCGGTTCGCGCCGTTGATCGAGACGCACGCGGTCTCGCCGACCGCGTACAAGCCCGGGAGCGTCGTCTCCCCGGTCGAGTTCGTGGCCACCCCGCCCATGATGTAATGCTGGCCCGGACGCACGGGGATCGGCTCGCGGATCGGATCGAGGCCCATGTACTTCTCCGCGAGTTCGCGGACCATCGGCAGCTTCTTGTCGATCGTCGCGGCTCCGAGGTGACGCAGGTCGAGGCCGAGGTACGGCCCGTACGGACCCTCGAACGCGCGGCCCGCTTTGATCTCCTGGATCATCGATCTCGAGAGGATGTCCCGCGGCCCCAGCTCCATCTTGGTCGGGAGGTAGCGCTGCATGTATCGCTCCCCGTCCTTGTTGATCAGATAGCCGCCCTCGCCGCGGGCCGCCTCCGTGATCAAGATGCCCGTCCCCGGGAGGCACGTCGGATGGAACTGGACCATCTCCATGTCCTTCAGCGGCACGCCGGCGCGGTAGGCGAGGGCCATGCCGTCGCCCGTCTTGATGAAGCCGTTCGTCGTGAATTCGTACACGCGGCCGCACCCGCCGGTCGCGAGGATCGTCGCCTTCCCGTTGATCGCGACGAGGCGCCCGCCCCGAAGGTCGATGGCGATCACCCCCGCGCAGACCCCGCCCTCGACAATCAGGCTCGTCACAAAGTACTCGTCGAACCGGTGGATGTTCTCGAACTTCATCGATGTCTGGAAGAGCGTGTGCAGGATGTGGAAGCCGACCTTGTCCGCCGCGAAAACGGTGCGCTTGACGGACATCCCGCCGAACGCACGTTGGCTCACCCGGCCGTCCGGGTCACGGGACCAGGGGCAGCCCCAGTGTTCGAGCTGAATGATCTCCTTCGGGCACCGAGCGACGAAGAACTCGACCGCGTCCTGGTCGGCGAGGAAGTCCGATCCTTTGATCGTGTCGAGGGCGTGCAGCTCGAGGGAATCGTAGTCCCGCAAGACCGCGGCGGTCCCACCCTCCGCGGACACCGTGTGGCTCCGCATCGGGTAGACTTTCGACACGACCGCGATCGACAGGTCCGGGTCCGACTGCGCCGCCGCGATCGCCGCGCGCAACCCCGCCGCGCCCCCACCGACGATCACGACGTCGTGCGCGGTCCGGTCCACGAACCGCGGAACCGAGTCGGGCGAATAAGCTTTTGGCACATACGGTTCGCAACGAGATGTCGGGCCGTTTCTCTCCGGAGGCGCAGCGTTTCTCCCACCAGGTGGCAGTTGTCGCGGAGGCCCGCGCAGAAGTCTCAAGTAGCACGCGCCCGTTGGTCGCGGGCCATGGAGGTCGTCCGCGTCGAAGGACTGGGGAAAACGTATCCGGGAGGGACGAAAGCCCTCGAGGGCGTTTCGTTCTCGATCGACCGGGGCGAGATCTTCTGCCTCCTCGGACGGAACGGCGCGGGCAAGACGACGCTCCTTCGTATCCTCGCGACGCAGCTCAAGCCAACCGTCGGCCGGGCGTCCGTCCTCGGTCACGACGTCCTCACGGATCCGCGGGCCATCCGTCCCCACATCGCGGTCGTACCGCAGGAGGCCCGCCCGCAGATGCTCCTGTCGCCCTACGATCACATCTTCTACATGTGCCTCATCCGCGGCCGATCCCGCGCCGATGCGAAAGAACGGACTCGGAAGGTGATGGACGACCTGGGCCTTTGGGAGCACCGCGACAAGCTCGCGGCGGATTTGTCGGGAGGGCTCCGACAACGCCTGATCATCGCCATGGCGATGGTCGCCGACCCGGAGGTGCTCTTCCTCGACGAGCCCACGATCGGACTCGACCCGCTTGGGCGGCGATCCGTCTGGGCCATGTTGCGCGGCCTGACGAAGAAGGGAGCGACGATCCTCCTGACGACGCACTATCTCGACGAGGCCGAGGTCCTCGCGGACCATCTGCTAATCGTCGACAAAGGGCGGACCGCCTTCCTCGGAACGGTCGACGAGGCGAAAGGCGATACCGGCGTCGGGATGCGGGTGATCATGGAACCGGCCGCGGGGAATGGGTCCGCCGCTCCGGAGGTCCTCGAGCCCAAGTCGAGCGAGGAGATCCTGGCGATCGTCGAGCGCGGCCTGCGGGAGAAGCGCAAGGTGACGTTCAAACCGGCGAGCCTCGAGGACGCGTTCATCAAGATCGTGGGGGGATCGATTGAAGTCGAAAATACGTGAGGCGATGTACATCGGGTTGTTCGACGCCTTGCCGCTCTTGCGGGATCCGATGCTCCTCGTCGTGATCAGCCTCTTCTCGTTCCTGCCGGTGATCTTCATCTTCGTCTTCGCGGACCAGGCGTCCGCCGTGCAATCGCTCATCGGGGCGATCGTCCTGACGTTCTCCTTCACGGGTCTCTTCGCGTCTCAGAGCGTGTTCTTCAACAAACAGTGGTTCCGTTTCCAAGACATGTTCGTGGCTTCGAAGGTCTCTCCCGCTTCCTATGCCCTCGGCCTCTCGTTGAGCGGATTGGTCGTCGCGCTCCCCGGGGTCGTCGTGGCCCTGGTCCTGCTCGTGCTATCAGGGACATCCAGTGCAACGGGGGTCGTCCTCCTCCTGGGGACTTCCATTCTCCTCTGGATCGGCCTGGTCTTCGTCGGGTTCGCGATCGGCGCGACCACGAAGAACGCGCGACGTGCGAACTCGATCCCGCAAGTCCTCAGCATCGCGTTGGGATTCCTGCCGCCGGTCTACTATCCGCTCAGCCGGCTGCCGGCGATCGCGCAACCGATCGCGATGCTCATCCCGACGACGCACGCCGCCCAGCTCGCGAAGTATTACTTCGGTCTCATCTCGATCCCGGCATCGGAGGTCGCCATCGGATGGGCCTACCTGATCGGGTTCGCGGCCCTCATGGGGTTCATCGCCTCACGACGAGCGCACTGGGTTGATCCGTAGCAGAGGACGGTTCTTCGCGCTCGGAATCCGCGAGTCCCCACGGAAGGCGAGGCCTCCGCAGGCTCGAACGCCCGGACCCTGGTCTATGGACTATCCCATTCGGCAACCGTCGGATCCGAGTATCTCCGCGGCATCGCGTGTGGCAGACGGGCGCCAGCCTCGACGAGGGCTGAGCCGAGCACGGCGGTCACGAATCCGTAGGCGAAGGCGACCGACGCGGTGCCCGTCGATCCCAGAGGGTTCAGGTAGGGTGAAGCGACGAAGAGAAGGACCGCGTACAGGAGCAGGACAATCATCCCCAACGTTCCGAGGCGGCGTGTCCGGCGGCCCAGGGTGGCGACCGCCAGACCGACCATCGACGAAACCACGAGCCAAACGAAGGCGATCCAACCCCAAGGTCCGCCCAGCAGCGTGTTCAGGAGCCCTGTGCTCCCTGTCCCATCGTACGTCCCTGGAGGGAGGTCCGGTCTCGTCCCGGACACCACGAACCATGGGAGGGAGAACAGGCTGACGAGCAGCAGCACCGCGCCCGCAACGAGCAAAGCGCGACCACCGGCCGAAATCCTGCTCATGCCGGCCATAGCCCGTACGAAGGGGACTACGGCTAATACCTTCCGCTACAAATGTCCTCGTGGTCGGATCGAGTCCCCATTCCTGAACGTCAATGCTCGTCGGAGGCGCCGCCTTCGACTTCGGCGAGCCATTTGCGGACTTCGTCCACCGCGCCGGGGTCTTCGAGGGTCGTCGTATCGCCGATCTCTTGGCCGGAGACGAGCGAGCGGATCACACGGCGCATGATCTTCCCGCTTCGGGTCTTCGGCAGTTTCCCGGTGACGTAGATCTCGTCGGGCACGGCGATGGCCCCGATCTCTTTCCGAACGTGGTCGCGTAATTCCTGCGCCAGCGAGTCGGTGCGAACCTGGCTTCCTTTCAGGACGACGTAGGCCACGAGGGCCTGGCCCTTCAGAGGATGAGGCTTCCCCACGACCGCCGCCTCGGCGACCTTCGGATGGCTCACCAACGCGGATTCGACCTCCATTGTCCCGATCCGGTGGCCTGCGACGTTGATCACGTCGTCGATGCGGCCCATGAGCCAGAAGTAGCCGTCTTCATCAATGCGCGCCCCGTCTCCGGTGAAATATTTGCCGGGGACTTGAGACCAATACACCTGCCGGTATCGATCCGGGTCACGGTACAGGGTCATGAGCATTGCGGGCCAAGGTTTTGAGATCACGAGGTAGCCTCCTTTGCCCACCGGGACTGGACGGCCCTTCTCGTCGACGACTTCCGCCGCGATCCCTGGGAACGGGTGCGTGGCGGATCCCGGTTTCGTCGTCGTCACGCCGGGCAACGGCGTGATGAGGATCATGCCCGTCTCCGTCTGCCACCACGTGTCCACGATTGGACAGCGGTCGCCGCCGATCGTCTTATGGTACCACCGCCACGCCTCCGGATTGATCGGTTCCCCGACGGTCCCGAGGAGACGGAGGCTCGAGAGGTCGTG
>VBMB01000030.1 GCA_005878525.1 Methanobacteriota archaeon
CTCATCGGCGGTGAGGAATCCTTTTGTAGCGGCCCCGCCGATTCACTGCGCCAAGGACGAGGGGGGAGTGAAACGAAGGAGTTCAAGGTTTACGTGGCCGACAAACCCGGTGAGTTGGCTCGGGTGACGGAAGCCCTGTCGAACGGTGCCGTCAACATCCGGGCGATCGCGAGCGAGTCGAAACACGACGCATCGTTCCTTCGCGTCGTGACCTCGGACGTGCAGACGACGCAGAAGGCCCTGACGAATGCGGGCCTGAAGTACGAGCTGAGCGACATCCTGAACCTCGAGCTCTTGGACCGGCCGGGAGAGCTGGCGAAGGTCGCGAAGCGCCTCGCTCGCGCGGGGATCAACGTGCAATCCATCTACATCTTGGGATCGAAGAACGGGCGGACCGAAATCGCGTTGGTCGTGGACGACATCGAGCGCGCCAAGACCGCGATCAAGTAGGGACCGATGGTAGTTTCGCACACCCCCTGCCCAAGCCCATAGAAGACCGGCCGCCCAACGGCAGCCGCATGGAACATGGAACCCGGGTTCTGAGTCCGATTCGGAGCCGCCGGGCACGGAACTCGGACCGATTGCTCACAGGTGGGTCGCGTTCCGCGCAAGGCAGCGGAAATCCTTCTCGGTCCGACGGCGGGCATGGCCCATTCAAGGATCCATCCTCTCCTCGTCGGGGGGCATGGAACCAGCGAGTCACGAATGAGGAACTCGTCGCGGCGTACAAGGATACAGGCTCGATATGGAAAGCGGGGAAGCGGCTTGGGCTGTGCGGCCAAAGCGTCCATGAGCGACTGCGCAGGCTGGGTTACGAGATGGCTCATCAATCATCGACCGTGGAGGAAGTGGCGGAAGCCCGGTCACTCGCGGGTCAAGGGGAGCCGATGGCACAAATCGCGAATCGTCTCGGGCGGACCTATAGCGCAGTGAGGTTGAAGCTCTCGCGTCTCGGAATCGGTTCGCAGCACAAAGGCTGGAGATGGAAGCCGAGGCGCAAGATGATCCTATCCAAGCGACGAGTTTCCGGGTTTGCGAAGAAACTGGAACGAGGGACCGCGACAGTTCGCCGTTTGGCTCGACAGCAAGGCGTTGCGATAACCCCACTCGTCGATGCGTTGCAACTTTACGAACCTGAGAGGTGGCGAAGGTACGTCGAGAGTCACTCGAACCTCTCGCGCCGCCGGTGCCCTGGATGCTGCAGTGAGTTCGTGCCCCTCACGAAGAGACAGCGCTTCTGCACTGTTCGTTGTCGTGAGGCATATCGGCGGAACATGTCCTACTTCGGCGGAAGACGCATGGAAGCCATAGGCCTACGGGAGGGCGTGTGCCAGCTCTGCCTCGGAAAGTTCGACAAGTGGTTGTCTGCACATCACGTCCTCGGGAAAGAAAGAGACCCGGAAAACAATGCGCTCATCGCACTCTGTCGAGGCTGCCACGACCATGGTAACGAATCTCTCCGCGAGGTCGTGCGTCGAGCGTCCCGAGTCGGTGACCGAGCTGATTGCGCTCTTCTTGGCCCGTCGTGGCAAGATGAACGCGGTTGTCTCCGTTGAAATCGAGGAGTGGAGAAGCGACGAGCTACGGGACTACATCGAAGCGAGAAACGCTGAGGATGGCGATTGGCTGTTCGACTCGGCCTGAGCAATCGCAGCAGGCGGACACAGAAGAAGTCCTAATCTGTCTCGAGCGGACCCAGGGCCGCTTCACCCGTCTCCAGGATAGGCTTAAGAGGGGGATATTATAGTAGAAGCCGAATACATCCCAACTTGGGAGTGCACTCTATGGGCGGCACGGTAACAAAGGGAAATCGCCTTCAGGTAATCGCGAGAAAAGAACTCGAGAAACAGGGTTACGTTGTTCATACAGCGGTCCGGAGCGTTCAACGGCGTGGGCCGATTTGGATTAGTCAGTCGACGGACATCTTCAACGCATTCGACTTGATTGCGACGCGGATCGAGCCCCCACAACCGTTGCGGTTCGTCCAGGTCACGACGGCCTCCCATGTGAGCGAGAGGATCCGGAAGGTCGATCCGGTTCCTATCAACCCGGGATTGGCGAGCGTCGAGATTTGGGCGTATGTCGGCGGGAGGAAGCGACTGGATCGCCGGTACAAGAATCGTCGGATTTGGCTTCCACGAAACTACTTCCAGATCTATCTCAAACATCGCAACTGGGAACCCGACCGACGAGACCGGGTCTCTGTCGGAGACGACCAGCTCGAAGGAGTGAGCTGGACAGAGGACAGTCCCGCTGAGGAGCTTGTCTCCGCAATTATTCGTCCGTCTCACAGGAAGGCAAAGGCGTAGCCGACACGACGTGCGCCCGGATCGCCTGAGGACGTTATCGTATTCCGAAAGAACGAAATTCTTCATTCGATTTAGCGCAACGCTTTTGCGGCCGACGCACATCCCGTCGTCGGCGATCTCCAGTGGGTTCGCCAATCAGAGGAGGCGAGGTCTTGTCTGCGCTTCGTATGAGTGCGAGTGCTATCACAATCGGAATGATGTTTGTATTGGGAGCGATGGTCACGGGAATCGCGAGCGCGACTCCGGGTCCCGGGAACGGAAGTACGGCTGCCCCGGAGCAGTACGCGATCGTCGAGTTCACGGACAGCCCCGTGGCGACGTACACCGGCGGCATCGCCGGATACCCGGCCACCGAGCCGCTCCATGGACACAAGCTCGACCTGGCCGCGGCGAACGTCGCCCTCTACGCGTCGTATCTGCACATGCGCCACGCAAGCTTCCAGGCATGGGTCAGCTCGAACGCACCCTGGGCGCAGGTCGTGCGCGAATATAGCCTCTCCTTCAACGGCGTCGCGATCCAGACGAACGGAAACTCCCTCAGTAGCCTCGCGAATGCACCCGGCGTCGCGGCCGTAACCCCCGACTGGATCTACTATCCCTCGATGGACGTGTCCGTGCCCCTCATCAAGGCGAACGTGGTCTGGCCCTCCCTGGGAATCGATCCCACGACCGGAGCGATAGGCGACCTCGCCGGCGTGAAGGTCGGCGTCATCGACACAGGAATCGACGACTCCCATCCGTTCATCGCATCGTGTCGGGCCGCGGGGAGCATCACCCACGACGTGTTCTTCAGCGGGACCGGCCTGTTCGATCCCAGCCGCACGCTATTCTTCGACCACGGCACTCATGTCACCGGGACGATCGGGGGCTGTTACACCACCGGGACCGTCACGGTGGACGGACAACCGATGGGCCTCGCGGCGCCGATGAGCGGCGTCGCGTCCGGCGTCGCCCTGCACGACTACAACGTGTTCCCGGGATACGGCTCCGGGTTCATCCACCACGGGGGCGGCGCGTTCAGCCACGACATCATCGGCGCGGTCGAGAAGGCCGTGGCGGACGGCATGGACGTCATCAACCTGAGCATCGGTGGACGAGTCCAAGGCCCCCACGACTTGTTGTCGGAGGCGATCAACGCCGCGGTGGACGCGGGGACGGTCGCGGTGATCGCCGCCGGAAATTCCGGATCCGGCATCCTGACCGTCGAATCGCCAGGCAATGCCGCGAACGCGATCACGGCTGCGGCGGCCTCGGATCCGCACTTCGAAGGCATCAAGGTCAGCTTCGACACGACGACGATCGGCGCCGCGGTCGGCGAGTTCGCGAACTTCAAACCCGCGATTACTGCAGCAACGGCGACGACCACGCCGGCGAACGGCTGCACCGCGATCTCGGAAGACCTCACCGGGAAGATTGCGTTGATTAGCCGCGGCGTCTGCACGTTCGGCACGAAGATCCAGGACGCCCAGGACCGAGGAGCCGTTGGAGTCATCATCCTGAACAATCAGCCAACGGATCCGTTCCCGATGGCCCAGGACGGCGTGCACCACCCGACGATTCCGGCGGTCATCGTCTCCTTGGCGGATGGCGCGACCCTCAAGGCGCACGCACCCGGATCGGTGACGGTCGACGGGACGACGTTCTTCGACTTCGTGACGACGAACGCGGACATCCTGGCGGCGTTCTCGAGCCGCGGGCCCACGCCGTACGACTTCCGCCTCAAGCCCGACGTGACCGCTCCTGGAGTCAGCGTGCTCTCGAGCGTCCTCGGAGGCCAGTTCGCGTTCTTCCAGGGCACCTCGATGGCGACGCCGCACACGACCGGCGCGGCCGCCCTCCTGTTGGCCGCCCATCCGACGTGGTCGCCCGACGAGGTCAAGTCGGCGCTCGTCAACTACGCGGATCGAACGGTGACGGGGACCGGCGGACTCGGCCCGATCGCCCGCGGGGGCGGCCGGATCAACGTCCAGACCTCCGTCGGTGCGACAGTGTTGTTGAGTCCCGCCTCGATCAGCTTCGGGGGCTTCACGGGAGGAAAGCCGTTGTCCTCCGCGGTCCATGTGACCTTCGAGAACCTCGGTCCGGCGGTCACTTGCGCCCTGAGCCTCACGATCAACGACCCGCCCGCGAATGGTTTCTTCTCGCTCAGCGCGTCCAGCCTCAGCCTGGCCGCGGGTGGGACCGGGACCGTGACGGCGACGTTCAACGGAGGGCAGGCGGTGGGGACGGGCTTCTTCTTCGGGGACGCGGTCGCATCGTGCAGGACGGCCACGATCCGGGCGCCCTGGTTCGCGGCGGTCCAGCGCGGCAACGGGGCGTTGAACGGGAACCAGAATTCGCCCGCCCTGTTCGGACTCGACCCGGCCGTGTACACGGACACGAGCCTCATGTCCGGCGGGCCGTTCGCGGCGTGACCGAGAACGTGCGGCCTTGGCGAACCGCCGAGACCGCGCCCTTTCCCTCGTTCAGGCCATCGGGCGACGCTCATCGATCGCCGGGCGTTTCAGCACTCATAGGGGTCGTCACGCGTCGATCGGCTGACCCTCTTCTCATCACGAACGCACGGACGACATCGCGGCGGGCGTAGAAAGCCGTTTTCCGGGCCTTTGGGAGTGTCAGGGTACAGAATTTCGTGGGAACCTTCATAACGTGACAATAATCTGTAACACCCGATGGAAGTGCCGCCGGGGCGAGTGGAGCGGATCGCCGACGGCGGGCCTGAAGTGATTCGGTCCATCCTCGCCGAGCTTCGGGCGATGAAGTTCAACGGGGTCCTGAAGACCTCCGTTTTTCGCGGCGACACCCCGTCGCAAGGGGTCCTCGTCCTCCGGCGAGGGGATGGGGTGCTCGCGGAACACCGGTCCGCGGTCGATGTGGCGGGCCACGAGGCCCTCCCCGAGATCCTGAAGGACGCCGCGAGCGCCCGCGCCCAGCTCGAGGTGCGTACCTACGACTATGGCCATTCCTCGATCAGCATCGACCATCTCCAGCGGAGCTACCCCGAAGCCGCGGTCGAGGGCATCGGAGACCCGGACGAGGTGCTCGAGCAGGCAATCGCCCAGGAGGCCCGCGAGCGCGAGACGTACGAGAAGGAGCTGGAGGGCCGTCGCAATCAAGAGCGAACGCTCGTCGAACGCGAAGAGGAGCTGTACCGCAGGAAATGGGAACTCGAACAGGAGTACCAACGGAGCGCGATGCGACAGCGAGAACTGGACTCCCTCCGGGCCGAACTGCAGACGGTCAAGGAGGCGAGTGGACTGATCCTGAGCCGCCTCGAAGAGCGACGAGAGTCCCGGGACGTGGAGGTCGAGTCCCAGAAGAAGGTCCTCGCGATGGAATCCGAGAAGGCGCGGGCGGAGGTCGAGACCCAGCGGCGCAGCCTCTCGGAACGGCAGGCCAAACTCGGCGGGCTGGAGCGGGAGTTCGCCTCGAAGGAATCCACCTACCGGGACCGCGAGACATCGCTCGACGCGCGGGCCGCGTCCGTCGAACGCGAGCGCAAACAGATGAACGATCTGTACGGCAACCTACAGGCGGAGGCCGAGAAGATCTCCGAGGCCCGGAAGGTCTTCGACGACCGCCTCGCGGAAGCGGAACGCCGGGAGCGGCTCCTCACCAGCCAGGAGCAGGCAATCCGCGAACGGGAGCAGAAGCTCCGGGACCACGTTGCGGCGGTCTCTCAGCGGGAACGCACCCTCGAGGACCGGGAGAAATCGTTCCCGAGAAGTATGGCCGACCTGGAGGCCCGCGAGGGGGAACTCACCGAGAAGGCCACGAAACTCGCCAAACAGCTCGAAGCGTTTGAAGCCCAGGACGCGGGACTCGACGACCAGCGGGAGGAGCTCGAACGGGCGACGAAGCGCATGCAGAAGCTCGCGAAGGACCTCGCGGCGAAGGATCGCAAGGTCTCCGAGGAGGAACGCGAAGCCCGGGAGCGTCAGGTCGACGTGCGCCGACGACAGCGGGACCTCGCGACCCGCGGGAAGGAGCTCGAGCAGTTGAAGCGCCGGCTCGAGCGCATGGACGAGGAGCTGTCCGCCAACCGCTCGAGGATGAAGGCGCAAGCGGTGAAGCTGCTCCGGTCCGAACGAACCGCCCAGCAACGGCTCCGTGCGATCGAGACCGCTGACCGAGAGCTGGACAAGCGAGAGGCCGCGGCAAAACGTCGGGAGGCCGCGATTGAGAAGCGAGAGAAGGCGGCGGCCGCGGCGGAGGAGCGAACGACGGAACGGTCCGATGCGGCTGAGGTCGTCGAGGGAGACTTGCGATCTCGACGCGCTGCGCTCGAAGAAGAGTACGCCGCCAAGAGAGGCGAGGTCGAACGGCGCGAGAGCGAGGTCGCTGCCGTGGAGCGGGCGTTCACGAAAGAATCGGAATCGAACGAGTCGTTGAAGGCCACCTTGGAGGAACAGGAAACCGCGTTCCTCTCGGACCTGCAAGACATCGAATCGCGCAAGGCGGCGCTCGAGAAATCCGAGGCCTCGCATGCACAGGAGACGAAGAAGCTCGAGAAACGCTCAGACGCAATCTCGAGTCGAGAGTCCAAATCGAAACAGGAAATCCAACGTCGTGAAGCGTTACTTGAAGCCCGCGAACGCGAGGTCGAGGCGCAGGAGGCCGCCCTCCGGGAGAAGGAAGAGAGCCTCCAGCACCGGATCGACGAGGTCGAAGATCGCGAATCGGACGCCGAGAAGCGAGTGGCCCGCGCCGAGGCCGATGGGAAACGTCGGCAAGAGGCGATTGCCGCCCAGCGTGCCGGCATCGAGGAACGCATCACGAAGCTCGCAGCGGACCGTGATGCTCTAGCGGCCGAGCGGATCGCCGTGCAAGCGGCGCAGTCCGCTCTCAAGACACGGGAGACGAAACTCAAAGACCGCGAGGCTCGGGCGGCGAAGGCGGACGTCGTGATTCAGCGCCGCAAGAAAGAACTCGCCCGGATCAAGGAAGGCTTGCGGCGCCTCAGCTGAGGAGGTCGAAGCGGATGAGCGCGATCGTCACCTTGACCACCGACTTCGGAGCGGGCGAGTACATCGGCGCCATGAAAGGCGCGATCCTTACGGTTAATCCGGAGGCGACAATCCTGGACATCGACCATTCGATCCGGCCGCATGACATTCGCCACGGAGCCTACGTCCTGTATGCCGCGGTCCCGTACTATCCGTTCGCGGCCCACGTCGGCGTGGTCGACCCCGGCGTGGGCACGAAGCGCCGCGCGATCGTGTGCGTCTGCGAAGGAGCGTTCCTCGTGGGGCCGGACAACGGACTCCTCGTCCCGGCGGCGCGGCGACTCGGCCTCAAAGAGGTGCGCGAGATTACGAATCGAAAGCTGGGCCGTCCCGAACTCTCCGACACGTTCCACGGACGCGATCTCTTCGCGCCGGTGGCGGCGCATCTCATGTCCGGGACCAAGGTCAAGGACGTCGGCGCGACGATCCGCGATTTCGTCGATCTCGACTTCGGGGAACCGAAGAAGCGCAAAGGCGGCTTCGATGCTGTCGTCATCACCTACGATCGGTTTGGCAACGTCGTCACGAACATCCCCCGGCCTCTCGCCGAGAAGGCGTGGTCGTTCGGCGACCGTCTTGCGGTGACGGTGGGTGGCTATGAAATGACTGTGCCGTTCGTGAGGACGTACGGCCTGGTCGCACCGAGGGACCTCCTCGCCACGCTGTCGTCGAGTGGGTTCCTTGAGATTTCTCGGAGAGAAGCGAGCGCCGCGGCCCAGCTCGAGGCGACCCCAGGGATGCCCGTGAGCGTGGCGAAGGCCGAGTCCCGGACGTAGGACCAATCGCTTCACCGCAACATGCCGGCGGCGAGAATCGACGTGCTGTCCGATATCTGGTAGCTGGACCCGGTGGAATACGTCGTCGTGCTGAGGAGGAGCCGATCGCCCACCGCGACGGGTCCACCCGGCTGGCTCTGAACATACGCGGCCCTCTGCGACGCGTAATTGAGGGAAACGAACGCCGTGGGGGCGAGGGCCGTGGCGCCTCCACTCGTCAGGATCGCCAATTTCGCGGTGGATGGAAACAGCCCCGTCGGGACCGAGGTTATGGTGAGAGTCCAGTTCGTGCCGTCGGCAGACCTCGCGACGACGACCCCCATGACTCGAGGAGAAGGTGGGGTAATGCTGATCTGTCGCCCGACCAACACCGCCGCCACGCCGGCGAGGGCCACGAGGATGACGATCACGAGGACCACCACGATCGCGGTCAGGTTGCCCGTCGCGCGGGGCGCCGGAGCAGGAGGCCACATCGGCGGATAGGGTGCTGGAATCGTGGCCGGCGGGACCGAGGTCGTCAACGGGACCCCGCAGTTCGAGCAGAACAGGTTCCCCAGGGAATTCGGCGCGCCACAACGCGGACAAGCAACCATCGCGGACATGCGGTGC
Organism: Methanobacteriota archaeon; assembly: GCA_005878525.1. GTDB lineage: Archaea > Thermoplasmatota > Thermoplasmata > RBG-16-68-12 > RBG-16-68-12 > RBG-16-68-12. The sequence goes on from VBMB01000030.1 coordinate 8,701, forward strand.
CTCCGGCATCTCGGAACACGCCGAACGGCGGCAAATATCTTCGCGGAAACGTTGATGCGGTGCCGCCGTCAGCGCGCAGCCAGCAAAGACATATCTAGGGACCGGACCTTCGGCGGCCGAAATGGATGCGCGCAAGATCCTCCTCGTGATTTTCGATGGCCTGGGGGACCGACCGCTCACCGAGCTCGGCCACAAGACGCCCCTCGAGGCCACCCCGAAACCGAACCTGGACTGGTTCGCGTCGAACGGCGTGAATGGGCTCGTCGACCCCATCGCCCCCGGCGTCGCGGCGGGCAGCGACACGAGCCACCTCGCCCTCTTCGGGTACGATCCGAAAGAGGTGTACACCGGCCGCGGTCCGTTTGAAGCCGCCGGCGTGGGCATCGACATGGAGCCCGGGGACATCGCCTTTCGCGGGAATTTCGCCTCGGTCGACGAGGACCTGAAGCTCACGGACCGCCGCGCCGGACGGATTCGGGAGGGGACCGAAGAACTCGCGAAAGCGCTCGATGGGCTCAAACTGGGACGAATCAAGGCGAACGTCCGAGAGGGGACGGAGCACCGCGTGGCCGTGGTGTTGCGAGGCCGAGGGCTTTCGCCGAAAGTCACGGACACCGATCCCCACGAGATCGGTGAGACGATCCAAGAATCGAAGCCCCTCGAGTCGGCCGCGAGGGTCACCGCGAAGGCCGTCAACGCCTTCACGCAGCAGTCGTACAAGATCCTCAAGGCCCATCCGGTGAACCGGGCGCGCGTCGCAAAAGGCGAACCGCCGGCAAATGCAATCGTACTGCGAGGGGCCGGCATCTTCCCCGATCTCGTTCCGATCACGGAGCGGTTCCATCTGACGGCCGCAGGGATCGCGGGCGTCGCGCTGATTCGCGGGATGTTTCGGACCTTCGGCATGGACGTCATCGACGTGCGGGGCGCGACCGGCGGTCTCGACACGGACATGATTGCGAAGGCCGACGCCGCGATGGACGCGTTGCGGACCCACGATCTGGTCGTCCTGCATGTGAAGGCACCGGACCTGTGCGGCCACGACGGGAAGGCGTCGGAGAAGATCCGTGTCATCGAGAGGATGGACGCGATGATGGGCCACCTGAAGGCGATGCTCTCTACGGAGGTCGTCGTAGCCCTCACGGCCGATCACTCGACCCCGGTCGCGTTGAAGGACCACTCCGGAGATCCCGTGCCGCTCACGATTTTCGGCGAGGGCGTCCGGGTCGACGACGTCCTCAATTTCGACGAGCGGAGCATGGCACACGGCGCCCTCGGTCGACTCCGCGGGACCGACGTAATGAACGTCCTCCTGAACGCCTCGAACCGCATGGAGAAGTACGGCGCCTGAGCGAGCCATCAAAGCCTAAATACGAGGAGGAGCTTGCGGCCGCGCTCACGGCGGAGGAGTGGACGCCACGGCCCAAATCGATCTGAGCTTCATCATCCCCATCGCGATCCTCGCGGGGCTCGGTTTCGCGGCAATCTTGACGCGAGACATCCTGCGACGGGACACGGGCTCGGACCGGATGCGGGAGATCACGGGGGCAATCCAACAGGGTGCGCGGGCGTTCCTGCGTCGGCAGTACAAGACGATCGCCATCATTGCGGCGGCCCTCGCGATCCTGTTCGCGGTCGCGCTGGGCGCCCAGAAAGGGCTCCTCGCCGGATTCGAGACGGCCGGGGCCTTCGCTCTTGGAGCGACGTTCTCAGCGCTGTCCGGCTACATCGGAATGCATATCGCGATCCGCTCCAACGTTCGTTCCGCAGCGGGTTCTCTCAAGTCCTTCAACGACGCCCTCGTCATCGCACTCCGGGGCGGCGCGGTCTCGGGCCTTTCGATTGTCAGCATGTCTCTCGCGGGCGTAGCCCTTTTGTATTACGGGTACGGGGCCTTGGGATCCGCCATCAACCCGACGACGTTCAACGACTGCATCACCGCGGGGTACACCATCGCGCTATGCACGGCCAAGGCCACCGAAGACAGCCTGATCCTATCGATCGTCGGCTTCGGGTTCGGGGCGAGTCTAGTCGCGTTGTTCGCACAGCTTGGAGGCGGCATCTACACGAAGGCGGCAGATGTCGGGGCGGACCTGGTCGGCAAGGTGGAGGCGGGAATCCCGGAGGATGACCCGAGGAATCCCGCCGTCGTCGCGGATCTGGTCGGGGACAATGTCGGAGACTGCGCGGGCCGCGGAGCGGACCTATTCGAGTCGACCGCAGCGGAGAACATCGGTGCGATGGTCCTTGGCGTCGTCCTCTTTCCGTATTTCGGGATCGCGGGCGTCATCTTCCCGCTCGTTGCGCGGTCGTTTGGCCTCGTCGCGAGCATCGTCGGGGTTTTCGTGGTCCGTGCGCGCGAGGACGAAGCCCCGATGAGTGCCCTGAACCGCGGATACATCGTGACGTCGGTCCTCGCGGCAATCCTATTCGGCGTGGCGGCGTGGGCGATGCTACAACCGTCAACGCCGACGGCGTCGGGAGGGCTGACCTGGGCCTACTATTGGGTCTGCGGCATCGCCGGCATGGTGACTGCGGTCGTCTACGTGTGGGTCACGCAGTACTATACGGAGGCCCGGTACCGGCCCGTGAGAGACATCGCGAAATCATCGGAGACCGGGCCTGCCACGAACATCATCTCCGGCTTCGCGGTCGGTCTTGAGGCGACCGCGATCCCGGCGGTTGTCGTATCCATTGCGATTCTGTTCTCGTTTTGGCTGGGACAATCCACGGGGATCCCTGGTGGCGGCATCTACGGGACCGCAATCGCAACGATGGGCATGCTCGCGACGGCGGCCTACATCCTGGCGATGGACACCTTCGGGCCGATCGTGGACAACGGTGCGGGCATTATCGAAATGGCCGGCATGTCCGAGGCCGCCCGCAGGAACATGGACAAGCTCGACGCGGCGGGCAACACGACGAAGGCCCTCACGAAGGGGTACGCGGTGGGAAGCGCCGCCCTCGCGGCATTCCTCCTGTTCAACGCGTTCCTGTCCGAAGCGCGGGTGAAAGCCGTCGACCTCGCGCATCCCGAGACGTTCATTGGCGGATTCATGGGAGCCGCCCTCGTGTTCCTCTTCACTGCGTTCGCGATTCGTGCGGTGGGCCGCGCGGCTTGGTCTATCATCAAGGACGTGCGGGATCAGTTCCGCGAGAACCCGGGGATCATGGCGGGCACTGTGAAGCCGGACTACGGGCGCACCGTGGACATCTGCACGCGCAGCGCACTTCGAGAGATGGTTGTGCCTGGGATCCTCGCGGTCGCGACCCCGCTGGCCGTGGCCCTGATTTTTCGTTTCGTCAAGATCACGTACGTCCTAAATCCTGTGACCTCTCTGTTGGAACCGATTCCTACCGGAGAGCCCCTGGGCGCCACCCTCATGGTTGGTACGATCGCGGGCGTGCTCATGGCGCTCGTCCTGAACACCGGGGGCGGAGCCTGGGACAACGCGAAGAAGTTCATTGAGGCCGGTAATCTCGGGGGCAAAGGAAGCCCAACGCACAAGGCGGCGGTCGTCGGCGACACCGTGGGCGATCCGTTCAAGGATACCGCGGGGCCCTCCCTGCACATCCTCGTCAAACTGCTGTCGACGATTACGCTCGTCATCGCCCCGCTCCTAGTGTAGCCGTCGAGCCGCACGCGAGTCAATCATCAATGCAAGGTGCGGATTCGCGGTGAGCCCCTGCGCAAACAGTTAAAAGGCATGCCCGAGATGCCGCGCCGGAGGAGGAGAGTTTGGCGACATCCCCCGTCAGCCCGCCCCAGCCCCCGCAACCGGAACTCGGCGCCCGTCGATCGAGAATATGGCAGATCGTCGCGATTGTCGTGGTAATCCTCGTGGTCATCGGGGGGATCGTGATTTACGTCCAGCTCACCCGGCCTCCATCCGCCGTCTGTACCCTGGGTTCCAAGAACCCACTCATCTTCGACCAGCCCGAGAGCCCGGACAACACCGATCCGGCGACGACCTTTTCAACACCGGGTTGGGGGATTGTCCAACAAGTCTACCAGGGCCTCGTGATGTATAACCAGTCAAGCTACACGACCTTCTTGCCCATCCTCGCGAAGAACTGGACGTTTTCCACGGATCACTTCAACATCACGTTCCACCTGCGACCGGGGGCCCACTTTTCGAACGGGGATCCGGTAAATGCGTATGTGATGTGGTTCAGTCTGTACCGGTCGATTGTCATGAACCAGCCCCCAGAGTTCATATTGGGCCAGAATTTCTATCTCCCCGGATTGAGCAACCTCACCGCGACCCCCCGGGAAATCCGTCAGACGACCAACTATATGGAGACCGCGCTCTCCACCTGGAACTTCTTCGCGCCGACGTCGGCCCAGATCACGTACATGAAGCGGACCGACCAGTCGTTCCAAGTGATTGACAACCGCACCATCCAGCTGAATCTCGGCTACGGATACAATGGCCCGGTCGCGTACGCGTACATCTTCTCGACGCTCGCGGCCCCCGTGGCCGCCGCCGTGGATCCCACCGTCATCCAAGCGAACGGTGGCGTCCACCCGGGTCCCAATACGTGGATGGCCAGCAACTTGCTCGGGAGCGGGCCGTACAAGATCCAGTCGTACGACCCGGCCACCGGCGAAGTGCTCGTCCCGGATCCCAACTATTGGGGGACCGCCGCCGCGGCAGCGGAGCCGTGGAACAACGTCCTGCAGCCGGCGAAGTCCTCAATCCAGATTAACTTCCAAGGCACGACCGCGGTCGAGGTGCAAGACCTGAAATCTGGCCAAGTCGCGGGGGCGTCCTTTGCCTACGTCGGCCCGTCAACGGTCAACGACCTGAAGACCACCGCCTGCGTGACGGTAACGACCCTCGACGACGTGTACAGCTCCACCGCGGGAGGCTGGTGGATCTACATGAACCAGAATGTCCCCCCCTTCAACAACGTCTCCGTGCGCAAGGCGGTCGTCCATGCGATCAACTATCAGGAGATCATCAACGTGGCGTTCGGCGGATACGCGAAGCAATGGGTAGGGCCGGTCCCGCCGGGCTATCCATACTACAACCCGGACAACCTCGCTCCGTATCCGTACGATCTCGCCTTGGCCAAGCAAGAGATGAACAATTCCCCGTACCCGCTCCCGCAAGGATACGGTCCGACGCTAAACTACGAGTACATCAATCTGGGTGACTGGAAGACCGTCGCGACGCTCCTCCAAGGGTACCTCTCCCAGATCGGGATCAAGATCAATCCGGTCGCGATTCCGCTTGACCAACTCTATGTCGAGCAAGTCCTCGACGCGAGCGGGACCTGCACAACGATGACCAACGTGAATGGAGGCCCGTTCCCAATCGGGCAGGAGTTCTACACATCGGACTATATCGCCCCCGATGATTGGACCCAGAACAACGCGATCAGCTACGGCAGCGCGAACATGTGCATGTCGCAGTACAACAACCTCACGATGGATTCCCTCGTGATCGATGCCGCGGGTCAAAGTAACCCGACGAACCTGACGAACGACTATTCCCAGATCACGCGGATGATGTACGACAACTACACGAACGCGTGGCTCGTCGTGCCCCAACAGTTCGCGGTCTACAATCAACTCCTCCACGGCGTGGTGTTCAACCCCATGGGGAGCGGCCTCCCGTTCACAATGGTCATGAATACGGAATACGCGTGAAGCCGTTCGCCGGGCCCCGAGCAAGGCGGTTCGCCGTTCGCCACCCGACCCGGCAAAGCTACCCAGCGACCGTTGATTCGCTCGGTCGTGAATTGCCGGATTCGGATCGAGGCGACCCCGGAAGTGTGGGCATCTCGCCCAACAGCTCTTCGGGGGGAATCTCCCCCACCTCTTCCGCGCGATGGCAGGCGACCCACTGATCCGGGATGCCGGGGAGCACCCGCAACAAGGGCTCTTCTTCCCGGCAGCGATCGATCACGAAGGGACATCGTCCGGCGAACCGGCAGCCCGGCGGCGGATTGATCAGGGTCGGGACTTCGCCCGAAACGCGGTACCGCATCGCACGGCGTCGGGCATCGGGAACCGGTAGGGCCGCGAGGAGCGCCTTCGTGTAAGGGTGGAGCGGTCGCTCGAGGACGCCGCGGACCGGACCCGCCTCTGCGATCTTGCCGAGATACATCACCGCAACTCGGTCGGCGACGAACCGGACCGCGGCGACGTTGTGAGAGATCATGAGGTACGAGAACCCGAACCTACTTTGTAGGTCCACCAGGCGATTGAGGATCTGGGCTTGAACCGCGACATCGAGGGCACTGGTCGGTTCGTCCAAGACAATCAGCTTAGGGCGGAGACTCAGCGCTCGGGCGAGAGAAAGGCGCTGCCGACCGCCACCTGAGAACTCGTGCGGATACAAATCGATCGAACCCGCCGGCAAGCCGACGGTGGGCAGAACTTCGCTAACTTTCGCGCGGAGTTCCGCACGGCTGAGCTTGCCTTGGGCGAGCAGCGGTTCGCCAACAATCTGCCAAACGCGCATCCGGGGGTCCAGCGAGCCAATCGGGTCTTGGAACACGACTTGGACCTGCCGCCTCCAGGCGAGGAGCTCACGGCCCTCGAGATGGGCGATATCTTTTCCGCTGAACAGAATCCGTCCGCGGGTGGGCTCGTGAAGTCGAGCGATCACCCATCCGAGCGTTGTCTTGCCCGAGCCCGATTCCCCGATGAGGCCAAGCGTCTCCCCATGCCGCACTTGGAGGGATACGCCATCCACGGCGTGGATGACGCGTTTCTCTCGGCGGGCCAGCGTATCGGAGAGGGATGGTGTGAGCGGAAAATGCTTTTCGAGGTCGATCGTCTCGACCAACGCCTCCGTCACGGGAGAGCCTCCACGTCCTTGCTGAAATAGCACGCGGCCAAGTGGCCGCGAATCCGGGATCCTTCCGCCGGGAGAAGGGCCGGACCGGGGTCCTTCGAGCAGACCGGCTTTGCTAACGGACAACGCGGATGAAACGGGCATCCGGAGGGAATCCGAGAAAGATTCGGAACCGTCCCACGCAGGGACGGCAGCGAGCCATCGGTCTTGTACCGGTTCGGAACGGCACGGAGCAGGGCTTTCGTGTAGGGGTGGCGAGGATTCTCGTACACGTCCTCCAACGGCCCGAACTCGACCAGATGGCCGGCGTACATGACCCCGACATCGTCCGCCATCTCCGCGATCACCCCGAGATCGTGACTGATGAACAGGATCGACGTCCGCACCTCCGACATGAGTTCTTTCATGAGGGTCAAGACTTGGGCTTGGATCGTAATATCGAGGGCGCTCGTCGGCTCGTCCGCGATGAGGAGCGAGGGACGGCCGCTCAAGGCAATGGCAATCATAATACGCTGTCTCATTCCGCCCGAGAGTTCGTGCGGATACAAGGTCAAGATCGTCTCCGGATCGTTGATGCGGACGAGCCTCAGATATTCGAGGACTTCCCGTCGCATCGATTCGTCCGCTTTGATGATTGTCCGGAGCCTCTTCGATGGCAAGGAGGGAACGAGCGGCTTCGTAAGCACGTCGGAAGCCTTCGGGGGATCGCGCTTCGAGTAATCGAACGGCTCTCCGGCCGGGAGGATGCCAGGCATTTTTCCCGTTTCGCGAAGTTGTCGGATCCGCACGGACTCGGCGATTTGATCGAAAATACGGTACGCGGGATTCAGGGAGTTCAGGGGCTCCTGAAACACCATGCTGACGCCTGTCCCTCGGATGCGTGGCAACTGCCACTTCTCAAGTTTGAGCGTGTCGATTCCGCGGAACAGAATCTCCCCCGACCGGATTTTCGCGGGGGGCTCCGGGAGCAAGCGTGGGATCGAATGTGCGAGCGTGCTCTTCCCCGAGCCAGTTTCGCCGACAATCCCGAGGACGCGGCCCGGTTCGATTTCGAACGATACTTCGCTCAGGGCGTGGAACGTCCCCGCGCCGACGACGTAGTCGACCGACAGGTTCTTCACTTCGAGCACGGGAGCCGCCATCGCCACGCCGTCCGAGTTCGCTAAGCCTCCGCCGGTACTGCCGCGATTGGAAGGGTGGTCGGGACCGCGGTCTGAGCGAGTGCCCTTCGACTTCTCGGATCGAGGACATCGCGGAGTCCGTCGCCCAAGAGGCCGAAGGCAAGGACCGTGAGAAAAATCGCAGCGCCCGCGGACAAGACCATCCAAGGGTACGACGTGAGGTAGGTCTGATAGCCCTCGACCATGTTCCCCCACTCCAAGACGCCCAGCTTCACCCCAACCCCGATGAAAGAAATCGTGGAGAAGGTCACGATCACGGTCCCGACGTCCAAGGTGAAATACACCAACACTGGCTCGATGATGTTTCGGATCACGTGCCGAAGAACGATCCTCACGTCGGATACGCCAGCGGCCTTTGCGGCGACGATGTATGGCTGCTGCTTCACGACGAGGACCTCGCCGCGGACGAGCCGAACATAGTAGGGCCACCAGGTGAACAGGATCGCCAATAGCGACGGGCCGAGGTCCCGCCCCAGTGTGGCGGCAATGGCTAAGGCGAGCACGAGACTCGGAGCCCAAGGCTCCCGCCGACGAGGAGGGCAAACAGCGTGATCGAGAACCCAATCGCGAGATCGAGGGGCAGGGCTGCGAGGACCCGCGAGAACATGTCCCTACCGAGGTTGTCGGTGCCGAGGAAATGCTGGGCGGACGGGGGTAGCGAGCACACCGTCACGTTGTTGACAATCGGCCCGGGACAGGGAGACGGATAGTAAGCAGGATCGTAGGGCAGGATCGAAAGCGGACGTCCAAGCAAGGCTTGGCCTACTATCGGCAAGATCGTGATGAGGAGGGCCAATACGACGATGACGACGACCATGGCGAAGCCCAGAAGCGTGAGTGGGTTGGCCCGCATGACCCGCACAAAGCCCCTGAGTCCCGGACGCAGGGAACGAAGGGTCCTCCGAACCCCCATAGGCCCGGACAGGACACCCGCGCTTCCCGGGGCCCGGCGCCCTTCGGCAACCGCCATTTATCGCCACTCCACGCGCGGGTCCAGGACCCCGTACATCACATCCGCGACGAGATTCGAAACGACGACGCCAACCGCGAAGAAAATGACAACTCCAATCGTCCCAGCAAAATCGTAGTTCGTGATTGCGTTGTATGCATACCGTCCGATCCCCGGCCACTGGAAGATGGACTCGATCACGACGGTGCCGGAGAGGAGGCCGCCCGCGGTGACCCCGAGGACCGTCGCGGTCGAGATCAGCGAATTGCGGAGGGCATGCTTGTAGAGCACCCATGTTTCCGAGAGCCCTTTGATGCGGGCGGTCTTGACATAGTCGAGAGGAAGCACCTCGAGCATGGAGCCGCGGGTCATTCGAGTCGCGATCCCCATGTTCAGGAATGCGAGGGCCGTTGCGGGCAGGACGAGGTGGAGGACCGCGTCTCCCGCCGCGGGAAGATTCCCCGCCAGGAGCGCGTCGAGGATCGAGAAGTGGGTGATCTGGGGGAACGGCGGCGTCTGGGTTGAGAACGCGTACTTGTACGGAAGATTGAGCGCAGGGCCAATCGCGAGGGCGCCGACGAGGGCTGCCAGGTACGTTGGCGTCGCCCATCCGCTCAAGTAGAACGTGCGGACGACGTGGTCGGGCCAGCGTCCCGCCCCATTGGCGGCAACGACCCCGAGTGGAATGCCGAGGACGATCATGATAAGCAGCGCCGCCAGCACCAGCTCGACGGTCTCCGGTAAGGCGTTCAGGATCTGGGGGAGCACGGGGAGACCGCTCGGACTCGTTAGCCAGTTCCCCGTCAAGAGGTTGCTGAGGTAGTTCACGTACTGGTTCGGCAGTGGCTGGTCGAGGCCGAACGTCGCCTTGCACTGATCGATCGCCGCCTGGGTCCGGGCCTTCGTCCATGCCGCACACGGATTCGCGATTGCGACGTGCGTGAAGAAGAACGTAATCGTGACGACGCCGAAGACGACCGGGATGAGTTGGAGTAGCCTCTTCCCTACGAACACGATCAGGTCGCTACGACTTCTCCCCAAGTCGATCAACCCCGAGCGCGCTTTCCACCCGAGACGACATGATGCCGCCGTGGCGCGCGCCGGCGGGCCTCAACGTTGCCTTCGGGCTCAACAGATTCGATAAGGGGGCAAACCCAATAAAGGTGCAGGGAACCGGCGTGCGTCGGGAATCCTCGCACCCGCGGTCCTCTCGTCGAAACGCCGCGCTTGGACCGAGCCGAGGTAAACGCCTATATAGAATGACCGATTTGGGAACGAAGCCGATTTTCATGTACCAACGGGTCCAGCGGGAGGACGTCGTGCGGATCCCGCCGGAGCGACTCGGGGAGGACATCGACGCGGTCGCCCGGGAGCTCACGCGGACCACGTTGGAAGGCAAGATCGGGGCGGACAAGACCCTCACCCTGATCGCGAGCAACATCGAGCGTGTCGGCGAAGGCCGCATCGTCCACGGGGACGGCGCCGTCTACCAGCGCGTGCGATACGACGCCCTCGTCTTCGCGCCGACCTTGCAAGAGATCGTCGAGGGCACCGTGGTGGAAATCCTTAAGTTCGGCGCATTCGTGAGATTCGGTCCTCTGGACGGCCTTTTGCACATCTCGCAGGTCATGGATGATCGGGTCGACGTGGACGAAGAGGGCCAGCGGCTGATCGGCAAAGACACGAAGCGCGACCTCCGGATCGGCGACAAGGTCCGCACTCGCATCGTCGCGGTGTCCCTGAACGAACGGGCGCCGCGGGAGTCGAAGATCGGCCTGACGATGCGTCAGCCGGCCCTGGGCAAGCTCGACTGGATCGAAGAGGACCGCGCGAGGGCGGAAGGCCGCGTGAGGAAGAGGAAAGGTTGAGCCATGGTCGTGAAGATCCCAAAGGCATGCAAGAACTGCGGTCACGTGACCGACGAGGACAAGTGCCCCCTGTGCGGGGGCGAGACGTCGAAGGACTGGCAAGGCTACGTCATCATCGTGGACCACCAGCGGTCCGAGATCGCGAAGAAGATGGGCATCCATGTCAACGGGAAGTTCGCCCTCCGCGTTCGCTGAATTCGCCGACGTGACGTTGCGACTCCCGGAATCCCTGCGCGAGTATCTCCGATGGCCGATGGGCGCCCTCGTGCAAGGGCCGAGCATCTTGCCGACGATCGGACACGCGAGCCCCGTGGTGACGGTCGGGGACTTCTGCACGCTCGACCTCGTCGCGCGCGGCCGCACGCCCGACATCTGCGTCGTCGATTTCAAGACGAAACGACAAGCGGATCCGGAGCTCCGCGAGGCGCTCCAACGAATCGGCTCAAAGGTCCTCCGAGTTACGAATCCCGCAGCGACGATCACCCCGGATGCGTGGCGCGTGCTCTCCGAAGCCTTTAAGTCGGACGAGCGGGTACGCGTCGAAGTCCGAGGCGAAGAGGACCTTCTCGCCCTCGTCTGCATCGCGCTCGCACCCCCGTACGCGGCGGTCCTGTACGGCATGCCGTCCCAGGGCGTCGTGGTCGTCCGGGCAGACGAGACCGCGAAATCGAGGACCCTCGACGTCTTGCGGCGGATGGAACGATAGCCGATGCAACTCGAGGTTCTGCAGAGAAAGGAGAACCCGCTCCTGAAGCGGGTCGAGGTCACGTTCAAGGCGACGCACAAGGCAGAACCGACGCCGACGCGGGACGCACTGCGGGCGTTCCTCGCGAAGGAACTCAAGGCGACGAAGGACATCGTCGTCATCGACTACCAGGCTTCGACGTTCGGTCGGTATGAAACCGTGGGAGAGGCGAAAGTCTACAAAACGAAAGAGGAGGCGCTCGCGGTCGAACGCAAGCACATCCTCGTCCGCAACAAACTGATCGAACCGGAGGTCAAGGAGGCCACACCGAAGCCGGAGAAACCCGCTCCCGCTCCGCGGGCCGAGAAAGCGGAAAAGCCCACCGTACCCGCCCCGAAAGCCGAGGCCCCGAAGGCAGAGGCGAAGCCCGAGGCGAAACCGGAGAAGGGCGCTCCGAAAGACGAAAAGAAGCCCGCCACCAAGGAAGAAAAGAAGCCCGCCGAGAAGAAAGAGGAAAAGAAGGAAGAGAAGAAGGCGGAGAAGAAGCCTGAGGGCAAGAAGAAAGAGGCGAAGTGATGGCCGAGGCGAAGAAGGAGAAAGGGGCCGCCGGCCTCAAGCGGAAGTTCTACAAGATTGACGGCGATCGAATCACGCGAGAGCGGGCGAACTGCCCGAAGTGCGGGCCTGGCGTGTTCCTCGCGAGACACGGTGATCGCACGTCGTGCGGGCGTTGTGGGTACACCGAGTTCGCCAAGAAGTGAGCGTTGGTTTCCCATTCTCAAAATCCGGACCGCGTGTTGTTCTCGATAATCGTACCATTGGTCTTATCCCGGGTCAACCCCGCTGCCCTGTGGTGAAAGCCCGATTAGCGGGGCTCCTCCTCGTCTGCCTGGTGGCTTTCGGAACCTGCGTCGGGGTGGTCTCCGCCGTTTCGTTCGATCGGAACTACACGGATCCCGCGAGCGATGTCGTCCAACTGTGGGCTTCGAACATGACGCCGGTCATGACAAACGGCAATCTCACGATGAGCCCGTTCCCGGACAGCGTAAACGTCCTTCGTCTGGCATCAGCTGACGCCGGCGCAGGCATCACCTTGACGATCCAGGTCAAAGGCGTGATCGCGAATCTGGACAACACGTCGTACCAAATTCGGATCTACACGCGACAGGACAATTCGAGCCATTTCCAGGCGAGCTACGTGAACGGAAAGACGATGCTGACATCGAACGCGACCGGATTCGTTCCAGTCGATATCAGCACGAGCGCTACGGTTACGCAAGGCACGTTGCTAGTTAACGTGGCGAAGTCTTGGTTAGGGACGATCACTGCCTGGGACCTGGACGCGACCGCCACCCAGACCGGGACGATCTACTCGTACCGAGACAGTGGCTGGCAAATCCCCGGCAGTCCGGGATCGGAGCCCACCTTACCCGGAGCACCACCGTCCGTGCTCGCGAACTGGGCGTGGGTCGCGGTTGTCCCCGTCGCGGTCGCGATTGCGACGGTCGTCGTCATGATCCTGAGAGAACGGAAGCGCGAATCCTCGAAGAGGGTACGTACTGAGGACGACGAACTCCCGTCTTTCGATCGCCGCAGAAAGCCTTAATCCGTGGACCCATTTCGGCGCACGAGGGCCTGTAGTCTAGCTTGGATAGGACAGAGGCCTCCGGAGCCTCTGACCTGGGTTCGAATCCCAGCAGGCCCGTCCTCACCCTCGAGAATCGACGTCCAGGATCTCATCGCTCCAGCGCCATGGCCATGGCGTCCCCGCCCCCGATGCACAGCGTCGCGAGCCCGCGGTGCACGTCTTTCTCTTTCATGGAGTGCAACAGTGTGACCACGATGCGATTTCCAGAGCAGCCGATCGGATGGCCTAGGGCTACGGCGCCCCCGCAGATGTTGAAGACCTCCCAGGGGATGCCGAGCTCCTTCCTCACGCCGACACTCGCAGAGGAGAACGCCTCATTATGCTCGACCAAATCGAACGCATCGAGCTTCATCCCGGTCCGGTGCATGAGTTTCCGCACGCAGGGAATCGGCGCGAACATCACCTCCTCAGGCTTCACGGCCTGGGAGCAGAAGTCTCTGATCGTACCGAGCGGTTCCACGCCGAATTTCGCGCGCCTTGCGTTCGCTCATCAGCACCGTGGCGCTTGCGCCGTCGGAGATTTGGGATGAGTTGCCGGCGGTCAGTACACCGTCCTTTTTGAAGGCGGGCTGGAGCCTCGCTAAGGCCTCGCGGGTCGTGTCCGGCCGGATCCCGCGAGCGATGTCGTCCAACTGTGGGCTTCGAACATGACGCCGGTCATGACAAACGGCAATCTCACGATGAGCCCGTTCCCGGACAGCGTAAACGTCCTTCGATGTCCCAGAGACCGTCCGTGATCATCGAGTCGAGGACCTCCGCGTGGCCGAGGTTGAAGCCCTGGCGTGCCCGCGGCATGAGATACGGCGCCCGGGTCATGTTCTCCGTGCCTCCCGCGACGATGATCGCATCGGGGTCGTCTTCGATCGCGCGCACGCCATCGACCATCGCCTTCATGCCGCTGCCGCAGACCATGTTCACGGTGGTCCCGCTCACGCTCTCCGGAATCCCGGAGAAGATGACGACCTGGCGGGCACAGTTTTGGTAGAGCCCCGCCTGGATCACGGAGCCGAAGAACAGCTCGCTGACGTCTTTCGGCTCGATGTTCGCCCGGCGGATGGCTCCCTCGCCGCGAAGGCGCCCAGTCGGGGGGCCGGGACCTCGGAGAATGCGCCATTGAAGCGGCCGATCGGGGTTCGCGCCGCGCCCGCGACGACGACTTGGGTCCTCGGAGGCACGTTTCCGTGAGCAGCGAACGATGGATAAGTGTATGTCGGCGAAGTACCGCCCACTCCGACAAAAATCGTTCCGAGTCCATGGGCGCAACGGCCTTTCCAGTCCAAGTCAGGAGGACGACGGAGGTCTCAAGCGGGCGAGCACCGCCTCGACCACCGCGTCGGGTCGCTCGCGTTGGGCGAAGTGACCTACGCCATTGATGACCCGCCTCTCGTACGGGCCCGTGAAGAGGCGTTCCTTGCCCGCCGACGTCTCCGGAAACGTAGCTCCGTCATCCGCTCCGTGTAGGACCGTCGTATCGACCCCGATTCGCGGCAATGTCGCCATGCGGGCTTCGATCTCGTCGTACCGACGGTCTCCGGGCGCATTGCCCCAACGGTGGCGGTAGGAGTGAATCGATATCTCCACGAAGTCTGGGTTGTCGAAGGACCGGGCCGTCGTTTCAAAAGTCGCATCATCGAAATGCCAACCCGGAGACCATGCTTCCCAGAGCCATCGGCACAACCTGCGGCGGTCCTGTTTCAGCGCCACACGTCCTCGCTCGAGGCCGAAGTACCACTGGTACCAGTACGCCCGCGCCTGATCATACGAAATCTGATCCTTCGGCGTGGACGTGCCGTAGCCAACGGATAACGCAACGAGCCCTTGGATTCGGCCCGGCCACAACCCCGCCGCAATGTACGCGGCTCGCGCGCCCCAATCGTGGCCCACCAACATGAATCGCTCGATGCCCACGGCATCGGCAAATTCGATTACATCCTGGCCGAGTGCGGCGAGCTGCCCAGTTCGCAACGCGGTCTCCTCCAGAAAACGCGTCGGTCCGAATCCTCGCAAATACGGCGTCAGCGTCCGATACCCCGCATCGACGAGGGGAGCGACGACACCGTCCCAGGTGCGGATGTCGTCAGGAAAGCCATGGACCAGGATGATCGGTTCCGCTTGCGGACTTCCGCGGTCCTCGTACGCGACTTCCAGACAACTCGTTCGGACATGGTTCGTCATGTCGCGCATGGGCCGAGGATAGCCGGAAAACAAGCCTAAGCCTTTTCGAACGACATCTGGCCGAGGGTCGGTCGGGCACAACGGCGGGAAGGTGCCGGAAGGAGAGCCGGGCTCGGCTCTCTTGATCTCATTCTCCTGGTGATTCGGTTGGAGAGGGCTCCGGCGATCCGTCCCCTTTCTTGCGGGTCGAGTCCTTCGTCAGATCCGACGCGTAGTCGGGGTGCTCGATACGCTTGTATGCCTCAGCCGGCTTGCTCCCGTTCGGCTCCGTGAGGAGTTTCGCGAGGTAGGCCGTCAAGAGGGTTCCCGCGCCGGACCCATCCCCGCCGGACGTGACGAGAGTATCCGGCGTCACCCGGATCTTGCCGTCGCGCACCTCCTCCATGACCTTGACGAGCGCGACCCGGTCGGAGCCGAGGACGTCGGCCTGGGCGTGGTACGCATCCGCCTGTGCCTCGCCGACCATCCGGATCGCGGCCGCGTTTCCGTCCGCCTGGATGCGCGTCGAGTCGCGCACGCCTTCGGCTTGCTTGATCGCCGCCTTCGCGAGGTTTTCGTTGATCTGCACCTGGTAGGATGCTTCGACGACCTTCGGCTGGAGGTTCGCTCGCGCCGTCATCTCCTGGACTGCGATGCGCCTTTGCTCCGCCGTGGCCTGCTGCTCGTACTGCGTCTGCTGCTGGATCGCGATCTCCTTGTTCGTCTGGGTCGCAAGCAGCGTCGGGTCGACGGCGATGTAGGAAATGAGCAGGTTCTGCGCTTCGACGTAGTACTTGGCAAACTGGACCCGCGCGCGGTTCAGAGCCTCCTCTTGCAGCTGAGATCGGCCCTGCACGAACTCGAGCGCCTTCTTCTCTCCGGCGTTGTTGCGGAAGGACGCGTCGATGAGGGGGTGCACGATCTGCTGGATCAGGTTGAACACCGAGCCGAAGCGAGCGATGACGAACGCGGCGTTCTCGGGCAGGATGCGGATGACCATCCTCACGTCGACCTCGAGTTTGAAACCGTCCCTGGACGTCACGAGCAGTTGGCCGAACCGGAAGAAGGAGAGGCCCTTCTCGCCCTGTTCCGTCAGGTAGGGATAGTCCGATTCGTCGACTCCGGGATCCGCCGGACGACGCGAGAGACTCGGGGCGTCTGGCCGCTCGGAGCGAGCCCAGTCGACCATGATCGCCGACGTCGGCACGAGGTACGCCGTGAATGCGACCCGGTTCAGGTTGTATTTGCCGGGGGCCACGGGATTCCGCCAGATCCCGCGCCGGTTTCGATCCGGCACGAGCAACCGTTCGACCGCCGCATGGATCGTCTGGTCGAAGTCCGGGCTGTCCGTGACCGGCACGGGCTCCATGTCGACCTGGTCGAGTTCCTCCCCGATGTTCGACCGGAGGACCGCCACGAAGCCTGGTGGGACTTCGGCGACCTCGTCGATCTGGACCTGGAAGAGTGTCGGATTGATGTAGTACCGGCCCGGCTGGAGCGTGTCGAGCTGCGGGCCTCGGAAGCCGCCACTGTCCAGGAACGCTTGGCCATCCTGGAAGAAGTTGTGCGACCGGGCAGTCGGATGCGCCGCCGTCTGTGAGACGTCAGGCTGGGGCGCCACGATGAATAGAACAGGAACGGGTTGATCCGGTACGTCCCGGGGCGGATGATCGCGACCTGGGGACCCTTGAACCCGCCGTTGTCGAGGAACGCCTCGCCGTCCTGGAACTGGTTGCACTCGACCTCGTCCCCGAGGAGTCGTCCCTTCGGCAACGGACGCCCGTCGATCGCCTCAACGGTTGCGATTTCCGTCTCGGCAACCTGGACGACCTTGGACCGGCGCATGCTCCACACCACGGGCATCCGCCAGTACAGGCCAGGCATCAGCGTCGCCGCCTGCGTCCCGATCTCCCCATGTCGGGCGATGACTTGTCCCGCCGGCATCTTCCGCCCGCCGAGTCTCTTTACCAGGACGCCGACCTCTCCGGCACGGATCAGATACAGACCCTTCAGGAAAACCACCAAGGTCGCAAGAAGCGCGAACCCGGCCACAATCACCACGACCTGCATGATGTCGAACATGTCCGCCACCCTCTGCCTCCGATCCACGATATGCCTTCCCGGAGGCATGAGCCTTGTTTGGGCTTCCCGCGGGGATGCCGCATCGCGGTCGTGAATGGCCGCAGATCACGGGCTACGCAGCCGAAGAATTTTCTTCACGGCCTCCGAGTCGAAGGGGTTCTTCTATCTCTTACGCTCTTGATTCTCCTTCGCTCGAAATCTGACGATTCTTCGCACGAGGTCGTACGGAATGGGCTTGTCGATCGGAAATTGGACTGAGCCTTTTCCCTGTTTGTACCGCGACAGTTCCTTCTTAAAGGCTTCAATGCCCGAAGGTATCGGATAGAGTCCGATGTGATTCTTGAACGCCGCGAAGTAGACCAGGCCTTTGCCGTTCAGTTTGAACGTCGGCATTTGATAGCTGATGGTCTCGACGGCCTCCGGCGCGGCTTTACGGATCGTTAGCCTCAGCCTCTGGAGGATGCCTTGCACATCCTTTGGGGAGGCCTCGATATACTCGTCGATCGTCTTGAATTGCTTTTCTTTGCCATCCATACGATTCACCGGGCCATCCTGCGGGTCGCTTTTCAGGCTTTCGCGGCGCGCACTGACGCCGACGTGTCAGCCGGGCGTTCCGGCTGGTAGCGAAGGATCACGCCGCCCGACCTCAACGGTCTCGCCTCCAGCAATTTCATCTTGATGCGGTCCGAATTCGGCTTGAATAACGGATTTCCGCGGCCCAAGAGCAACGGCGTGAGGGCAAGATTGAGCTCATCAAACAGCCCGTGCTTCAGGAGCGTCGAAGAAAGATCGGCACTGCCAAAGACGAACAAGGTCTTGCCAGGCTCTTTCTTCAGCTTGATGACTTCCTCGACCGCGTTGTCCTTCACGAGCCTAGAGTTGTTCCAATCGGCCTTCTTGAGCGTCTTCGAGAACACGACCTTCGGAACCGTGTTCATGAAGTCGGCGATGTCGCCCTTCTGGGTGGGCCAATACCCGGCCATGCCCTCGTATGTCACCCGGCCGAACAACAACATGCCCGTCGATTTCGACTGCTCGACGGAATACTTCTCGAGCTCTTCCCCCCAGATCGTGTCATGCCAGTCAATGTCCCAACTCTTCGGGCCCTCAAAAAAGCCGTCCAGCGTGACCAGGTTCCACATGATGAGTTTCCGCATTCCGTTCACCCCATTCGTAAGAGGTCGATCGCTCGAGCAGGATATATCCGCGGTTGGCCCCGTCGAGAGAGCTGCATCAACCCGTGCCCCGTAAAGTGGCGAGATCCAAGCGCCTCATTCGATCTCTCCTCGCTCCGCCACCGAACCTCGCTCCGGCGTCGCCCCCTCGACGAACGCAGGGACGCTCTCGCTTCGGAACTGAAGGGCGATTCCAAGTCCGACCGCGCTCAACACGGCGGCCCCGAGGAAGGCGTACCGGAACCCGGTCAGCCCGAGTTGCGGATCGAACGTGCTGGCAACGGTCAACACCAAGGACAGGCCAAGCGGGAAGCCGAGGCGCTGGGAGGTCTGGATCAGCCCCGAGGCGAGGCCCTCTTCCCCGGGTTTCGTCCCGGAGAGGCCCGCGATGGCGAGTGCTGGGAATCCGATGCTCGCCCCGAGCGACCAGAGAATCGTCCCCGGCAAGATGCCGAGATAGCCCGCGGCGACCGGCAAAGGCGCCAGCATCGCCAGCCCCAAGGTCACGAACGCCGTGGAAATGACGAGCACCCGCTTGAGGCCGATCCGGTTCATGAGCCACGAGGACCCCCATCCGCCGACGAAGAAGAAGATCGCGGCCGCGGGAAGGAATGCCAGACCCGCGTCCAGGGGGGAGTAGCCAAGGACGCCCTGCAAATAGACGGTCAACACGATCAGGGCTCCCGCGGAGGAGCTCACGACGAGCGACAGAACGTTCGCGGTCAGGGTCGTCCGGCGGCGCAGGAAGGCCAGCGGCATGAGCGGAGCCTTCGACCGGTATTCGATGGCCAGGAAGGCCGCCAAGGTGAGGGCAGAGAGGCCCAGGGGCAGCGCCGCCTGCACCGTGAAGAGGCCATCGGTCGCGGCAATCGTGAACGCGTATACAAGGAGGATCAACCCGGCCGTGACGGTCACCGCGCCGGGGATGTCGAGCCGCTTCGACGTCGCGCGCGGACCGTTCCGCGCGATGAAACGCTGAGCCAAGATCGTCGCCACGGCTCCGATCGGCACGTTGACGAACATGACCGATCGCCATCCGAACGCCGCGGTGAGGACCCCGCCCGCGATCGAGCCTGCCGCGAACCCCGCCGACAGGATCGAGACGAGGACCCCGAAGGCTCGGTTGCGCTCCTTCCCCTCGGGGAACGTGGCCGCGAGAATCGCCAGAGCCGTGGCGGTCGTCATGGCCGCGGCGATGCCCTGAATCGCCCTCGAGACAACGAGGGAGAGGAGCGATGGCGCAAGTCCGGCCGACAAGGACGATACGGTGAATAGGACGATTCCGAAAAGGAACAGGCGCTTCTGGCCGTAGACGTCGCCGGCTCGGCCACTGACCATCAGGAATCCGGCCAAGGTGAGCCCGTACACACCGGTCACCCACTGGCTCTCCGCGAGAGGGGCCAGGAATTCTCGTTGGATCGTGGGGAGCGCCACTTGAACCACGGAGAAGTCGACGACATCGAGGAACGCGGCCGCGATGACCACCGCGAGGATCAGCCGTGCGTGGGAAACGAGGGCGGCCCCCGCGCGGACTGTCGGTTCCGTGTCGCCCTCAACGCCCTGATGTCGCCGGATCTCTGTCAACGAAGTTCTCTCCCCGGTTACTCGATTCCGGCCGTCGGAAGCATCGGTCGTTCATGAATCTGCGGCCGGCCCATTCCGAAGACCTTAGTATCGACCCGAACGTTCCTGAGTCGCATGGAATCAACGGGCCTCGCTCGTTTCCTCTTTGAACTCGCCTCGGACGAACGACTCGGCATCCTCGAGGTAATTGAGGAGAAGCCGCTCCGCCACGCCCAGATCGCGCGCCGCCTGAAGATTACCGACTCGGAGACGACGCGCCACCTGAACCGGCTCGCTTCAACGGGTCTGCTGACGAAAAATCCGCAGAGCCAGTACGAGCCCACGAGCCTGGCTCGACTCGTGTCCGCGGGCTTCCCCTTCTTCCGATTCCTGCTCGCGAATCGTGAGTTCCTCCAGAAACACGACGTGCGGGTGGTGCCCACGGAATTCGTCGAACGGCTCGGCGCGTTGAACGGCGGCACGTTCGTGACGGGAATGTATGATGTCGCTGCAGCCCAAGAGCGGTACCTGCGAGCGGTGAAGCAACGCATCTGGGTCCTGACCGACCAGTTGTTCGAAGCGGCGGTGCCGGTGATGCGGGAAAAGGCGGCCGCCGGCGCGGATGTCCGCGTGATCCGATCCCGCGAAGGGTTTCAACGCGAGACGGCCCGGCTTCCGCCGGTCGAGCGCAACTACCCGGTGCGCCTGACTCCAGAGGCTCGAATCTTTCTGGCGGTCCTCGACGACGTAGCGGGCGTGTGCTTCCCGACCCCCGAGGGAAAGGTCGACATGGAGTCGATGCTCCTCTTGTCCGACTCGGCGGGACATCGATGGGCTCAGGATCTGTTCACGCAGCTATGGAATCAGGCTCGGGAATGGCTCGGTCCGCAGACGCCTCCTTGACCGACAAGGGTCGTTCCCGAGCCGACTCACCTTTCAAATCTGGCTCGTTCGACGCCTCTGCAGCGTCACGCCGTTTTTCGTCCGCATCGTCGACGAGTCATGTGAGCGCTTACGGCTAGGTCTTTACGCGAGTCGTCACGTACAGGTCCTGATCTCCCACCGAACCGGATCGAGTGGACGCGAAGAACAGGGTCACGCGATCCGGGGCGATGAACGGTTGCGTGTCGTCCTGCGGACTGTTCACCCCGGAACCGAGATTCACTGGCGGGGACCATGGGTCGGACGTGCTGCCCCGGGTCGAGACCCACACGTCGGTGAGCCCGATTCCTCCGACCCGGTCCGAGAAGAAGAACAACTCGAGTCCATCGGAGCGAATGGATGGGCGCTGATCGTTGGTCGAACTGCTCAGCTCCGTCACCGGCTCGGCCGCCCCCCAGGATCCGTCCGCCTGCTGGGCGCTGACGTAGATGTCGTAACCACCCAATCCGCCGGCCCGGTCACTCCCGAAAAACAGGAGAGGCACGCCGAGGCCGTCGTTCGCGAAGTAGCTCGGGCCCGCATCGTTGGACGCCGTATTGACCGCCGACCCGAGATTGACGGGCGTCTCCCAGGCGAAGTCATCATGGACCTTCTCGCGGTGAGAGACCCAGATGTCAAAACCGCCGAGACTACCAGGTCCTCCGACGCGGTTGAAGAACATCCAGTGACCGTCGCGCGAGAACTCGGGGACCGCCTCGAGGACTGCCGTGTTAATCGTCGGGCCGAGATTCACGGGTGGTCCCCAGGAGTCGTCGACGCTGGCTCGGTGCGACACCCATATGTCCGAACCACCGAACCCGCCTGCGCGAAACGACCCGAAGTATAGACTCAGGCCGTCCTTGGAAATCGTAGGTCCGTTCTCCCTGAGGACTGAGTTTATAGCGGGGCCGAGGTTGACTGGGGTCGACCACCCCGAGAATTTCGGAGACCCCGCGACCGGATTGGATATCGCAAACAACGCCAACGCTACGCCCAAGAGGACGTACGCTTTCAGACTGCTCCCTCCTGTCACGCCGCATCCCGGTCTCCGGACTTAAGCGCTGCGCCTCCTCGCTCATTTTGGCGCCTCGCTTCGCGGTAGGGATCGACCAGGACCTTGAACCCGCGGTGCTCGAGTGCGGCCGGAGCCGTCGACCGACCCCTACCCGAGGAAGTGCACGAGCTCGGGATCCACTTTGCTCGCGTGCGTCCAGTTCAAGCCGTGTGGCGCGCCCTCGATCGTGATCAACTTGCTTCCCTTCACAATCTCCGCGGTGCGCTTGGCGGAAACGGGGAGGGGCACTATCCGATCCGCGTCGCCGTGAATGATCAACGTGGGCACATCGACGCGTCGGAGGTCGTTCCGGAAGTCCGTCGACGAGAACGCCGTGACGCAATCGAGGGTTCCCTTGGGCGAAGCACCCGCGGCGATGTTCCAACAGAGCTGCACGGCCTGGTCGCTGACCAGCGTGCCGCCCAGCTGGTCGACATTGAAGAAATTCGCCAGGAACTGGGTCAGAAACGCGGGGCGATCCGCGAGGACGCCCGCCTTGATTCCTTCGAACGCAGCCCCGTCCACGCCCTCCGGATTGTCGGCCGTCTTCAGCAGGAACGGAGGAACGGCCGACATGAACACGGCCCGGCTCACGTCGTCGGATCCGTATTTGCCGAAGTACCGGGCGACCTCGCCGCCTCCCATCGAGAAGCCGACGAGGGCGAAGTCGTGCAGGTCGAGCGCAGTCACCAGCTTGTGGAGGTCTTCAGTGAAGGTGTCGTAGTCGTAGCCGCTCGCCGGCTTGCTGGAGTGGCCGAACCCTCGGCGGTCGTACGTGATGACTCGGTGGCCCGCACGCAGGAGGTCCGTGACTTGCTTCTCCCATAACGCGCCGCTGAGCGGCCATCCATGGATCAACACGACGGGTTTCCCGGACCCGTGATCTTCGTAATAGATCTCAATCGGCGCCGAATTCTCCTGACCCACCGTGACGCGGCTCATTACACTCCTCCGGCCGTCCGCATGCCCCTATGGAGTATATGGCCCTTCTCCCCGGGAACTCCCGAGTCATCCAGGATGCCCGGTCGTTCGACTCCGGCCATCGGGACGAGTTCATCCGGCCAAGTGGGACCGCAGCATCCATTCTTGCTTCTCGAGACCGCGGGCGATCTCGATGTAGACGTCCTGCGTGGGAAGGTCGTCTTCGCTCCCGTCGATGCCGCGTCGGATCTCCGAGATCGCGACGCCAGCGCGGTCGGTGAGCGCCCTCAGGAGGAGATCTTCTCGATGTTCGTCAAGCGGGAACGCCGGAAGGGTCGTTTCCTTGACGGCTCCTTCGATCGTCCCATGCGAGGTGCCGTGCAATTGAACCGCGCGTTCCGCGACGAGATCCGCATATTCTCTCGTCTGGTCTGCGAACCGGTCAAACAATTCATGGAGTTGGGCGAATCCCGGGCCCTGCAAGTTCCAGTGCGCCTGTTTGTAGGCTGTCGCCAAGGACGTCATGTTCGCGAGGTTCAGATTCAGCCCGCGAACGAGTCGCTCTTCCACACTCTGACTTGCCACTGCCGCCACTTTACCCCGCTTAGCCCGCTCCATAGCGTCACCCTCGGTCCCCAGTGAAGGCGGAACTCGGCATGAGCCTTGTGCTCGAGGTGGACGGCCGTTTTCAAACCGAAAACCAGCCCCGTGGGGCCGCAAGGAGCTTGCGAAACATGTAGAAATGCAGAAAAGTGTATATACACACACGTGTATACATCCCGCGTGGAATCCGTCGTATTCGAGGTCCTTGCCGATTCGACACGTCGCCGGATCGTGGAAACGCTCGGGGCGGGCGAGCGCGCCGTGCACGTGCTCGTGGAAGCCGTGGACATCCAGCAATCGGGCGTCTCGCGGCACCTCCGCATCCTTCATGACGCAGGGTTCGTGCGCGTGCGAGCGGAGGGGCAAGAGCGCCTCTACTCGTTGTGCGCGGGGCCATTCCGCGAGCTGGACAAATGGATGCGACAGTACCGCGGCCTGTGGGAGGCCCGCCTCGACAGGTTCGGCGCGGAGCTGAATCGACGACAGAGGGCGCGGGCCGGAAAACGCAGGGAGATACACCCATGACGAAGAACAGGAAGACAGGGAAAGCCAGGGAGGAGAGCACCGAGCAAAAGATCACCACGTTCCTGACGTTCAACGACCAGGCCGAGGAGGCTGTGAAGCGCTATGTCTCGATCTTCAAGAATTCAAGGATCATCAGCCTGGTCCGCGGGGAGGAGGGAGGTCCGATCACGACGGGGCAGGTGCTGAACGCGACGTTCGAACTCGACGGAGCGCGATTCATGGCCATGGACGGCGGCCCGTACTTCTCGTTCGCGCAGGGAACTTCCCTCTTCGTGAACTGCGACACGCAGGAAGAAATCGACCGGTTGTGGGAGAACCTCTCGGAGGGCGGTGAGAGGGAGCCTTGCGGCTGGCTCAAGGACAAATTCGGTGTGTCCTGGCAGATCGTCCCCTCCGTTTTGGGTGAGATGATGAGTGATTCAAAATCTGGCAACTCGGCGAAAGTCATGGAAGCTCTGCCCAAGATGTCGAAAATCGACATCAAGACCCTCACGCGAGCCTACGCTCAAA